>JAFLCL010000155.1 GCA_017303575.1 Deltaproteobacteria bacterium
CCGAGGAGGCGCGCGCCCGCTATGCGATCGCGGCCCGCCGCGCGAAGGAGACCAACGAGCCACGCCACCACGGTCGCGTGATGCTCGGCATGGGCGAGCTCGAGCTCGACGAGGAGCGCTTCGGTCGCGCGCTCTCGCTGTTCCGCGAAGCGCACGCGGAGTTCGCGGCGATCGGCGAGCCGCGCGGCGAGGCCTTCGCGCTCGCGGGTGCGGCCGCCACGCTCGCGACGATGGGCGCTCTCCACGACGCCTCGACCGAGCTCACGCGCGCGACGCTCGCCGCGCGCTCGCTCGATCCGACGAGCCAGCGCGTCGTCAGTCTCTGGGCCGGCTTCCTCGATCTCGCAGTGCACCCCGGCGAGGACGGCATCGCCCGCGCCCGCAGCCGTCTCGGCCGCATCTCGGTCATGCCGGGCTCGGAGCTGGTCGCTCCCCCGCTCGTTCGCGAGGCCTTCGTGCAGGCCGCGCTGGTGCTCGAGCGACGGATCCACGATCTCGAGGCCGTCGTGCGCGAGTGAGCCTCGTGTCGGAACCCCGCTCCCGATCGGCCTGAATCGTGGGCATTTGGGCCGTTGCACGATGCTTGCGTGTGCAGAAATCATTGGCCGGTGTGGGCGGAGTTCGATATACGCCGAGCTGTCCGTCGAGTGCGGCGGACGCGGAGGGTTCCGTGGCGAGCGCGAAGAAGAAGTCCGATGACGAGGTCGAGCCGACGGCCGATCCCGAGGATCGCCTGCAGCTGGCCCTCGCCCGAGGCGAAGGCGACCCCGACGCAGACCTCGACGACGAGGACGACGACGACGACGCGCTCGAGGACGTGCCCGCCACCGCCGAAGGCAAGGCGAGCGCGCTGCGCCTGATCGATCTGCTCGTCGAGAAGAAGGCCCTCGCGCTCCACGTCGAGAAGCCCTCGACCGCCCTGATCGAGGCGGTCGCCCGCGCCCTCGAGTGGCCGGGCCCGGTCAACCGCCGCGCGAACAAGCTCTCGGACGCGATCGTCGACTCGGACGACGTCGACGAGCTCTTCGTCGACGACGACACGCTCGGCGAGATCCTCAAGCGCTGGTGATCCGCACGCACGTTCGTCGTCGATGGCGCCGCGTCGTTGGCGCATCATCGCGGGCGTGAGCAGGCGCGATCGAGCGGAGGGCTCGTCCCTCGTTCCGGGGCATCCCCGGAGCCGCCTTCACGTCGCATCGACCGAAGTCGCGCAGCGACGGCACTGCATGCCGGACCCGCGCGCGAGGAACGCATCGTCGGCGCGCCTGCTCACGCTTCTCTCGTCTTCGGATCGCTGAGACATGGCCGCCGTCCACGCGCTGGCCCACGCGATCGCGAGCGCGTTCCTCGATGGACCGTGGGTCCCACGCGAGATGGCGCAGCGAGCCACGTACGCGGTGCGCGGCGTTCGCACTGAGACACGTGTCGGCCTGCACCTCGTGATCCCGCACGAGGCAGTTCGCACGCGCACGTGGCTGCCCGCTCTCGCACGCGCGACCGTCATGCGGTTCCCCGAGCCACCACACGCCACGCTCGACGCGCTCGCCGTGTGGATCGGCGACCAAGACAGCCTCGCGCGCCACGCTCACATCACCGTCGTGCGTGCGATCGCGCTCCCGGCGCCCGCGATGTCTACGATGCGCGGCGCGCTCGCGGATCTCGGCGTGCCATCGATCACGACGCTGCCCGAGCTGGCTGCGCAGATCGGTACGAGCGTGGCTGCGCTCGACTTCCTCTCTCGCGCGCGGCCTCGCGAGATCGTGCGCCCGCAGCATCGGACGACGTTGCTCCGCAAGCAGAGCGGCGGGCTGCGTGTGCTCGAGATCCCCTCGCCTCCGCTCGCGCGTGCACAGCGCGCGATCCTCGACGCGATCGTCGCGCACGTTCCGATCCACGACGCGGCGCACGGATTCGTCCGCGGGCGCAGTCCACGAAGTGCGGCGGTGAGGCACATGCACCGTGAGGTCGTCGTGCGGCTCGACCTCGCCGACTTCTTCCTCTCGATCACGGCCGCGCGTGTGCGCGGAGTCTTCTCGCGGATGGGCTACCCCGACGTCATCGCGGCGCGTCTCACGCGCCTCACGACGACGGCCACACGCCCGGACGTGATCGCGTCGCTGCGCACACACGTCGATCACGCCTCGACGCATGCGCTCGCGCAGCGCCTGCGCACGCCGCATCTGCCGCAAGGAGCGCCGAGCTCACCCGCGCTCGCGAACCTCGTCGCCTACCACCTCGACGCGCGCCTCGCGGGGCTCGCACGCCGCTTCGGCGCGACGTACACGCGCTACGCCGACGACCTCACGTTCTCGGGCGACGCATCGCTCTCGCATCACGTGCGCGGCCTGGTGCGCTCGGTCGTCGCGATCTGCCGCGACGAGTCCTTCGGCGTGCGACACGACAAGACGCGCGTGCTTCGTCGTCATCGACGACAAGACGTGCTCGGCGTCGTCGTCAACGATCGACCCAACCTCGCGCGCGATCGCTACGACCTTCTCCGCGCAGTGCTCCACCGCGTCGCACGCGAGGGCTGGGAGCGCGCGGAGATCGACGGTCAGCCGATCGGCCCGAGCGCGCTCGCGGGACACGTCGCCCACGCGTGCACGCTCGTGAACGACGCGCGCGCCCGCAAGCTCCGCGCGATGCTCGCCCGGCTGCCGTGAACGACGCGAACCAGCCCGCTCGTCGGGCTTGCCGCGAAGCGCTGACCGCTCTCACTGCCCCGGGATTGCACCCCGGGGTCTCAGCGTCAGCGACTCCAGCCCACTCAGCGCGACCAACGGAGCGTCTCGGCCACACCCGGGATGACGAGCTGCTGGTTGAGCCCCTCGGGGTTCGCGATGAAGATGCCGCCGCGCGTCGAGTAGAACGCGAGCATGCGGCAGTCGGGGCTGAAGGCCGGATCCTTGTTCACGCCCTGGCCCTGCGTGATGCGCGTGTACTGCTGGCTCTGGATGTTCACCGTGAACACGTCGAGGCCGCCCGCGCGACCGGTGAACGCGAGCAGGCTCTGCTGCGCGTCGGGGCACCACGCCGGCGTCTGGTTGTAGGAGCCGCGGTAGGTGAGGCGCCGCACGTTGCCGCCCTGGTTGTTCATCCCGAAGATCTGCGGGCTGCCGTGTCGGTTCGACACGAACGCGATCGTGCCGCCCGGTCCGCCGCACGCAGGGGAGACGTCGATGCCGGGGTTGTCGGTGAGGCGACGGAGATCGGTTCCGTCGACGTTCGAGCTGTAGATCTCTGCGTTCCCATCGCGCGTGCTCGTGAAGTACACGCGGCCGCCGCAGAGCGAGGCGCCCATGTTGATCGACTCGGGCGCGTCGATGATCGGGGCCTCTTCCTGGCCCGTGCGCGTGATGAACATGCCCGTCTCGGTGAGCACCGAGTACCAGATGCCGCCGGGCCCGAACGCGGGGAGCATCGAGACACCGCGGCCCGTCGAGACGCGCGCGACGTTGTGGCCGTCGAAGCTCGCGACGTAGACGTCCTTGCGGCCCTCGCGCACGCGGCGCGCGAACGTGATGCGGGTCCCGAACGCGCCGGCGCGACCCGTGAGCACGCGGACGACCTCGTTCGCGAAGTCGTGCATGAAGCCGCGCAGCTCGCCCGCGCCGCCTGCGTACGTGCGCGTGAGCGTGGCCGTGGTCCCGCGCGACAGCTCGTAGAGGCGCATCTCGACGCGGATGCGACCGCCCTCGCGCACGATGCGTCCCTTGATCACGCCCTGCGCGCCGACGGTCTGCCACGACGCGGGCGTGAGGCTCAGATCCTCGGCCTCGAGGTCCGCGACGAAGCCGCGCGGATCGAGCACCTCGAAGAGCGAGATGAGGCGGAAGTCGTTGCGCAAGACCTCCGCGCCCTCGGCGCCCATCGCGGGCTCGCCGAGCACGGCGGGCACTGCGATGCGGTAGAGCGAGCGCTCGGGCGCATCGACGTCGATGACGACGGTGTTCGGCGGCAGCTCCTCACCGGCAGCGACGGCGACCTCGGGCGGCGGCGCCTCGAGCGTCGAGCCCTGCTCCACCGGACCCGTCGACTCCTGCGACGACACGCGCTGTCCGAGGGGCGCGACGAGCGCGATCACGAGCGCGATCAGGGAAGCGAGAGCGAGCAGCGAGGAGGCGCGTTGGTTCATCGTCGTGGGTTCCGTGACGCCGCGAGCCAGAGCGGCGCGAGAAGGACGAACACTATCGCGAGTTTGTTCAGGCGCGACCGAGGGCGACACCGGCGCCCGCGAATCACGTGACGTTCCCGCGCGAAACGCTCACGCACGGGATCGGATCCGGCTCCCGCGACGGATCGTCTCGAGCAGCGCGCGCACCGGCGCGGGCAGCGATCGGCCCCGTCGCCACACGATCCGGTAGCTCACGGTCCCGAGCTCCTTGGCCGCGCGGAGCACCAAGCCCTCGGTCGTCGCCGCGCCCGGACCGCGCACCACGACGTCGTTCACGATCGCGACGCCCAGGCCCATCGACGCGAACGCGAGCGCGAGCGGCCAGCCATCGGCGTCGATCACCCGCGAGAGCGAGAGGCCCTCCTTCACGATCGCGCGCACCACGAAGTCACGGTGCGGCCGACCCTCGGGCGGAAGGATCACGTCGGTCGCGGCCACGTCGCGCAGCAAGAGACGCTTCTTCTCCGCGAGCGCGTGGTCGTGCGCGAGCACGAAGCTCATGCCCGTCTCGAGCAGGAGCTCGCCCTCGAGCGCGTCGGGCACGAGGTCGACCACCACGACGGCGACATCCGCGCGGCCCGTGATCACCGCGCCCATCGCGTCCTTGGCGCCCATCGTGAGGAGCTCGAGCGCGCCACCACCTTCGCGAAACGCACGCACGGCGCGCGGAAGGAGGTGGAGGTAGCTGCCCTCGCCTGCCGCGAGCGTCACCGACTCGCGTGGCGCGAGCCCGCGGAAGCGCGCCTCGAAGCCATGCGCGTGCGCGAGCACCTCGCGTGCATACGCCTCGAGCGCACGACCGCGCTCCGTCAGCTCCACGCCCCGCCCGACACGTCGGTAGAGCTCCGCGTCGAGCACGGCACCGAGGCGCTGCACGCGCTCGAACAGCGCGGGCTGCGAGAGCCCCACGCGCTCGGCGGCGCGCGTGAAGTGGAGCTCGTCGGCGAACGCGACGAAGGCGCGCAAGAGCTCGCCATCGAGCACCGGGGCGGGGAGGATGCGCTCACGGGTCATCGCCGTCGCCGATAGCACATCGGCCGATCATCGTGGTCGCCGATTCCCCACGATCCAAAGCTCGGGGCATGCCCTACCGCGACATCACACCGAGCCCGGTCGCGCCGCTGCCACCTCACCCGCTCTGGGAGAAGCTCTGCCTCGGGGCGTTCGTCGTGTTCCTTCCGTTCCTCGTGCCCGCGACGATCGTGAAGGACGCCTACGATCTCCTCCGCCTCGCGAGGTTGCCCTCGCCGCTCGAGGAGGCTGGGCGGGCACGCTTGCTCACGCGGCTCGAGCGCGAGGCGCCCGCCCACGTCGCGCGCTTCGTCACCGTGGTCCACACGATCGCGAGCGGCGCCGAGGACGTGTGGCACGTGATCGTCGTCCGCTTCGTCGACGGCAGCCAGCACGTCGTCGGCAGCCATGTCGGCGTGCCGACGATCGATCGTGCGAGCGCCGTCCTCGCGGCGGTGCGGCGTCACCGCGACCCGCGGGCGATCGTCGACGAAGAGATCACCCTCGGTGTCTCCAGCCTGGGCATCGCGCTCACGCTGATGCCCACGGCGGGCTGGGCGCTCGGTCTCGCGATCCTCGTCGGGCCCCTCGCGAGCCTGCTCGTCGTCGCACCGCTGCCCCTGGCGCTGGTGCTCCACGCGATCGCCGCGCGCTGCGCGAGGCACGTCATCCCCACGGGTTGAAGATCAGTGCGCGTCCAGCGCATCGACCAGGGCCCACGCCTCCATCGCCGACGAGCCGCCGAGCGCGGTGACGATCGCGGCGCGGTTGCGACCCACGGGCGCGAGCGCGTCGGTTCCGTCGGGGCCGCGGAGCGCGCACCAGTGCGGGCGCGCTTCGTCGGGTGGGAGCGTCGCGGCGGCGAGCATGCCGTACCAGCGCGCATCGCTCGGTGAGCGTGGCGTCTCGGTCAGCGCCGTACGCCATCCCACCACAGCAGCGCGCGTCGCGAGGAGCTGGCCGCGCGGCACGAACGGTCGCAGCTGCTCGGGATCGAACGGCGGGTCGTAGAGAGCACGCGCACGACCCCTTCTGCACGCGCGCCACGCGCCTCGACGCCGCGTCGCGATCGCACGACGAAGCATCGCGCGCAGCGTCGCTTCGTCGACCCACGTCGGCAGATCATCGTCGAGCTGCCAGTCTGCGAGGGCCGCGTCGCGGAGGCGCGTCGTGAGCTCCGTCGAGAGATCCTCGCGTGCCGCGAGCGCCGCGAGCACGTGGCGCCACTCGCCCGCGAGGCGCGGTTGCGGCTGCACCGCGAGCACGAGGGCGCGCTCGAGCACCGAAGGGATCGCCTCGGGAGCGAGCGAGGGCGCCGCGTCGACGAGAGCCCACGGGTCGTCGTCGTCGGCTTCGGGCACGTGATCGTCCTTCACCGGCTCGTCGATCGGGGGGCTCGGCACCCGAGCACGCCAGTGCGCCGCTCGCGCAGCGTCCCCCGCTCGCTCCCAGCCTTCCGCGAGGATCGCGTGCGCATCGTCGTGATCGGGGCAGCATGCGCGCGCCTCGGGGGAGAGCGTCTCGACGAAGTCTTCGAGCTCGCGGAGCCACGCGTGGGGCGACGGATGGATCGCGAGCAGACGATCGAGCCCGCCGAGGCGGTAGTGCGGCTCGTCGAAGGGCGCTGTGATCGCGTCGCGCCACGCGTCGTCGAGCGACTCGATCGCACGCGAGGGATCGAGCCCGACGATCAGCTTCGCGAGGCAGCGCGCGCGCGCTTCTGGCACGTCGATCCGGCGCGAGAGCGCGAGGGCTTCGTCGATCGATCCGAGCGCTGCGAGGCGCACCGCCGCGACACCGTAGAGCCGCGAGGGATGAAGGTGTGTGTCGACCAGCGGCGTGAGCCGCGCGAGCGCGCGGTGCATGTCGTCACGCGAGGGCGCCGTGTGGAGCAGCGCGTCCCACGTGGTCTCGCGACCGTCGTGACCGAGCTCGGCGAACGCCGAGAGCGACGCGAGCGCGCGTAGCGTAGCGCTCCAGTCGTGTCCGCCCGACTCGATCAGCGCCACGCGCGCGCGCCACGGCACCGTCTCGGCATGGGCCCACGCGTGCCAGAGGTCGATGCACGCCTCGACGGCGCCGAGGGCCCAGTCTTCGCTGCTCGCGCGCGGCGCGAGCTCGCTCCACACCCGGAGGAGCTCGGACGCGAGCCCATCGCCCGGCCCATCGCCCTCGGCCCACGCGCGGAACGCATGGAGCAACGGCAGGAGCGTGCGCTCGGCGTCGCTCACGGCTTGGGCGATGCGGCGAGGCGCGCCAAGAGCTCGTCGAGGAGCGCGCGCTCGCCCTTGCTGAGCAACGTCGTGTCGCCGAGCGAGGCTGACAGCGCGATCGCTGCGCCGCGGACGCCGGGCTTCTTGGTCACGGGCCTGGTCGTCGCGATCGCGGCGATCACTGCCTCGCGTGCGGTCTCCGAGAGACCGAGGTCGCGCTCGGACTCGGGCTGCTCGAGCAAGCTCGCGACCACACCCGCGCACACTGCGCGGATCAGCGCGAGCGCGCGCGCCTCGCTCACCACGAGGCGCCCCGCCGCCGCGATGCGACGCACCCGCGCGATCAGGACCTCGGCGCCCGCCTTGGTCGCCGCCGAGATCGTCTCGGTCTTCTCCGCGCTCATGATCGCGAACACGCCCGGGTGCGCGAGCCCGAACGCCACGTGCGCGTCCCAGCCCTCACGCAGATCCTCCACCGGATCGGCGTGCGGCGCGTGCGCGCGCTTGCGCGACACGTAGCCCTGGACGACGTGCTCGGCGACGGCGTCGAGCAGGCCCCGCTTGTCGCCGAACGCTCGGTAGATCGTGGGCGCCTGCACGCGCGCCGCGGCGGCGATCGCGCGTGTGGTCGCCGCCTCCGCGCCGCCCTCGGCCACGAGCTTGGCCGCCGCCTTCACGATGCGCTGACGAACGTCCTGCGGCTCACGGCTCATCACGGGTCTCTACCAGCGCCCCGTTAGCGCCGCTAACGAGTCCTTGAAGCGCCGTGCAACCGGTGATAACACCAACTCGTTATCACCGATAACAGAGGAGCGTCGACATGTTCATCGTCACGGGAGCCAATGGTCAGCTGGGGCGACTCATCGTCCACGCCCTCGCCGCGCGGGTGTCACCCGGCCAGATCGGCGTGAGCGTTCGGGACGTCGCGAAGGCGGCGGATCTCGCGGCGCTGGGGGTGCGCGTGCGTCACGGTGACTTCGCCGAGCCGGAGAGCCTCGGCCACGCCTTCGAGGGCGCGCGCCGGGTGCTGATCGTGTCGTCGAACGCGCGTGCCTACGGCGGGGACTCTCGCGCGCAGCACCGCGCCGCGCTCGATGCGGCGCGCGACGCAGGCGCCGAGCGTGTGCTCTACACGAGCCACATGGCGGCGAGCGCGACCTCGGCGTTCCCACCGATGCACGATCACGCGGCGACGGAAGCGATGCTCGCGGGCTCGGGCATGAAGTGGACCTCGCTGCGCCATGGCTTCTACGCCTCGAGCGGCCTCGCGATGGCGAGGCAGGCCACGCACGACGACGTCATCACGATCCCCGCCGACGGTGTCGTGTCGTGGACCACGCACGGCGATCTCGCCGAGGCCGCCGCCGCCATCCTCGCAGGTGAGCACACCTTCGAGGGACCGACGCCACCTCTCACGGGCTCCGAGGCGCTGTCGCTGGCGGACCTCGCGACGATCCGCGCAGACACCGCGCAGACCTCCGTTCGACACGACGTGATCAGCGACGCGCAGTACCGCGAGCGCCTCGCGGCGCGCGGCCTTCCTCCGCACGTCGCCGCGATCGCGTACGGCTTCTTCCTCGCGAGCCGTGCCGGCGAGTTCGCGCGTGTCGATGGCGAGCTCGCGTCGATCCTCGGACGCGCTCCGACGCGTGTGCGAACGCTGATCGCACCGAGCTGATCACGCGTTCGCGCCTATCCTCGCGCCATGAGCGGAACCCCGGGGACGCGAGCTTCCTCCTTCGATCACCGCGCTGCTCGACGCGGCGCGACGCGCGATCGCGAAGAAGGACGACAAGAGCGCGAGGAAGGCCCTGCTCGAGGCGCTCGTGGCCGTGGACTTTCCGACGTCGTACCCGGACGTGATCTATCCGCTCGTCGAGACGCTGACGCGCGATCAGCGGGCCGTCGCGGAGAGCATCGCGCGCATGGACGTCTTCGCGCCGTGGGAGCGCGTGCCGAGCGGCGAGACGGCTCGACGCTGGTTCGGCATCGATCCACCCGCTACCTACCCATCGGGACCGAGGTTCCGCTCGAGATCGCCGTGGAGTGCGCGCGCGTGCTGCCGCTCGATCGCCTCGAGGCCGTCGCGCCGACGCTGCTCGAGAAGGCCCACGGCTCGCACGCGATCCAGCTGGGCCTCGCGATCTGCCGGTGGCGCGGCGTCTCTCGTGTGACGAGAACGACGAGTCCGCGCTCGGCGCTGTGCTCGAGCACGTGACGCTCACGGAGAACGGCAAGCCCGCGTTCGAGGCCTGGCTCTACGCCGGTGACAGCGGCACGTTCTTCACCGCAGGCACGACGAAGATCGTCGCGCAGCGCATCCAGAGGGGCATCCACCTCGAGGGCAAGAAGAAGGATCCCGCGCTCGCCGATGCGCTCGGCCGCGTGAGCGAGTCCAAGGACGCAGCCCGCCCCCTCGCGGACGTGCGCGCCGCCACGCTCGCGGGCCGCGAGGCGAAGAAGGCGGGGGGCGAGGCGAAGGTCCGGACGGTCGATGCTCCGAAGGCCGTGGCCAGCCCGAAGAAGAAGACGTCGAAGAAGACACCGACCGCGAAGAAGGCACGCGCGAAGAAGGCACGCGCGAAGAAGGCGCCGCAAAAGAAGAAGGCGCCGCAAAAGAAGAAGGCGCCGCAAAAGAAGAAGGCACCCACGAAGAGGAAGACGACCACGAAGAGGAAGACGACCACGAAGGAGGCAGTGCCCAAGAGAAGATGAGACCGCCGCGCGCCTCCGCGGTCTCACGCGGCGCACTCGAGTCGTCCTGTCTCGGCGGCTCGCGGTACGCTGCGCGGCATGAGCGGCGGATCCTCTGGGCACGAGCTCCCTCCGAACGCAGCGGCCTCGCTCGACGCGGCGCGGGCGGCGCAAGCGAAGGGTGACCGCGACGCGACAGGCAAGGCGCTGCGCGACGCGCTCGCTGCGGTCGAGTTCCCGACGACGTACCCGCACGTGATCTATCCGCTGCCCGAGTCGCTCACGCCGGGGCAGCGCGGCGTCGCAGAGGCGATCGTCCGCATGGACGTCTTCGCGCCGTGGGAGTGGGTGCCGAGCGGTGCGACCGCCCGACGCTGGCTCGGGCTCGACCCACCCGGTCCGCTCGAGACGATCGTCGAGCACGAAGGCGCGCAGATCCCCTTGTGGCGCGCGCTGTGTCTCACGCAGAAGGGGCCGCGCGTTTCGCCGATCGTCGCGACGCTGCCCATGCCGCTGCGCTTCGACGTGCTGGGGATCAAGGACGCGTGGGGCTACCGCCTCGCAGCCGATGTCGCGGGTGCCTGGAAGATCGCCGCGTCAGTCCGTGGGGAAGCGCGAGACTGGGCGCTCGCGCGCCTCGCGTCGGTGAAGCACAAAGCGCTCGCCGAGATCCACGGGTCGTTCGACCTCGGCGAGCAGCTCGCCTTCTTCGCGCTCGTGCGCGCGGGGCATGCGATCGATCCCGCCTGGGACGTCTACCTGCCGATCGGGACCCACGTGCCCGCGGAGATCGCGGCCGAGTGTGCGCGCGTGCTGCCGCTCGATCGGCTCGAGGCCGTCGCGCCGACGCTCCTCGAGAGGGCGCATGGTCACTACGCGATCCAGCTCGGGCTCGCGATCCTCGCGGAGCACGACTCGCCCGCGATCGCGCGCTTCGTGTGGACCAAGAGCGAGCAATCGTTCCCCCACCATCGAGACGCGGAGCGCAAGACGCTCGCGACGATCGGCGAGACCAAGCCTGCGGTGGGTGAGGTCGTCGCGTCGTTCGCGAAGCGCGCGCCCAAGAAGCGCACGCTCACCGTCAGCGGGCGCCTCGCGCCCAAGAGCGAGAGCGAGCTCTCCAAGCTCCAGGCCGCGCAGCTGATCGAGGCCGGCAAGAAGTGGGATCGCAAGGACCTTCCAGTCGCGCGGCGCCTCTCGCTCGACGAGAACGACGAGTCCGCGCTCGGCGCTGTGCTCGAGCACGTGACGCTCACCGAGAACGGCAAGCCCGCGTTCGAGGCGTGGCTCTACGCGGGCGACAGCGGGACGTTCTTCAACGCAGGCACGACGAAGATCGTCGCGCAGCGCATCCAGGCAGGGATCCACCTCGAAGGAAAGAAGAAGGACCCCGCGCTCGCCGATGCCCTCGGCCGCGTGGGCGAGTCCAAGGACGCAGCGCGCCCCCTCGCCGACGTGCGCGCCGCCACGCTCGCGGGTCTGGCCGCGAAGACTTCAGGCACCGCAGCACCCGAGACGTCTTCCAAGAAGACAGCCTCCAAGAAGACAGCCTCCAAGAAGACAGCCTCCAAGAAGAGGGCCGCTCCCAAGAACACCCCTGCGAAGAAGACCCCTGCGAAGAAGACCCCTGCGAAGAAGACGCGTTAGCCGTCCATCACCACGCAGCGGTGTCCGCCCGCGAGCTCGAGCGCCTCGCGGAAGCCTTCGATCAGCGCGCCGACGTTCGAGAGATCGCCTGCCACGCGCTCGTCCGCGTCCTCGAGGCACGGCGGCAGCGCGTCGAGATCCTCGACGAGCTGCACCTGCGACGCGACGATGAACGAAGGCGCGTCCCACGCGCTCGCGAGCGGCATCGGCACCCAGATCGTGTTCGTGCTCATCGCGAGCAGCGCGGAGAACGGACCGCGCGGCTTGGGGCCGACACGGGGCGGTGAGGCGAGCAGCTCGCGCACGTCGTCGTGGCTCGCGTCTTCCCCGAGCTTCGCGCCCGCTTGCAGCGCATGCGCGAGCGCGACCAGGCGCTCGATCGCATCCCCTGCCACGTCGAGGACGTGCTCGCCCTCGAGCGCTCGCAGCGCCTCTCCATGGCTCGTGACCTTGGGGGGCGGCGGCTCGCTCCACACCGTCGTCGTGCGGTTGGCCTTGGCCAGGAGATCTTTCACGCCGCGCGCGCGCACCACGCCTTCAGCGAGCACCGCCGCGTCGATGGCGGAGTCCGCGATGCGATCGTCGAAGGTGAGCGCCTTGCCCATGCGCGTCGCACCGTGGATCGCCCAGTACTCGGGCTTGAGGATCACCTCGGCCGCCGCCGGGCTCCACGTCGCGAGCTCGGCCCAGAGGGTGCTGACGCTGAGATCGATGCCCATGCGCGGACTCTAGAGCAGCCTCCGGCTTTTCGCGACGCGTGCGTCACACGTGGATCCAACGGAACGGCGACATGTCGAAGTGGAAGTGCCCGGTGTGTCCCGGGTGGGCAGGCCCGTAGATCACGCGGAACACCTCGTCGTGCGCGAGGCGTGCGACGAGCGCGCGGAGGAACGCGCCGTGGTAGCGGCCCACTTCGTCGCGCGCGCTCCAGTGCGTCCCCACCGTCACCGTGAAGCCGCGGCGCAGACGTCGAGGCATCGCGGCTGGCGCGACGTCCGCGCGGCGCATCGCGGGGAGCTCGAAGCCTTGCACGTCGAGCGCGTTGCCGAGCGCGTGCTCCGACACGCGATCGTCGCGCCCACGGATGTTGCGGCACACGAACGCGCCCACGGTCAGCATGCGACGCGGCGCGCGCCCGTAGTGCGCGATCGACACCTCGCGCACCACGCGCTCGAGCTCGGGCATGCGCTCGACGAACGCAGGATGGGCCACCACGCCGGACGACGTGCGCAGCCCGCTGCTGCGGTAGCGCACCATCTCTTCGGGCGCGCAGCGGTGATCGGTCGCGCGTCGCGAGACACCATCGAGCGCATACCGCGGCCCCGTCGGCCTGAACCAACCCCACTGCGCGCTCGCCGTGGCCGCGCTCGTCGCAGCGAGCGACACGATCAGCGCGAGCACGAATCGCGAGGAGAGCACCTCGTGCATGTGAAGGCGCCCGCCGCCGACCACAAGCTCACTGTCCGTCGAGCCCTCGAGAGAGACGGGGCGCTCTCAGGGAGCGAGAAACAATCGACTCACGGCCTGAAGGGACGCGGTGGTGGGGGGTCAGGGCGAGTTCCGCAGGCCGAAGGCCGAGGATGTCTGAGCATCGGACCCCCTCCGCCGCGGCCCGCTTCCGAAGCGCGGATTCTTTCTCGCTCTCTCAGCGCGCGCGGCGGTAGCGAAGCCAGACGAGGTCGTGCGCGCGCTTCTTCACCGAGACGAGCTCGAACGCGCGGGCCTTCGCGGGGGCACGATCGAAGAGCGCGGGCGTGCCCGTGCTGCCGTCGACGATCGGCGCAACGAGCAAGCTCAGCTCGTCGACGACGTCGGCCTCGAGGAACGATCCGTTGATCTTGCCGCCTCCCTCGAGGAGCAATCGCTCGATGTCGAAGCGCGCGCGCAGGGTGCGGAGCACGCGCTTCACGTCGATCGTGTCCTCGCCGCCGAACACGTACGACACGCCGACCGCGCGCAGGGTCGCGAGGTAGCGATCGGACACGCGCTCGGTGATCACGGTGATCACGTGATCGTCGTCGATCCGGCCTGCGCGCCACGCGAGCTTGCCCGAGGGATCGATCGCGATCGCAAAGCGCCGCGCCTTCGGGTCCGCGACGTGATCGGTGCGCGGGATCGGCGCACGCGACGTCGGCGCCGCGACCTTCGTCTTCGAGGCCTCCTGCCCCTTCACGTACGGCTCCATCGAGATGCGCCCGATGATCCACGCATCGCCCTTCAGCGCCTTCGCGGTGCGCTCGTACTCCGCATACGCGCCCTCGCGCACCGGCCACTTCGTGGGCACGATGCGACCATCGAGCGAGGGGACCATGTGACAGACGACCCAGGGACGCGACGCGCGCTTCATGCGCCGTGCCTGTCGCGCCACGCCGCCGCGCGCCAGCCGATCAAGCCGCGCCCACGACGAGGCGGATGGAAGCGGCCGCAACGGTCAGTGCCGCTGCGAAGCCGATCGGCTCCACGCGGTAGACGACGCAGTGGTCGGGGATCGCGGGCCAGTGCCGCGCGAGCTCGGGCGAAGCACGCAGCACGTCGCTCGGCCCGAACGCGCGCACCGCGCCGATCTCCTCGATCTCGGGCGGCCCTTGGATCATCACGACACCACCGAACACGATCCATCGCTCGGGCCGGTACGAGTCGTCCTCCACGCGGAGGTAGAGGCAGTCGTCTTCGACGCGCTCGATCCACGCGTGGCGACCCAGCACCTCGATCACCCACGCATCGATCGCCTCGGCGATCGGCGCGACGAGCTCCGCCTCGTACGGCGCGCGGTACTTCACCGGCGCGATGCGCGTCACGTCGTAGCCGCCTTCGCGCTTCGGGTTCGGCGAGAGCGTGACGACGACCTCCTCACCGATCACGAAGTCGTCGACGACCGCCGCATTCGCGTCGAACGGAAGTGTCCCGAGGTCACACGCGATCGTCCCCCGCGCGAGCACGCGATCGAACGACGCGATCTTCCACGCCGACATCCCTCACGCTCGCACGAGCACACGACGAGATCACGTGATGTCGGCACCATCTCGCGGGACGCCGGTCCGACCGACGCGCCATGATCCTCGCGCCTCACGTCCGCGCCGGGACCGGGGTCCTTCGCGCGTGGGAGACGACGTGCAGCTTCGTGATGAGCACGAGCGCAACCACGGCTGTCTGCGACGCGTAGAGAACGCGTCCGAGCGCCGAAAGCGCGGGCCAGTGATGGAGGCAGAGCCCGAGGCTCAGCACGACCCACAGGAGGTCGCCCGCGACCTGCACGAGCGCATGGGGCATGCGAGCGCGGAGGTCGCTCCCCGCGAAGGCGTTGTGCGCCGCCCACGGCAGAAGGAAGAGGCCCACGAGGCGAAGCGCGTCGACCGAGAGACCTCCGCCGGCTTGGTCTCGCAGCCACGGTGCCAGCGCGAGGAGCATCGAGCCCATACCCGCGGCGAGCGTTGCGTCGATCAGGAAGATGGGGGTGCGCGCGGGAGTCGTCGTGTTCACGAGGACCGTCTTGCCACCCGCGTACCGGGCCTCCATTCCCTCGGAGGTCATGGGCGTGCCTATGTCCTCGAGAGGCGCGTCGAGGCGCGCCGCGGCCCCGCTCGTCAGTGCACGACGCCGACGATCGACGCGAGCGGAACGTTGCCTACTTCCGGATTGCGCGAGTCGTTCGAGCGCCGGTGGTGAAGCTCGGGAGCATCGACGGGTCCGTCCAGCGTGTAGTGCCGCGACCCGAACGCGCGAAAGCACGCGAGCCCGAACAGCACGACGGCACGATGGTCGAGGGCACGGAACCACTCGTCCTCGAGGCTCGCGGGTTGGCGAAGCGAGCTTGCTCAGCCATCCACCTCGTCGCTGCCTCGGGGTGCGGATTCGCCCGACGATCGACGTCGTCCTCGTTCGCCCGTGCGGATCTGCTCGGCGATCGACGTCGTCCTCGTTCGCCCGTGCGGATTCGCGCGGCGAACGACGGAGCCCACGTTGCGCCGTGCGGATTCGCCCGACGTTCGACGTCGTCCTCGCTCGACCGTGCGCATTCGCTCGCTGAGCGATCTCTCTCGGCGATCCGCGAGCGGATTCGCTCTGAAAGCTGCCTCGTCCGTGGGTCTCGAGGGTCTCTGCACTTTTTCTTTCGGCGACACGCAACCCGGCGGAGGAGCCACCGACAAGGAGCGCCACAGGGCAGGTCCTTCCGACCCGCCCAGAAAGAAAGGTGCTTCATGGTCTCCTCGATCCAGAACGCAGTCGCCGTCGTCTCGAACCTCACCAGCCCCGCTCGCATCAAGAGCCCCCACTGCACGCCGCTCGCGGCGCGCCTCCGCGCCGTCGCCCCGACGGACCTCAGCCCCGACCAGCGCGAGGCGCTCGCCGTCGTGGGTCGCATCGCCGACGAGGTCGACGCGATCACCAAGGACCGCATGCGCACGGCGCCGCCCGCGCTGCGCGGTCCGCGCAACAACGCTGTCACCTCGTGGTCGTCGATGAACGCGGCACTGCTCGCCATCGCGACGGTGCCCGGTGACGTCGACGCCGACGGCCCCGAGGCCGCGGCCATCGCGCTGAAGCTGTTCCCCCAAGGGATCACGTTCACGCAGGACGACGCGCACGCCGTGTGGCGCAGCGGGCACGTGCTGATCTCGCGCATCACGGAGGAAGGCCTCGAGGCGCGCCTCGACGCGCTCGTGCCTGCGCTTCGCGCGAGCGTGATGCACACGCACACGCAACTCGGCAGCGCGCTCGGCGTCGATGGAAGCGTCGGCGCCGTGCCCACCACCCGCTCGCTCGCCGACGCCGTCTCGCGCTTCGCGTTTGCGGTCAGCAGCTACGCGCGTGCGCTCTCGGTCGGCCTCGACCCGCAGAACGAGGTCGCGATGGAGCGCTTCGAGAAGGCCCTCGGGCCGATCGAAGACTTCCGCGTGACCGGCAAGTCGGACGGCGACGACGAGGCGGACGAGGGTCCGCCTCCGGTCTTCCCGCCAGGCACACCCCCGCCCTTCGTGAGCTGACCCGCATCAGCTCGGAGGAGGCGTGCTCGTGCTCGCTGGCGCCGGGCCCGCCGGCCCCGAGTCGAGGTCGAGCACGAGCGGGAGGATCTCGTCGAGACGGCTCACGTAGTGAACCTCGAGATCCTTCCTGATTTCCTTCGGCACGTCCTCCATGTCGGGCTCGTTCCGCTTCGGCACGAGGATGTGCTTGAGGCCCGCGCGGTGCGCGGCGAGGCACTTCTCCTTGAGGCCCGTCACCGGCAGGATGTGGCCACGCAGCGTGATCTCGCCCGTCATGCCCACGTCGGGGCGCACCTTGAGCTTCGTGAGCATGGAGCTCAGCGCGACGAACACCGCGATGCCGCCCGACGGACCGTCCTTGGGCATCGCGCCGTTCGGCAGGTGCACGTGGATGTCCATCTTCGACATGAAGTCGTTCGGCAGACCGAGGTCGGCCGAGCGGACGCGGATGTACGAGAAGGCGGCCGCGATCGACTCCTTCATCACGTCGCCGATCTTGCCCGTGAGGTGCACCTGCCCGGTACCGGGCATCTGCTGCGCCTCGACGAACATCAGCTCACCGCCCGAGGGCGTCCAGCTGAGGCCCGTGGCGACGCCCGGGTGCGAGAGCTTCTCTGCGACCGACGGCTCGAAGCGCGGCGCGCCGAGCACGTTGCGCACGTGCTCCGCGTCCGACAGCTGCCGCACGTCCTCGCCCTCCGCCAGACGCACCGCCACCGAGCGACACACCGACGCGACCTTCTGCTCGAGGTTGCGGACGCCCGCCTCGCGCGTGTAGCCATCGATGATCGCGTCGATCGCGTCGCCCGAGAAATCCAGGCGATCCGGCGTCAGGCCGTGCTCGCGCAGCTGCTTGGGGACCAAGAAGTCCATCGCGATGTGGTGCTTCTCGTCGCGCGTGTAGCCGGCGAGATCGATGATCTCCATGCGGTCGAGCAAGGGGCGCGGGATCGTGTCCTTGCGGTTGGCCGTGGCGATGAAGAGCACGTTCGAGAGATCGAGCGGGACCTCGAGGTAGTGATCGGTGAACGTGTTGTTCTGCTCGGGATCGAGCACCTCGAGCAGCGCCGCCGAAGGATCGCCGCGGCCATCGCTCGCGAGCTTGTCGATCTCGTCGAGCAGCATCACGGGGTTCTTGGCGCCCGCGCTCTTCATGCCCACGACGAAGCGGCCGGGGTACGCGCCGACGTAGGTGCGGCGGTGTCCACGCACCTCCGCCTCGTCCTGCACGCCGCCGAGCGCGACGCGCACGAAGTTGCGGCCGGTGGCGCGCGCGATCGACTTCGCGAGCGAGGTCTTGCCCACGCCGGGCGGTCCGACGAAGCAGAGGATGGGACCGCGGATGTCGCTCTTCAGGCGCCGCACCGCGATGTACTCGACGATGCGTCGCTTGATCTTCTCGAGGCCGTGGTGGTCCTCGTCGAGCACGCGTCGCGCCTCGTTCACGTCGAGCCGATCGGCGGTGACCTTTCCCCACGGGAGATCGGCGAGCCACTCCACGTAGTTGCGGCACACCTGGTACTCGGCGCCGTGGGGGCTCATCGCGCGCATGCGCTGGAGCTGCTTGCGGGCGGCCCTGTCGGCCTCGATCGTCAACTCGGCGCGCGCGAGGCGCTCGCGCAGCGTCTCGATCTCGTCGTCGTCGTCGGCCTCGCCGAGCTCCTTGCGGATGGTCTTCATCTGCTGACGCAGGAGGAACTCGCGCTGACTGCGCGACATCTCCTCCTGGACCATCGTGGAGATCTCCTTCTTGACCTTGTGCACCTGCGCCTGCCTCGAGACGATCTCGAGCACGCGACGCAGGCGATCGCGCACCTCGAGGATCTCGAGGATCTGCTGCTTGGTGCCGGTGGGGATGCCGAGATCGGAGGCGACGGCGTCGGCGAGCGCGCCCGCGTCGTGGATGTTCTCGAGCGCGGCGCCGGCCTCGCGGTTCTGTTGCGGCAGCACCTCGCGCAGGCGTCGCGCGGCCTCGCGCAGCGCCGTGGCGAGCGCGTCGGTCTCGGTGTCGCGGACGGGCGTCTCGTGGATGCGCTCGACGCGGCCGCGCATGAACGGGTTGCGCGTGAGCGGCTCGAGCATGCGCATGCGCGAGACGCCCTGGAGCACGACGGAGTAGTTGCCCGAGGAGAGGCGGATGACCTTGAGCACGCGCGCGACGGTGCCGAACGCGTGCACGTCCTCGAACTCCGGATCCTCCGTGTCGGACTCCTTCTGTGCGACGACGCCGATGAGCGGGCGGTCGCGTCCGAACGATTCCTCGATCAGGCGTACCGAGCGAGCGCGGCCGACGTTGACCGGCACCACCGACGCAGGGAAGAGGACCGAGTTGCGCAGCGGCAGGATCGGCAGGACCTCGGGCCCGGCCGGCGGCGGGATGGACGCAGTCATCGCGTCCTCTCTACCACGTCGTTCGCGCGCTCGACACGCACGAAGCCGCGAGATCGTCGAGGTTTTGGGCTCGATCGAGGCCTGGCCCGCGGGCTGCTCCTGTCACGCCGTGCAAGCCCACCGAGACGCCACGCGGCGCGGTTGCGAAGCAACCCCTGGAGCGGGAGTCGAGGAGGAGTCTTCGACGACCCGCGACGCAGGGTCCGGGGGCGCCCGAGCCCCCGCGCCCGCGCCGAAAGGCGCGGCTCGAGCTGTCAAAATTTTCGTTGGCGTGTCCGAGGGACCTTGATAGAAGTTGGACCGCTTTCGGGGGTCTGTGCGACAGTGTCATACACCTGCTCCCTGTACGCACTCCGAGCAGCGACGCCTTTCTTACCCACCCGCTCCCGACCCCGACCCCCCGAGGTACTGATGTTGCCGACGCTGCATTCGACGACGCTGCCTTCGACGAGTAGGGCCCTCTTCGTCGCATCCACCACCGCGCTCGCGCTCGGCGTCTCGGGCTGCAACGGCGCGTTCGTGGGGAATTTCGTGGTGCTCGGGCTGACGCTCGGGGTCTTCTTCGGCACGCTCGGCCTCGGCCGCACGCGTCCTGCGCCCACCGCGCCCCGTCCCCAGGCCGCAGACCAGTCTCAGTCCGACGTGTGAGAGACCGAGATCGTCCGTGTCGGACGGTCTCTCGGGCTCCTCAGCCGCCGGGGAGGACGTCGATCCTGCGTCGGTCGACGAGGTCGCCGACGAGGCAGAGGCGCGCTGCACCCTCGGGCTCGACCACGACCAAGTGCCGCCCGGCTCGGTCTGCGAGCACGGTGAAGCGGCAGCGTCCGGTGAAGAGCACGCCGTGGTCGTCGAGGACCGGGCGGGCCGAGGCCTCACCGCGGCGAACGAGCTGGAGCGAGCGCACGCCCAGGGCCACGACGTCCGCGACGCGACCCTCGGGCAGCTCGTCGTAGCTCGTCGCGAGGAGGATGCGCTCGCCCGCGTGGTCGAGCTGGACCACGAAGCGGGGGGGCGTCGCGATCACCTCCAGCACCCGCACCAGCGTCCCGTCCTCCAGCTCGGACGCGCGCTCGAGGGCGTGCTCGAGGCCGTCGTGCATGAGCACGTCGCCGGGATGGAGGCCTGGCCCGCGCGGCCGCGGCGACGACGGGGGCGGGGGTGGCGGGAGCGCCTTGGCCGCGGTGGCAGCGCGACGCGTCC
>JAFLCL010000156.1 GCA_017303575.1 Deltaproteobacteria bacterium
CCTCGCGACGGCTGCGCGCGCCGAGCTCGACCTCGAAGCCCTCGTCGCCGGCCGCGTCGTCCGCGTCGGGGGCGCCCACGGTCTCGACAGGCCCCGGATCGCGACGGCGTCGCTCGCTCGCGACCACGTGCTCGGCGAGCTGCGCGAACGCGCGGACGAGCGTCGGGTCGGCGTCCGGGCCCACCACCACGGGGCGACGTCGCTGCACGCTGTCGATCACGCTCCGCGCGTTGGGGAGCGTGGCGACGACGGGGAGCTCGAGCTCGAGGAATTCACGCGCCATCCGTGAGAGCGCGAAGAGCGCGTGACGCTCGGAGGGCGCGCCGACGCGATTGCCCACGAGCAGTGTGCCGGGCGCTCCGAGGTAGCCGCGGATGCGTGTGGCGAGCGCGAGCTCCTCGGCCTCGAGGCGGCGCAGCCACCGCGACATGCGGCTCGTCTCGCCGTGATCGAAGGCGCGGGCCCAGGCCTCGAGCTTTCCCTCCGACTTCGCGAGCGCCGCGATCTCGCGGAGCGCGACGGCCTTGGTGAACACGTACGCGTTCTGGAGCGAGGTGAGCTCGGGCGTGGCGACCACGATGCGGATCTGTCCCGCCGCGAACAGATCGAGCGCGTTGTAGGCAGTGCCTGCGCCCACGTCGATGACGACCACGTCGGCGTCGAGCGACGCGATCTGTCGAAGGAGCTTCTGCTTCTCTTGATGGCTGGGGTTGGCGTGACCGGGCACCCCGCCGGCGCCGGCGACGAGCGACAGCCGCGGCACGCTGGTCGCCACCAAGGCCTCCTCGATGCGCTCGATGCGCCGCTCGAGGAGGGCGTGGAGCGTGGGCCCCGCGTGCGTGACGCCGAGCAGCGTGTGGAGGTTCGGAGCGCCGAGGTCGCCGTCGACGAGGACCGTCCGCACGCCGGCGGCCGCGAGCGCGCACGCGAGGTTGGTCGAGACGATGCTCTTGCCGACGCCGCCCTTGCCGCCGCCCACGGACACTGTGATGGGTGCTCGCTTCATCGGTGCTCCTCGCTCGCAGCCGCGGCTGCGTCGTGCTCGTGACTGGCACCCTCGGCAGGGCGGCCGTGATTGGCACCCTCGGCCGGGTGACCGGGACTGGCACCCTCGACCGTGGCAGTCCCCGGACTGGCACCTTCGGCGTCGTGCCCGTGTTCGGGAGCCTCCGCAGAAGCCCCGGGCTCGGTGCCTTCCGCTGTCGCGCCCGGCGCCTCGGTCCCTTCGGGGCGCAGCGCCGAGAGGCTCTCGCGCGCAGCGTCGGCGGCCGGCGCCTCGGGATCTCCCTCGACCACGGCGCGACCTCGCGCCGCAGGACGCTCGGCTCCTCGCCTCACAGCGAGGATCGAGAGCCGCCGGTTGCGCGGATCCAAGGGAGCCTCGGGGATGAGGAGATCGGAGTCCGCGTGCGCGAGGACGCCCACGATCTGACCCGGACGCACGCCGTGCTGCTCGAGGTAGCGGCGCGCGGCGTCTGCACGCGCGAAGGACAGGTTCCAGTTGTCGTAGCTCGAGCCGCTCGGGAACGGACGAGAGTCGGTGTGCCCGTGGATCTGGAGCTCGTTCGAGAGCTGTCCCAGCACCGGACCGAGCCGGGCGAGGAATTCCTGGATGGGCGTGGTCAGCTCCGAGGACGCCAGGCCGAAGAGGATCTCGTCGCCGCCGTCCGAGATCTGGATGAGGAGGCCGGAGTCGTCGAGACGGATGTCGATCTGCGAGCGCAGCGCCTCGAGCGCGGGATCGTCGGCGGCGAGCAGATCGAGCACCTGCTCGAGCGTCTGCGCGGTGGCCTCGAGGCGCTCCTGCTGCGAGCCGTGCTCGCCGTTGATGCTGCTCGTCCCACCGCCGACCGTGGGCCCGCGCCCCGAAGGAACGCTGTCGCCGATGACGTGCCCGCTGCCCGAGAAGACACCCGAGCGGAAGTAGCGTGCCAGCGTGCTCCGCGTCGTCTCGTCGGTCTGGGACACGAGCCAGAGCACCATGAAGAGGGCCATCATGGCGGTGACGAAGTCGGCATAAGCCACCTTCCACGCGCCGCCGTGGTGAGCGTGCCCTTTGGCCTTCTTCTTGATGAAGATGACTTTGGCCTTGCCGGCCGATTTGTCGCCTTGCTTCACGGTCAACCACCCGACTTCAGGCTCTTGAACGCCTCTTCCATCTCTTTGCCCGTCGGTCGCATGTCGGTGAAGATCGACCGACGCGCGAATTCGACGGCCAGCTCGGGCGTGTTGCCGCGTGCGGCCGCGAGGACTCCGTCCTTGATGCAGATGAGGTAGCGGTGCTGGGCGCCGCCGATCATCTCGATCGCCGTCGCGATGGGGCCGATCACGCCGTAGCAGAGGAGAATGCCGAGGAACGTGCCCACGAGCGCCGCCGCGACGTGGTGGCCGATCTCTTCGGGTCCCCCATCGAGGTGAGCCATCGTGATGACGATGCCGAGGACGGCGGCCACGATGCCCAGACCGGGGAGCGCGTCGCCCGCCGTGCGGATGAGGCCGATGGGTTGGTGCTCTTCTTCGTGCAGCGTCTCGAGGTCTGCGTCGAAGAGGAGGACGAGGTCTTCGGGGCTACAGCCGTCCACGAGCTGACGCAGCGAGTCCGAGAGGAAATCGATTGCGTGGTGATCGGCGAGGACGCTCGGGAACTTCTGGAAGAGCGAGCTCTTGTGAGGGTCGGCCACGTGCTGCTCGAGCGCGAGCACTCCGTCTCTCCGCATGACCTGGAAGAGCGAATAGAGGCACTTGAGCAGATCGACGTACTGCGTGCGCCCTGGCGCCTTGCCGACGATGCCCTTCTTGAAGGCGCCGAAGATGCGCTTCAGGCCACCACCGGGTGACGAGATGATGACCGTGCCGATCACCGCACCGCCGATGACGACGATCTCGTTCGGCTGGATGAGGACGTCGAACGGGCCGCCGGCCATCGCATAGCCGCCCAGCACTGCCGCGAACACCACGATGAGTCCGACGATGGTCGTCATGCGCGAGCCTACGGACGGCGGACACGATCCCTTGAGCGCGTTCCCGGCCACGAGATCGTCCTCAAGCCCTGACGGGCGGTGTCCGCTCCAGTGCTCGATGGAGCAGTTCACGCTTCCGCCGCTCGCCGACCGCCCGGCGCGGGTCCTCCTGTGCATGGGGGACGGCGAGATCCGAGACCGGATCCTCGACGTGCTCGAGGACGAGGGACACGCGGTGTGCCTCCTCCCGCAGCTCGACGGAATCCTCGAGGCCGTACGGCTCACGCTGCCGGATCTGGTGCTCCTGGCGGCGAGCCTCCCCGACGGCTCCGGCCTCGAGGTGGTCGGGGACCTGCGGATGCTGGATCCCTTTCGTTTGATGTCGATCGGCGTGATCGCGCAGGAGCCGCTCGACGAAGAGAGCGTGTCGCACTGCCTGCTCGGTGGCGCCGACGACGTGCTCGACTCGTGGCGTCTCCTCGAGCTCTCGTCGCGCGTGGCGGTCCAGCTGCGCAACCGTCGAGACCGCGACCTCCTGCGCAGCGCTCAGAAGGAGCGCGTGCAGCTGATCGACGACATGCACACCGATCCGCTGACGACCGTGCGCAACCGGCGCGCGGCGGATCGAGCGCTCGCGGAGCCTCTGGACGAGGATGTCAGCGCGCTGCTCCTCGTGATCGACATCGATCACTTCAAGCGCGTGAACGACACCTACGGCCACGCCGCGGGGGACGAGGTGCTGCGCGCGGTGGGCGCGCGCCTGGGCCGCCTCGCGCGCGATGGAGACGTGGTGGCGCGCTACGGGGGCGAGGAATTCGTCGTCCTCATCCGCAACGCGCCGACGATCACGCACCGTGCGATCGCCGAGCGATTCCACGAGGGCATTCGGTCGCTTCGGCTGCGCTCCACCTCGGGACCACCACGCGTGACGGTGAGCGTGGGTGCGGTCTCGCTCGCGCCCTCGAGCTCGGACGCCGTCGACCCGGGCCGTCCCCGCACGCTGCAGCCGCTCTTCGAGGACGCCGACCGGCTCCTCTATCACGCGAAGCGAACCGGCCGTGATCGCGTGGTGATCGCGCCGTTCGGGGAGTCGCCGGTGCTCGAGCCCGCGCGTCCGTCGACGTTTCCGCTGGAGCGAGCGCCATGAGCCCCCCGCGCACGACCGGCCCCGTCAGCCCTCTTTCCATCGGAGATCCCGTCATGCCGTCCCACGATCCGAGGCCCGCCGATCCTCCCCGCGCGTCGCGCACGAGCACCGCCGTTCCGTTGACGTTCCGCCGCACGAACGCAGGGCTGAGCTCCTTCGGGCAGACGAGCGTCGGGCGCACCCGCAAGAGCTCGCCCGACGAGCAGAGCGCGCCTCCCACGCAAGAGCTCGATCTGCTCGAGGCGACGCGCGTCGCGGTGCTCGGCCCGCGCGCGGATCTCCCGGTCCTTCCAGCGGTCGCGATGGAGGCGCTCCGCCTCGTGAGGGATCCGCGCGTCCGCACCGACGAGCTGCTCGGGGTCGTCGAGCAGGATCCGCCGCTGGCCGCGAGGATCCTCGCCGTCGCGAATTCCACGTATTACGCGAGGGGCGCGTCGATCTCGAGCCTGCGACACGCCGTCGTGCGCTTGGGCCTCCACGCCCTGCGCGACGTCATCTACATGGCGGTCTACGCGAACACGGTGTTCGACGCGCCCGGTCTCGTGGAGGTCGTGCGCGCCACGTTCGATCACTGCGTGGTGGTCGCGCGCCTCTCGCAGCGCCTGGCGCCGCAGGTGGGCGTCGATCACGAGACAGCGTTCCTCGCGGGGCTCCTCCACGACGTCGGCCGGGCGCGCTGCATCAAGGTGCTCGCGAAGCTGCCGCAGGCCCGCGGCCGGCCCCGCGCCGAGCTCGAGGCGGTGGCCGACACGCTGCACGAGCCCGCCGGCGCGGCCCTCGCCACGGCGTGGAAGCTCCCGGTGGAAGTCGTGGACGCGTGCGCGCGACACCACGATCCCATCACCACCGTCGGATCCCTCGTGTGCGCGGCCGACCTGCTCGCGCACCACCTGGATCCCCTGAGCGACGAGGCCACGCGTGACGTCGGACGCGCCGCGCTGGGCACGGCGATGGCGCGGATCGGCCTCACCGTGGCCGAAGTCGAGGGGCTCGTGGGCCCCCTCGAGAGCGGACTGGAGGCACGCGTCGACGCCGCGGGCTGACGCGAATTCGCTGCAGAAACACGCGCCCGGCGCACCCACGCGCCCGGCGCCCGACCCTCGGGTCGCTCCGTCCTCCACCGAGGATCGGGGCGCGCAGTCATTTCTCCTCAAGACCCCGCGGCCGACGCCGATGGAGTGTCTGTCGACGGCGCCTCGCGAGAGCGAAGAGGCCGGAGACGGTGGGCCAGGAAGGCCCGCCTCATCGCTCAAGGAGGAGTGACCCCATGATCAGCATCAACACGAACGTCGCGGCCATCAACGCACAGCGCAGCCTCGGACAGACCCAGAGCCGCCTCGAGAGCAACTTCGGTCGCCTCTCGACCGGCCTCCGCATCAACCGCTCGGCGGACGACGCCGCAGGCCTCGCGATCAGCGAGCGCCTCAAGTCGCAGATCCGCTCGATTGCGCAGGCGGAGCGCAACGGCAACGACGGCATCTCCCTGCTCCAGACCGCGGAAGGCGCGATGAACGAGGCCTCCGGCATCATCACCCGCATCCGCGAGCTCGCGGTGCAGTCGGCCAACGGCACGCTGGGCGCCACCGAGCGTCAGTACATCGACGACGAGAAGACCGCGCTGCTCGCCGAGATCGACCGCATCGCCGACTCGACCGACTTCAACGGCATGCCGCTCCTCAACGGTGGCGGCGCCGGCGTGACCTTCACCTTCCAGATCGGCTCGCACGGCACGGCCGCCGACCGCATCGACGTGACGGTCAGCGACACGACGACCGCCTCGCTCGCTGGCGGCGCGCTCGCGACGCTCGACCTCACCACGCAGGCCGGCGCGCAGGCAGCGCTCACCACGCTCGACACGGCGATCGACGACGTCTCCACGGCCCGCGCCAACCTCGGCACCGCGCAGAACCGCCTCACGATCACCATCGCGAACCTGGGCAACGCTCGCGAGAACCTGTCGGCAGCGAACTCTCGCATCCGTGACGTCGACGTGGCGATGGAGACGGCGGAGATGACGCGCAACAACATCCTCACCCAGTCCGGCGTGGCGGTGCTCTCGCAGGCGAACCAGATGCCGACGATGGCGCTCAAGCTCCTCCAGGGCTGAGCCAGCGAGACGAGCGCTCTCTCCAACTGACACACACGACTACAATGTAGGACAAATCAACTGACCTTCTCCCTTTCGACTCATGCTTTGATCATGAGTTGTCGAGAGTGCCAGTGAGGCCACGAAGGATGCCAGTTCCAGACTGACACCCTCGTATCCTGACTCCGCGCCTGAACGGCCCGGAGTTTCCCACTGGCACTCTCAAGGAGGAGATCACATGGCCATCAGCGTCGGAACGAACGTCCAGTCCCTCAATGCGCAGCGCGCACTCACCAGCACACAGAACCGCCTGAGCGGCAATCTCGGTCGTCTCTCGACCGGCATGCGCATCAACTCGTCCGCCGACGACGCTGCGGGTCTCGCGATCAGCGAGCGCTTCAAGGCCCAGATTCGCTCGCTCGGCCAGGCGGAGCGCAACGCGAACGACGGCATCTCGCTCACGCAGACCGCGGAAGGCGCGATGAACGAGATCAGCGGCGTCTTGACCCGCATGCGCGAGCTCGCGGTGCAGGCCTCGAACGGCACACTGAGCACCTCGGACCGTGGCTTCATCGACGACGAAGCACAGTCGCTCTCGGACGAGATCGACCGCATCTCGAACGTCACCCAGTTCAACGGCACGAACCTGCTCGACGGCTCGTTCAACGCCGACCTCCAGGTCGGCGCGAACGACAGCGCCGACGACCGCATCAACGTGACGATCGGCGCGAGCGACTTCGCGACGCTGGCCGGCGCCGCGATCGACCTCAGCACCGCGACGGGCGCGCAGGCGGCGCTGACCACGCTCGACACCGCGATCGACGCCGTCAGCACGAACCGCGCGGCGCTCGGCACCACGCAGAACCGCCTCCAGGTCTCGATCTCGAACCTCGGCTCGGCGCGCGAGAACATGTCGGCCGCCAACAGCCGTATCCGCGACGTCGACGTCGCGTCCGAGTCGGCGGAGATGACCCGCAACAACATCCTCATGCAGGCTGGCGTGTCGGTGCTCGCGCAGGCGAACCAGGCGCCCTCGGTCGCTCTCTCGCTGCTCCGCGGCTGACGAACGCGGGCTCGTCCCGCGCTCGCTTCCCTCCTCGACCCTGGCGCGCTCGCGTGCGCCGGGGTCGTGGTCCGTCCGTCGTCTCCCGGCCGTCGTCGCGCGGTCGTCGAGCCGTCGATCGGGCCTCAAGATCCCGCGCCGATCGCCCGAACCGCGAGACGGGCAGTCTTCGGACCGCCCCATCCCCTCACCGCGGAGCGCGCATGATCTCCTTCAACGGCCTGGCCACGGGTCTCGACACGAGCACGCTCATCAGCAAGCTGGTCGAGGCCGAGAGCGCACCCATCGAGCGGCTCACGGCGAAGCAGGCGCTCATCGACGCCAAGAGCAAGAAGCTCACGAGCCTCAGGACCAAGCTCGACGACCTGCGCAACGCGGCGCTCGCGCTCGACACGCGCAAGGAGGCACTGCCCGTCAGCCTCACGAGCAGCAACACGAGCCGCGTGCGCGGCACCGTGACGGGCGGCGTCAGCCCCACCCGCTTCGATCTCGAGGTGGTCTCGCTCGCCAAGGGCGCGCGCATGTACTCGAACGGCGTCTCGTCCGACAGCGCGACGGGGCTGTTCGGCACGGGGCAGCTCGACATCACCACCTCCGCGGGCACGAGCACGCTCGCGGTGGAGTCGACCGACACGCTCGACTCCCTTCGCCGCAAGATCGACGACTTGGATCTGCCGGTGACGACGAACATCCTCCACGACGGCTCGGGCTTTCGCCTGCAGATCGTCGGCGAGGGCGTGGGGGCCGCGAACGCCGTGACGGTGACCGAGACCGGCACCTCGCTCGGGTTCGGCGCGAACGTGGTGTCCACGGCGTCCGACGCGTCGTTCGTGCTCGACGGCATCCCCATGACGCGCGGCTCGAACTCCGTCGAGAACGCATTCCCCGGCGTGACGCTCGAGCTCCTGTCGGCCTCGCCGACGGGAGAGAAGACGAGCGTCGAGGTCACCCACGATCCCGCGGCGCTCGAGACCGCCGTGCGCAAGGTCGTCGATGCGTACAACGCGGTGAACACCTTCATCCAGGCGGAGTCGGCGTGGACGGGGACCGCGAAGGGCGCCGAGTCGCTCAGCGGCGACTCCACGCTGCGTTCGGTCCAGAGCCGCCTGCGCTCGACGTTGATGGCGCCGATCGCCGGGACGACGGGGGCGTTCACGACGCTCGGGCGGCTCGGCGTCGCGCTCACGCGCGATGGCTCGCTCTCGCTCGACGCCACGAAGCTGCGGAGCGCGCTCGCCACCGATCCGGAGGCCGTGGCCAAGGTGCTGGGCTCCGAGGGCACGGGCGCGATGGCGCTCGTCGCGCAGCAGGCGGACTACTTCGCGGACGGCACCGACGGCGTGCTCTCGCAGCGCCTGACGTCCATGAAGAACGAGCGTCGCGGCCTCGACGATCGCATCGAGCGCATGCAGACGCGCCTCGACAAGTACGAGGCGCAGCTCACGCAGCAGTACGCGAAGCTCGAGCAGCTCGTCTCGAGCCTGCAGAACCAGGGATCGCAGCTCACGGCCGCGATGTCGGGCCTCTCTTCCTGACGAGAGTCGTTCAAGGTCACGCCAATCCTGCCGATGGTGATCACACGATGTCGTTCGCAGCACTCCAGTACCAATCGGCGCGCGTCAGCACGGCGAGCCCCGTCCAGGTCGTCGTCTCGCTCTACGAAGGTGCCATTCGCTTCCTGAAGGAGGCGATGGTGCACGAGCAAGCGCGCGACCTCGGCCGGCGAGGCATGGCGCTCTCTCGTGCCCACGCGATCGTGAGCGAGCTCCGCGCGACGCTCGATCACGAGCGCGCGCCGGAGATGAGCCAGCAGCTCGACGGCCTCTACGAGTTCGCGCTCGACCGCATCAACGTGGCGGCGCGCACGGGCGACGCGACGCAGGTGGAGCCCGCGCTCCGCGTGCTCGCCAGCTTGCACAGCGCATGGTCCGAGATCTCGAGGAGGGCAGCATGAGTGGTGTGTTTCGTTCGGTGCGCGGGCTCGTCGAAGAGCTCGAGTCCCTCGCGGGAGGTCTCCCTGCCGAGCCGTCGCTCGACGAGCTCGTGGCCTACGTGGAGGGGCGTACGGAAGCGGCCGAGGCGCTCGCGCGACTCGACCCGAGCGGCCTCTCGACCTCGGAGAAGCGTGGGCTGCGCGAGCGCGTGTCCGCGATCCTCGCGCGCGATCAGGCCCTCGTGATGGCGCTCTTCGCGCTGCGAGAGGACGTCGGCGCGCGCATCTCCGCGCTGCCGGCCGCGCGTCGCACGGTGAAGGGCTACACGAGCCCGCGCTCCGGCTCGCGCCTGTTCCGCAAGGTGGCCTGAGGCGGGCCTCGTCTCCGCACCCCTGCGCTCGGCACGGCCCGTGCTGTTCCGCGGTGCATGGAACGACGAGGACCGCCGAACGCGCCCAGATCCACGTGGATCTGGGCCACCGCACTGACGCTCGCGACGACGGCGAGCGTCATCGCTCCGACACCCGCGCTGGCCGACCGACGCTTCGCCGTCGACGTCCGCGCGGGCTCGGGCGTTTCCGTCGGTGGCGGTGACGGACAAGCCACGCTGCACCGCACGCCCGTCTACGTGGAGGCGGGCGCGACCTCGTGGCTCGACGACGAGCAGAACGTGCTCGTCGGCGGCTCGGTGCGTGTGGAGGTCGAGGACCGCGCCTCGATCGGGGGCGTGCTGCGCGCGGGGCTTCGCGCCGATCTCGGCCCTCTCGAGATCCGACCGTTCGCGGGCCTGGCCGCGATCCTCATGCCCTACACGTTGATCGGCCCCGAGGTCGGAGCGTTCATCGTCGTCGAGCTCGCGGGCCCGCTCTCGTTGATCGTTCACCTCGCGATCGACGCGTGGCTCTTCGGGAGCGACTTGCCGCCTTCGACGGTGCTCTTCATGGGAAATGGAGGGCTCGGTGTCGAGATCGCGCTCTGACCTCGTCACGTGGGCCGCGATCGCGGTCTCGATCGTCGCGCTGCTCTCGGGCTGCGAGCCCGGCACGTGCGTGCGCGAGAGCGACTGTCCCGGACAGACCGCCTGCCGCGCAGGGCGCTGCGTCGTCGTCGACGATGCGGGCCCCGTGCCCGACGGCGCCACCGCGGACGTGGGTGACGTGGGCATGCCCGACGCATGGAGCGTCGATGCGCCCACGGACGATGCGCCCAGCGCCGATGCGCCCGGCGTCGATGCGCCCAGCGCCGACGACGCGCCGACGGACGATGCCGGTGCCCAGGATGCCAGTCTGGACGCCAGCGTCGAAGATGCCAGTGGCGGTGCCAGTCTCGATGGGTTTTCGCCCGATGCCAACGCGGACGCGTGGCTCGACGACGCGGGCGTGAGCGCGGACACGGGCTCCACGCTCGACGCGGGCGTCGTCGACGCTGGCCCGTGATCGGACCGTCAGTCGCGCAGATCGCGCCAGAGCTCGCCGCTCATCACACGCAGCATCTCGGAGAGCTCGCGCGTGTCGGTCGGCGTGAGCGCATCGAACACGACCTGCAGGCCCGCGCGAGCGCGCCCGCCGGGCGATCGATGACCGGCGACCGTCGCGGTGACCTCGAGGGTGTGGCCAGTCGGCAGCTCGATCTTCAGCTCGACCGCGTCGCCGATCGAGGCCCGCAGGTACGTCGCCACGAACGCGCCTCGTGCGCCCATCGTCTCGGTGTGGCCCACCCAGCGCTCGCCCTCGGCGACGAGCTCCACGTGGCAGCTGAGATCGATCCGTCGCGCGTCGTCCACGTCGAGGACGGCGCGCCAGGCAGAGAGCTCCTCTTCGATCGCGCGTGCGATCGCCCTCGCCCGCACGTCGAGGATGGGACGCGGCGCGGGAGGGCGGGCGGTGACGCGCGCGGGCTCGAAACGAGCCAGCGCGGACTCGAACGACCGAGTCGAGGTGGAGGAGCGGGCGAGCTCGCTCGAGGCGAGACGTCGATCGGGTTGCATGCGGTTCCTTCCGAGGTCGTCGCGCCGCTCCGTGGCGTGACCTTGGCGCTCCGCGCCCCGTCGACCTGTCTTCCCCACGAGAGCGGCTGAACTCCGCACGACTTGAGAGCGGATGTGGTCGACACGCGGGCATTGGCGGGCCTCGAGCGCCGAGGCGAGCGACGCGCGACCGTGGCGTTGAACAATTCGCTCAGGATCGTTCACAGCGGTGCCGAAGAGATCTCGAGGAGAGGTGCCTACATGATCGCGAAGTCGGATCTCGCGCAGCGGAGCGGACGAGTCGTGCGTCCCACGCCCATGGAAGAGCGACAGGCCATGGCCCGACTCTCCTTCGCGCTCTCTCACGTGCTTCGGCTGTTCCGCCTGGCGTCGGTCGGCAGTGCGGGGCCCACGGGCGATCTCGTCGCGATCGAGGAGGCGCTCAGCCGCGCGCAGCTGCCCGAGGACTACATCGACGTCGCCAAGTCCGTCGCGCTGCTCAAGGCGCCACCGCCGGGCGCCTCGAACGGGATCGGGGCGGGCGTGCATCAGCAGTTCGCCACGCTGTTCCGCGAGATCGCGCGCGCGCTCGCGCTGCCCGAGCTCGAGGAGGAGATCCGCGATCTCGGCATCGCGCCCGTCGATCGCGCGATCGATCCGACGGCGCTGCTCGAGGCGGGCCGACGGCTCGTGGCCTCGGTGCTCGTGCAGCAGAGCACGACCGAGGTGCTCGACGAGTGCCTGAAGGACGTCGACGGCGGGATCCAGCGGCTGGCCCAGCAAGAGGACCGCGTGAGCGCCCGCGTCATCGAGGTGCGCCACCAGCTCGAGCGCACGTCCAACTCCGATGCGGACCAGCTGCGTCGTGCGGTCCTCGTGGCGACCGTCGATCTCGAGCGGCTCGTCGAGCAACGACGCGGGGCGCTGCTCGATCTCCAGCGCAGCTCACGCATGGCCCAGCGACGCGCAGAGCGCCTCCTCGCCGCGCTCGCAGACGCGACGAGCGCGGCGCTCACCGATCCCCTCACCGGTCTCGGCAATCGCCGGGCGCTCCAAGAGGCGGTCGCGCGCATCGCCGTCACCCCGAACACGACGGGGATCGTCGCGCTCGATCTCGACCACTTCAAGAGCGTGAACGACGCCCACGGTCACGCGGGCGGCGATCGCGTGCTCGTGCACGTCGCCGAGCTCCTGCGCTCCGAGCTGCGGGGCGCCGACGCCGCGTTCCGCGTGGGGGGAGAAGAGCTGCTCGTCCTGCTCGCGAGCTGCGATCTCAAGGCCGCACGCTCGACCGCCGAGCGCATCCGCGTCTGCATCGCGAGCTCGCACGTCACGATCGCACCGCGCAAGACGATCCAGGTCACGACGTCGATCGGCGTCACGCTCTGGGGCGCCGGCGCGAGCTTCGACTCCTGCCACGACCTCGCCGACGAAGCGCTCTACCAGGCCAAAGCCAACGGCCGAAACTGCGTCGTCGCGCTCTGACGCCAGCGCTCGTCTGGCACGCCCCTTCGCCTTTGCCTCTCTCGGGAGAGGCGGCGCAAGGGGGCGTCGTCGCGTAGTCACCGCCGACAGGCAATGCCCAACAGGGCAGTACCCGCGTAGGTCAACGACCCGTGGGAGAGTGGCAATTGACCCCCGGGCTACACAACGAGGGGCATGCGGCATCGGAAGGCCGATGAACAGGCTTCTACTGGAGCGCGCGACACAGGCTGTTGGGGGAGTGCCTGTTGACCCCCGGGCTACACAACGAGGGGCATGCGGCATCGGAAGGCCGATGAACAGGCTTCTACTGGAGCGCGCGACACAGGCTGTTGGGGGAGTGCCTGTTGACCCCCGGGCTACAAGCCCGGGGCATGCAGCATCGGAAGCCCGCTGAACGGGCTTCTACCGGAGCGCGCGACACGGCGTTGGAATCGTAGGCTGCTTTCGTGGAGGTTTGCTCCTCACGAGAGTGCAGCTGCGATCAGCGCATGACGCTGAGACGAGCCGATGGACGCAGCCTCGGAAGCCCGATGAACGGGCTCTTGCCGCAGCGCTCGACGCGGCGCTGGACTCGCAGACTGTCGTCCGTAGAGGCCGCTCCTCACGAGAAGGCAGTCGTGCCGAGCTGCTTTCGTGGAGGTCCGCGCCTCACGAAGGGCGGTGTGGATCGGCGCATGGTGGCGGCCGAGCTCGGCGGCGCTCTGCGCCCGAGAGAGAGGGTCTCGATCGCGCATGACGCGGTGAGGGGCGCGCGGGCGGGGGTCGCAGCGCAGCGTCGGTGCGGAGACAACACGCGGAGCGGAGGCCCCCGCCCGCGCGACCCGTCCACCAGGTTTCATCTCGATGGGATGAGAAAGACACCGCGAAGGGCGCGCGACCCGTCCGCCAGGTTTCATCTCGATGGGATGAGAAAGACACCGCGAGGGGCGCGCGGGCGGGGGTCGCAGCGCAGCGTCGGTGCGGAGACAACACGCGGAGCGGAGGCCCCCGCCCGCGCGCCCCGTCGACCAGGTTTGTCTGGATGGCGCACGGCAGTGCCCCAACGCCGTGGCCTCGACGCGGTGGCAAGTCCCGGAGCTGCTCAGTGCGGGGAGCGCGGGAGCTTGAGCTCGAAGGACGCGCCGCGACGCCGGGGTGTGGTGACGACGAGATCGCCGCCGTGACGACGGGCCATGGCGCGCGCGACTGTGAGGCCGAGGCCGAAGCCCTGATCCTTGGTCGAGCGGAACGGCTCGAAGACCTGCTCGGGGTCGCCGGGGCCGATGCCGGGGCCGTCGTCGTCGACGCGGACGAAGACCTCGGCGTCCCCCGCGCAGCACGCCAGCGCCACGGTGCTTCCGCGCGGCGAGGCCTCCGCGGCGTTCGCCAGCAGGTTGAGCAGCACCTGGCAGATCTCCGCCGTCGTGCCCCATGCCTCGGGCTCTCCCTCGACCGAGACCGAGAGCGCGACGCCCTTCTGCTGCATGTGCCAGCGGAACAGGCGCACCACGCAGTCGATGATCGGGCGCATCGGGAGGCGGCGCGGCACGCCCGAGCAGCTCGCGTAGGTGCGGAGACCGTCGAGCACGCCTTCGATGAGATCGCACGCGTAGCGTGTGTCCTCGAACACGCTGCGGGCACTCTCCGTGAGCGACTCGCTCGACAGCGCCTCTTCCTCGAGCACGCGGAGGTTGAGCACGAGCGCCGTGAGGGGCGAGCGGATGTCGTGGGCGACGCTGGCGAACAGCGCGCTCGCGGCCTGCACCTGATCACGGGCGATCCGTCGACGCTCGGCGTCGGCGATCTGACGCTCCGCTTGCTCCTTGCGCGCCAAGGCGTCCGCCGCGATCGCGCTCGCGGCACGGAGCTCGGACTCGAACGCGTGACACGTCGTTCCGAGGAGACGGCTCAGGCGGCCCTGCTCGTGAGAGTCGCGCTCGGCGGGCTCGTCGCGCCGCGTGCGCGCCAGCTCGAGGGCCGCGTCGACCAGCTCTGCGCGCGTGCCGTCGTGATCGGCGTCCCACTCGATGCGCACCCAGCGCTTGCGACCATGGATCTTCAGCTCGACGCAGCGCGCCGCTTCGCCGTGCACCTGGAAGACGAAAGGCGGCTGATCGACGATCTCGAGCACGCACAGCCAGGGCTTGCCCGCCAGCGCAGGAAGCACGGTGAAGAGGTCCGCCATGACGCCGCTCCGCGGCCACACGGAGGACGGCTTGGGCGCTGTGGCCCGAACCGTGAGGCGCGGACGCGAATCGCGCGGTCTTGCGGAGTGGCTCATGCGATGGGTCACGACGGTCTCCTGAACACGCAGTGTTCGCGGCGCAGCCGCCGCGCGGTGGAGGCGTTGCCCCGACCCCGCGCGACGCTTCGATCCCGAGCAACGAGAGTTCTCGATCTGTCAGTTCGGCGGATCCGGGGACGAGCTTGAGGGCGGATTCCCGACGGCAGCGCCGGGTCGTTGACGCTCCCCGCGGTGGGCGCGCGGACGCACGCGCCGAGATCTCGGCGATCCGCGAAGAACCTGCGGGGGATCGTCCTCGCTACGGACGGGCACGGCCGTTGCTGAAGGGGTCTTCGTGACGATCGGTTCGATCTTTCGCGGCGTGGACGCCGGACAACGCGCGCTCGACTACCACCTCGAGCGCGCGAACGTCCTGGCGGGCAACGTCGCGAACATCGACACGCCGGGCTATCGACCGCGCGAGCTCGTGCGGCCGGCGGAGGCGCGATCGACCACGCGCCTGCCGCTCGCGGTGACGAGCCCCGAGCACGTGTCCTCGACGCGCGCCGTGGGCGCGAGCGGCGAGACCGAGGTGATCGAAGAGGGCGTGGCGAGCCCCGGCAACGACGAGAACGCCGTGAGCCTCGAGCACGAGCTCGCGAAGATGTCGGCCAACCAGCTGCGCTACGACGGCGCAGCGCGCCTCGTGCAGATGCAGCTCGGCCAGCTCCGCTACGCAGCGAACGACGGCAACGGCGGCTGAGGCCGTGACCCCGAAGGAGTGACGCGATGAGCATGGACTTCATGACCGCGATGGAGATCACGGCCTCGGGCCTGGGCGCCGAGCGCCAGCGCATGAACGTGCTCGCGTCGAACCTCGCGAACGCGCGCACCACGCGCACCGCCGAGGGCGGGCCGTACCAGCGCATGGACGCGGTGTTCCGCGCGGTGCCGGTCGCCGACCGCATGCGCATGCACCGGGACGATCCGACGGCGCGCTTCGCGTACCTCGTCGAGGTGCCCGAGATCCGACAGGACGGCACGCCGGGTGAGCGCGTCTACGATCCAGGGCACCCCGACGCCGACGGCGAGGGCTACGTGACGCTGCCGAACGTCAACGTCGTGTCGGAGATGGTGAACATGATCACCGCCTCGCGCGCGTACGAAGCCGGCGTCACGGTGATGGACACGCTCCGCACCATGGCGCGCTCGGCCATCTCGATCGGAGGCTGACGATGACCGCCGCGCTCTCGCTCGCCGGTGCAGCTCCGTCCCTCGCGACGAGCACACCGAGCCCCTCGATCCCTTCCCGCGCGGGCTCCGCGCTGGAGGGGCTCGGACGCATCGCCGAGGGCCCGCGCCCCAGCGCCCCGGACTTCGAGTCCCTCGTGCGCGACGCGGTGGGCGAGGTCTCGAGCATGCAGGATCGCGCCGACGTCGCAGCGCAAGGCTACGTGGCCGGCGATCACCAGGACGTGCACGGCACGATGATCGTGATGCAGGAGGCCGACATCTCGCTGCGCCTCGCCGCGAACGTGCGCAACCGCGTCATCGAGGCATACCGGGAAGTCATGCGGATGGGGGCCTGATCGATGAACGAGCTCACGCAGCTGTGGACGCGCGCGCGCGAGCGCTGGAACGCGCTCCCCATGATGCAGCGCGTGGGCGCGCTGGTGGCGATCGCCGTGCTCGTGGCGGGCAGTCTGCTCTACCAGGCGCAGCGCACGGGCCCCGAGATGGAGGTGCTCTACGCGGGCCTCGACGAGGCCGACGCGGCAGAGATCGTCGAGCGCCTCCGCGCGCAGCACGTGGCGTACGAGATCGGCCCCGACGGAACCACGCTGCGCGTGCCCGCGAGCGCGGTGCACGAGACGCGCCTCTCGCTCGCGGCCGAGGGCCTGCCGGTGGGCAGCGGCGTCGGCTTCGAGATCTTCGACACGCAGCGCTTCGGGGAGAGCGAGTTCGTCGAGCAGGTACAGTACCTCCGCGCGCTCGAGGGCGAGCTCTCGCGGACGATCGGCGCGCTCGATGGAGTCGAGAGCGCCCGAGTTCATCTCGTGCTGCCCGAGCGAACGCTGCTCGGTGGTCGCGGCCGCACCGCGCGCGCGTCGATCGTCGTCGCGATGCGCGGCGTGCGGCGCCTGCGCGAGGATCAGGTGCGCGGCATCGTGCACCTCGTCGCAGGCAGCGTGCGAGATCTCGACGCCGAGAACGTGACGGTGGTCGATGGTGAAGGTCGTCCCCTCTCGAGCAGCGAGGGCCAAGAAGATGCGAGCGCCGCGGGCGATGCGGAGTCCTTGCGTGAGCGCGTCGAGCGCAGCCGAGAGCGCGCGATCCAGGACATGCTCGATCAGACGATCGGCGATGGCGCGTCGGTCGTGCGCCTCAGCGCCGAGGTCTCGTTCACGCGCGAGGAGCACCTCGAGGAGCGCTACGACCCCGAGCACACAGCGACACGCAGCTTCGAGCTGACGACCGAGGGTCCCGATGCCGATGCGACGGGCACGACCGCGGGCATCGCGGGCGCCGTGTCCGCCCTGCCCGGAGGTCCCGGTCCCGAGCAGACGACGACGCCCGTCGGAGCGGGCGGACGTCGCAGCGAGGTGCGCAACTTCGAGGTCACCAAGACGGTGCACCGCGCCGTCGAGCCCGTGGGCCGCGTGACGCGCCTGTCGGTCGCGGTGCTGATCGATGGCCGCTGGGAAGGGGAAGGCGACGCGCGTCACTTCGTGCCCCGCACCGAGGACGAGATCGCGCGCATTCGATCGGTGGTCTCGTCCGCCGCGGGCATCCGTGAGGATCGCGGCGACACGCTGAGCATCGAGTGCGTCCCGTTCGTCTCTCCGCCCGCGAGCGAGGGCGCAGAGGCGACAGCGGCGACGAGCGTGCTCACGGCGAGCCCCGTCGTGATCGGCTCGGTGGCGGCCGGCGTTCTCCTCGTCACCGCGCTCGGCGCGTGGCTCCTCGTGCGACGCCGTCGTGCACGGCGGCTCGCCGCCGAGAAGGCCGCGCTCGCGATCGCCGAGCCCGTGGCCGCGAGCGACGCGAGCAAGAGCGACGGAACCAAGAGCGAGGGACTGACCGCGCTCGCGTCCGCCGAGCCCGAAGAGCCGGAGTCGGTGCGCGTGCGTGTCATCGACTTCGCGCGACGCGAGCCCGAGCTCGCTGCGCGGGTGGTGCGCGCGTGGCTCGCGGCCGAGGCGAGCACGGACGCGCCGGCGGTGACGGCGGGGACCGAGTCGAGCGAGGAAGCGCGCGCAGCCTGACCGCGTCAACGCGTCGTCGCACCGTCGACGATCCTTCGACACCGAGCCCGCCGCGAGAACGCGCGCGGGCTCGTCGCGTTCTCGCGGCCCGCGTGAGCACCCCTGAATCGTTGGGGATCGCGCGAGATCGAGGCGCACGATGCTTCCACGTCGGCGCGACGTGCGATGGCCCGTGACGTGCAGAGCGCTGGCGCATGCCCGCCGCCGCGACCGACGAAGACGTTCTGCTCACTGGCTCGCAGAAGGCCCTGCTCTTCCTCGTCAGCATCGACGAGGACGTGGCGACGCGCGTGATCGCGCACCTCGAGCCGGGTGAGCTCGAGCGTCTGAAGGCCGCGTCCGCCGCGACGCACAGCGTCTCGGAGGCGATGGTCACCCGCGTGCAGCGCGAGTTCCTCGGGAACGTGAAGAACGGCGTGGCGACGAGCCTCGCGGGCAGCGATCGCTACCTCCAGCGGCTCGTGCGGAACGCGCTGGGCGAGACCCGGGCGTCCGAGCTCTTCCTCCCCGTGCGCACGACGCCGGAGGACGAGCTGCCCGCCTACCAGCGTCTGCCGGCGCCGGTGCTCGCCTCGGTGCTCGAGACCGAGCATCCGCAGACGACGGCGCTCGTGCTCTCGCAGCTCTCGCCCGAGCGCGCGGCCGAGACGCTCAACCTCATGCCGGAGGCGATCCGCGCCGAGGTGGTGCTGCGCATCGGACACCTCGAGGAGGTGCCCGAGCAGGTGCTCGCCGAGCTCGACACCGAGTTCCGCGCGCACCTCGATCGTGCACAGGCCAACCACCAGACGAAGGTGGATGGCAAGGAGGCGGCGACTGGCATCCTCAAGCGGCTCGCGCAGGACCAGAGTCAAGCGCTCCTCGAGGAGCTCGCGGCCACCGACGCGACGATGGCCGACAAGCTCCAACAGGCCCTCTTCACGTTTGCCGATCTCGAGCGCCTCGACGCGCGCGGGATGCAGCAGCTGCTCAAGAAGGTGCCGACTGACCAGCTCGTGCTCGCGCTCAAGTCCTCGAGCGAAGAGCTCAAGAACAAGGTGCTCTCGAACCTCTCGTCGCGCGCCGCCGACATGCTGCGCGAAGACCTCGCGCTGCTCGGTCCGACGCGCATCTCGGACGTGGAGACCGCACAGCGCTCGATCGTCGAGACGGCACTGCAGCTCGAGCGCGACGGGGTGGTCAGCATCGCGCGCGACGGCGGAGGCGCGTATGTCTGATCCCGGTCAGGCCGCCGTTCCCTTCCATTTCCGGGTGATCGAGCGGCCCGAGGGCGCCGCCAAGACCCCGAGCTGGCTGAGCGCTCGCGAAGAAGAGGTCCGCACGATCGACTTCGGCGCCCGTCGCGTCGGAGCCTCCACGGCCTGGGTGCCTCGCGCGGTGGGCATGCGCGCGACGACGCCCCAAGAGGAGTCGGTCGCCGTCTCGTCTCGAGACGGCAGCGACGCGGAACGAGACGCGAGCTCATCCGGGAGAGCTCCAGTCGCTGCACCCTCGCCCGCGTCGAAAGCTGCCAGTCAGGCGGACTCGGCCGCTCCGATGGGCTCGAGGGAGTCCGTCGGCTCACACCCGACGGCTGAGCCCGCGCACGCGCCCGGATCTGCCCCACAGACTGCAGCGACCCCACAGATTGGCACTCTCGATGCGGCGGGATCGAGCGGTCCGGGGCCCGTGCCTCCGCGCGAGACCGAAACGACGCCGGGCGTCCCCCCGGCGCTCACTGCCGCCATCGAGGCGCTCACCGCCGCGCGCGCGGAGCTCTTCGCCCAAGCGGAAGGGGAGCTCGTGGAGCTCGCGGTCGAGATCGCACGCTCGGTCCTCGGCACCGAGCTCGAGACGCGGCCGGAGCTGCACCGCACGCTCGTGCGCGCCGCACTCGACGTGCTGCGAGGCGAGAGCGCACCCCGCGTTCGCCTCTCGCCCGAGGCGTTCGACGCGATCCTCGCCGTCACCGGGAGCCGCGTCCTCGAGACGCAAGGCCATCACGTGCAGCTCGAGCCCGACCCGCAGCTCCGAGGCGCGGGCGCGGTGCTCGACGGCGGATCCGCGAGCGTCGATGGGCGCCTCGACACTCGCCTCGATCGCGTGCGTGACGCGCTGCTCGTCGCGCGGCGGGCCACGCCGATCGGGGCGGCGGCGTGAGCCTCTCCGTCCTGCCTCCGCCGGGATCACGATCGCCGTCTCGCGTGTCGAGCCCTGGA
>JAFLCL010000157.1 GCA_017303575.1 Deltaproteobacteria bacterium
GCGTGTCCTCGCGCACCACGGGCTGCGGCGGTGGCCGGTCGCGGACCACTGGCTCGGGCTCCGGCTCGACCACGGGCTCCGGCTCCGGCTCCGGCTCGACCACCGGCTCCGGCTCGGGCGGCGGCAGCGCCTCCTCGACGATGTCGACCTCGGTGATCTCGAAGCGGTCGAGCATCATCTCGATCGGTGGCAAGAGCCCGAGCCCGCCCCACGCCGCCAAGTGCGTGAGGACGCTGGCGACGAGAACGCCGCCGAGGATCAGCATGCTCTTGCGGTCGTCGTCCATGCGCCAGCCCGCCTAGTGTTCGTGCCCGATGCGCAGTCCGGCAAGGGCGCGACGCACGGCTACTGCAGATCCTCGGGGCGAACGTTGATCGCGAAGTGGTTGACCTGGTTGCGACGAAGCAGATCGATGATGTGCACCACCTGGCCGTGGGTGACCCGCGCGTCAGCCGCGATCGCCGCGCGCCGCTCTGCCTCTTCGGTCTCGCTCACGTACTGGCGCACCGAGGCGATCAGCGCCTCCTCGGTGGTCGGCTCGGCGTCGAGGAACAGGGCGCCCTCGGCGTTGATGGAGATCGCGAGCGTCCGAGCCTGCGCCGTCGGGTCCCCGCTCGCCGTCGGCAGATCCATGGGAATGGAGCGCGACGCGATGTAGCTCGCGGTGACCATGAGGATGATGAGGAGCACGAGGACGACGTCGACCAACGGGGTGACGTTGATCGACGTGATCATCTCGTCATCGTCTTTTTGCGATCCACCGGCCATCGATCACTCCGCCGGCGCGCTGGCGTCGCGCTTCTTGGACTTGAGGAACGCCAGCACCTCGCGACCGAGCGCATCCGCGCGCGTCGCGCGGGTCTTGATGACGCGCTGGAAGGTGTTGAACGCGGCGACCGCGGGGAGCGCGACGAGGAGGCCGATCGCCGTCGCGACGAGCGCCTCGCCGACCTCGGCCATCAGCCCTGCGCTCACCTGTCCCTGGCTCTCGTTGAGCTCCTGGAACGAGCGGATGATGCCGATGACGGTGCCGAGCAGCCCGACGAACGGAGCGTTGTTGCCCACCGTGCCGAGGAACGCGAGGTTGCGCTCCATCGAGAGCTTGCTGAGCGTCTGCTGCTTCGCCATTCGCTCCTCGGCGGACGAAGGACCGTCCTCTGCCGAGTCGAGCCCCGCGAGCGCGACCTGCGCCTCGACGCTACGCGACGCGCGCATCGCCGCCTTGGCGCCGTCGACGTCACCGTCCTTCAGCTTGCCGAGCAGCGACGCGAGGAGCTTCGCGAACTCGTCGTTCGTCGCGAAGAAGTAGTAGGCGCGCTCGAGGATGATCGCGAGCGCGATCACCGAGATGCCCACGAGCAGCCACATGACCCACGTGGCTCCGAGCATCGCGAACGCTGTGAGCCTCTCCTGGATGTCCATCGATCGATGCCTCGTGTGTGGCGAGCCCGGCTCGCGAAAAGGGCGCGAACCGTACGCGCCGGTCGTTGCTCCTGCAAGTGATCTGCGTTCTCGTTCGAGCGCCAACGTCCCGAGCGGTCACGACATTTCACGCTGGCGCCGCGGATGCTGGGGCCGGTCGCGCGCCTCGCCAAGTCAGGTTGCGCGAAGCACGCCGAGCCCCCGGCCCTCGAGCAACGTCAGCCACGGGAGCGCCTCCTCGTACCCACCGAGATAGGGATCCGCCGCGAGCAGGAGCGCGGTGTCGAGATCCACGTGCTCGACTCCGCCGAGCGCCGAGACCACGTGCATCATCGCCGTGAGCCCGAGCCGGGTCTCGACCATCGCACCGGCCATGATCGTCAGGCCCCGCGCGCGTGCGCGCAGACCGACATCGAGCGACGCGAGGGGACCGCCGTTCTTCACGAGCTTGAGGTTCACGCCCGTCGCGGCGCGCGCATCGGCCAGCCGATCGACGTCCTCGACGCTCTTGCAGGACTCGTCGGCGACGACCGGCACGTTCCCGCGCGCGACGACCTCGGCCATGCCCGCGAGGTCCTCGGCGCGACACGGCTGCTCGTAGAGCTCGACGTCGCCGCCGAGCGATCGCGTGCCCTCGAGCAGCGCGAGCGCTTCGTCGGCCGAGAGCGCCGCGTTCGCGTCCAGCCGGAGCCGAGCCTTCGGCGCCGCGCGCACGATGGCGCCGAGCGCCGCGAGATCGTCGTCGAGGCGTCGGCCCACCTTGATCTTGAGCGAGCGAAAGCCTCGGGCCGTCCACTGCTGCGCGAGCGCGCCCATCCGGTCGGGATCGGCGATCGGCAGCGTGATGTCGCTCTCGTGCACGAGCGCGATGTGTCCACGGCTCACGCGCTCGCGATGCAGGAGCGTCGCGAGGCTGGTGTCGGAAGAACGCGCGAGCGCATCGAGCCACGCGGTCTGGAGGCCTGCGCGCGCGACGGGGCCGAGCGAAGCGATCGCATCGTCGAGAGCCTCGAGGCGCGCGGGGAACGCGCGGCCCGCGAGCGGCAGGCGCGCGATCCCACGCGTGACGTCGTCGGGCGCCTCGATCGTCACGGGCGGCAACGTCGCGCACTCACCGAGGCCGACGAAGCGCTTGCCGCGCCTCTCGATCGTGAGCTCCACCTCGATCGCGTCGGTGGCGTCCATGCGCCCCGTCGCGATCACGAACGGCTCGACGAGTGGAACGCGCAGCGGCCGCGTCGTCACCTCGACGATCGTCGAGATCACAGGCGGATCTTCTTGAGGCGCTGGCTCACGTCGCGCGAGAGCGCGAGCTCTTGGTCGCGGGGCAGCGTCGTGGTGGCAGCGAAGAGCGCGAACGCCGAGAGCTCGTGCAGAGCCTGGAGCAGGCCCTCCATCGGGTTCTCCACCTGGATCCCGAGCATCGCGTGGACGACGGTCTCGGCGTCGAGCGCGCCGTCCTCGTCGACACGCTCGCCGAAGATCGGGCCGTAGCCGCTGCCCGAGATCCACGCCTCGAGCGTGGAGCGCGTCTGGTCCACGCCGCCGTACGTCGCGACCGCCATGAAGATGTCGCGCAGCACCATGTTGAAGTCCGCGACGAGCTTTCGGACGCCGGCCGCGTCGATCGATCGTTTGGCGCGGAGCACCACGAGGCCTTGCTGCGACAGGCCGTAGAGCGCCTTCACGGTGTGGAAGGTCCCGAGGCCCGTCTCGCGCGAGATCAGATCGACGGTGCGCTCGCCGTCTGCGTACGCGAGCACGAGCTGTGCGTTCTCTTCGATCTCGGTCGCCGACGTGCGCGGCTGCACCTCCGGCACGAGGTCGTCGTGCGGGATGCGCTCACGAAAGAGCGCCATCTCGTCGATGCGCTGGACGCCCTCCATGAGGAGGCCCGCGATCGGCAAGTGCACCGTGTGCACGGGCGCCTCGGCCGCGTCGTCGGACACGAACGCGTAGCCACCCTCGCGCGCGAGCAGTGACGCGAAGAAGATCTGCTCGACCTGCTTCTGCAGCTGCTGGAACAGCACGTCCTGCGTGAGGAAGCCCTTCTCCAGCACCAACTGGCCCAGGCGTCGCTCGGGATCGACCTCGCGCACGAGCTCGTCGAGCTGCGCCTTGGAGAGCATCCCGTTGCGGTAGAGGACCTGCCCGAGCCGGTCGTCGAGGTGATCGCTGCGCGCGTGCTTGAGCGAGCCCTGATCGATCGCGAGCACGCGCGTGGCGTCGGGCCCGAACACGTGCATCTCGCCGCGCCACGACGCTGTCGCGATCATGTTCAGGATCTCGAGCACCGTCGTGCGCGAGATCACCTCGCCTGCCATCAGCACCCGGCGCGTCGGCGAGTCGCCCGTGCCCTCGCCGCGCAGCACGATCAAGCCAGCGGCGTCCGTCACGAGCCGATAGCGCCCAGCGCGCTCACGGAGCCGTCGATCGGCGTTGCGGCCAGGGGCTCGCACGGAGCCATCCGGCTCCACGATCACCAGGTCAGCGCTCGACGGCTCGCTCACGGGCGACACTCTACCAGCGCCCCCTCGACAGCACGAAGAAAGACGCGCCGAACGACACGGTTTTCCTCACGAATCCGCACCGTGGCGGCAGTGACACACGCCCCTCAGGCCTTGGGTCCCTCGAAGAGCTTGTCGAGCAACGCGCGATCGCCCTGCACCGCCGTTCGCTGCATGTAGAACCGGAGGCCGCGCTCGCCGCCGAGCTCCTCGCCGCCGCCCGCACGTCCAGGTCCACCGTGCACGCACGAGGGCAGGACCAGCCCGGGCGTGATGGTCTTGTCCGCGACCTTGGCGCTCACGACGAGCAAGCGCCCGTGGTACGGCGCGATGCCCATGATGAACGTGCGCAGCGTCTCGCGATCGTCGCCGTACACGGTGCTGACGAGGCCACCCTCGCCTCGCGCCACGAGCGCGACCGCTTCGTCTGCCGTGTCGTAGAGGCACACCGTCGCGCACGGCCCGAAGACCTCGTGCGCGTGCACCGCGTCTGCCTTGGACGGCTCGTCGGCGCGGAGCAGCACGGGCGCCACGAAGAAGCCCTTGCCGTCCGGCACACCGATGGGGCTCACCTCCGTGGCGCTCCCGAACACCACGCGTGCGCCCGAGGCCTCGAGCTTGGCGACGCCGGAACGGAAGTCGTCGCGCTGCTGCTTCGTCGCGAGCGGGCCCATGCGGACCTCGTCGTTGCCGGGGTGACCGATCTTCACGCGCGACAGCTCCGCGGAGAGATCCTCGATCACCCGATCAGCCTGCCCGCGGGGCACGAAGACACGTCGCGTGGCGGTGCACTTCTGTCCGGTCTTCTGCGTCATCTCCTTCACGACGTCGCGGAGGAAGATCCGATAGACGTCATCGCCCGGCTCGACGTCGGGCGCGAGCACGGCGGAGTTCAGGCTGTCGGCCTCGATGTTCACGCGCGTCGATCGCCCGACGACGGAGCGCGAGCCTCGAAGCTTGGCGCCCGTGTCGGCGGAGCCGGTGAACGCGAGCACGTCGGTGGGACCGAGCTGATCGACGAGGTCGCCGACGCTCCCCGCCACGAAGTGGAACGCGCCCGCAGGCAACACGTTCGCGCCCACGATCGCCTCGGCCACGCGGAACGCGAGGATCGACGTCGAGGTCGCGGGCTTGGTGATCACCGGCACGCCCGCGAGGATCGCGACCGCGAGCTTCTCGGCGAGCCCCCACGCTGGGAAGTTGAACGCGTTGACGTGGAGCGCGACGCCCTCGCGGCTGAGCCACACGTGCTGCCCGAAGAAGCGCGAGTCCTGGCCGAGCTGCTCCGACGGCTCGCTCAGGAGCCTCGTCTCGCCGAGCTTCGCGCCGAGGGCCGCGTAGTACGCGAGCGTGCCGCTGGCCCCATCGAGATCGAACTTCGCATCCGAGCGCGTGGTGCCACCGCTGGTGATCGACACCTCGATCAGCGCCTCGCGCTGCGTGTGGATCGCCTTCGACAGGCCCTTCAGGATCACGCCCCGCTGCGCGAACGTCAGCGCACGGAGCGCGGGTCCGCCGGCGCTGCGCGCGTGCTCGAGCACCGCGCCGAGGTTCGGGCGATCCGCAGAGATCGAGCCGACCACGGCTTCGGTGGACGGGTCGAGCAGATCGCTCTTGCGCTCGCCCGCCACCCAGGCGCCCATCAGGTAGCTCTTGACCTCGATCATCGGGACCTCCGTACCTCGTCCATGCGGTGAGCCGGGCGAGGTAGTCGAGGCGCGCCGACACTGTCAAACCGCGCGCTGCGTCCTCTCTCGAATCCTGCCCATGCCGCACCTCGTTCCCTTCGGCTCGCAGGCCTTTCGCATCACGCTCGACGACGCGTGGATCGACGACGTGGGAGGGCGCATCGCGCTCTCGGCAGCGCTCTCGGAGATCGGAGGGGTCCACGACGTCCTGGTCACCGAAGTGGCCGCGCTGATCGTGTGTGGAACCGCACCGGAGGACGCCGCGCGCGCTGCGCTCGAGGATGCGACGGCCCGCGCGCTCGAGCGCTCGCGCGGCCGTCCCCTCGGTCCCACGACGTCACGGACGATCGACGTGGTCTACGACGGCGAGGATCTCGACCCGCTCTCCCTCGCCCTCTCCATCCCGCGGGAAGAGCTCATCGCGCGCCACACAGCGAGCGATCTCGTCGTCTCCTTCCTCGGCTTCGCACCAGGCTTCGCGTACCTGCGTGGCCTCGATCCCGTCCTCTCGCGGGCAGTGCGTCACGCCACGCCTCGCAGGCGCGTGGCAGCAGGCTCGGTCGCGATCGCCGCCGGCATGAGCGCCATCTATCCGGCCGCGTCGCCCGGCGGCTGGCAGCTGCTCGGTCACGCGGTGGACTTCGATCCGCTCGCGGCGCCTCTTCGTGCCGGTGAGCGAGTCGTCTTCCGCGCGGCGCGCACACGCGCGCACGAACGCCTGGCCGCGGCCATCCCGCGCGACGACGTCGAGGCCATCGTCATCGAGTCGGCGAGCGGTCCGTCACTGCTCGTCGACGGCACGGGTGTGCGTCGACTCGCAGACGGGGCACCGCCTGGCGGTCCGCTCGTTCGTGCGTCCGCGCGCAGAGCGCTCACCGCCGTGGCCGGTGGTCCCGCCGATGTGATCCTCGAGCGCTACGGCGCGCTCACGATCCGTTCACGCGCACATCGCTCGTTTCACGTCGCCGACGAGCGAGGGCATGCGCACCGGCTCGAGCCCGGACAAGCCCTCTCGTTCGACGCTCCCCGAGACGCGCGTGTGGGTCACCTCGCGGTCGAGGGCGGATTCGTCGGCGCGCCGATCCTCGGTGGGCGCGGGACGATGCTCTCGATCCTGCGCGGGGGCCACGAAGGCCGCCCGCTCCGACGCGGCGACCGATTGGGGCTCGCGGGCGCGACGCCGACGGTCCTGTCGGGGACCGCGAGCACGCGTGTCGAGGGACCGCTCCGTGCGCGCCGCGGGCCCGACCGACGCGACGGCCCGACGATCACGGTGGCGTGCACGATCGCCCACGCGAGCGATCGAACCGGCACGCGCCTCGTCCCGCGGGCGCCGCACAGGCTCGAGACGTCGACAGCGCGAACCGCGCCGATGATCGCAGGAGCGATCCAAGCGCCTCCCTCGGGCGAGCTGATCGTGCTCGGCCCCGAGCACCCGGTGACGGGCGGCTACCCCGTGATCGGTGTGCTCGATCCCGACGCGCTCGACGTGCTCTTCGCGACCCCGCTCGGCCGCGAGGTCACGCTCGAGATCGAGTAAGAAGGGCGCGTGAGCGACGAGCCCGACGACGAAGAGGAGAGCGCCCGGCCCGCGGGCCCCTCGTACATCACGCCCGGCGGGAGGCGTCGCATCGAGAGCGAGATCGAACGCCTGGGCGAGGAGCGCGTGAAGGTCGTGAAGACCACCGCCGACGCGGCGGCCGAGGGCGATCGCTCGGAGAACGCCGAGTACATCTACGGCAAGCGGCGGATGCGGCAGATCGACTCGCGCATGCGCTACCTGCGCAAGATCCTCGAGCGCTCCGCGGTGATCGATCCCGCGATCGACCGTGGCGACCGCGTCTACTTCGGCGCCACGGTCACCCTCGAGGACGACGAGGGTCAGCGCGTGACCTACGCGATCGTCGGCGAGCACGAGACCGACGCCGAGGCTGGTCGGATCAGCTTTCGCTCGCCCATCGGCGCCGCGATCCTCAAGAAGGAGGTCGACGATGCCGTGCGCATCACGACGCCTCGGGGCACGCGCCACTACACGATCGTCGACGTCGCGTACCGAGCGCTCCCGTGAAGGAGAGGTGTCGTCCGATCAGGACTTCGTGGGAACCACGATGACGGGCACCGTCGAGAGCCGCACCATGCGCTCCGCGACACTGCCGAGCACGAAGCGCGCGACGCCCGTGCGTCCGTGCGTTCCGATCACCACGTAGTCCGCGCCCGCTTCCTTCGCGACCTCGAGCGTGGCCTCCACCGGCGCGCCCGCCACGAGCTTGCCTTCGATCGTCACGCCGTCGACGCGGTGTGCCTCGAGCGTCGCGGCGACCTGCTTCTGGAGGCCCGTCGTGATCTCGGCGACCACCTCGGGGCCGAACACGGCCACGCCGTCCGGCACAGCGTAGACGGGCAACTGCCACGCGTGCACCGCGAGCACCTTGGCACCCAGGCGCTTCGCGAGCCCCACTGCGTGGGCGAGCGCGGCGTTCGACTGCTCCGAAAAATCGATTGCACAGACGATGTTGGACATGGGCTTCTCCGTTGGGTCGTCGGCCGAGAGGACTCGACGCACCATAGATCATCCATCGCCGGGCGGCGTCTGAGCGCGCGACGTTCTCGCTGGGCCCAGCACCGGAGCCTGGAGCTCCCTCGTCTCACGGCCGACCGCGACGTCGACGTGCACGACGCCGCCAGTGCGGAACGAGTCCCGAGCAGCGCGCACCACCACGGTCAAGCGACGGTCGGTCCACGGCGGGACCTCGAACGTCTCGACCGCGTCGTCGCCGTCCCCCGTGGTCACCGTGCCCTCCACCCCCTGGAGCGTCGCCTCGACCTCGAAGGTGCGCGCCCGGTCACCGTCGTTGACGAGGTGCACCTCGAACGCATTGCGGATCGTCGTCTCCTCGACGACGTAGGGCATGCCGCGGAGCCGGAGGATGCGTGCCTCGACGTCATTGCGCGTCGTGAGAAAGAACCCGGCTGTGCCGACGAGCACCACGCCCGCGATGCCATAGAAGAAGACCCGTGGACGCCAGAAACGCTTCGCCTCGCCGCGAAGGCCGCGGAGCGAGTCGTAGCGGACGAGACCTCTGGGCTTGTGCAGCCGATCCATGACGTCGTCGCACGCGTCGATGCATTGCGCGCACGCCACGCAGTCGACCTGGAGGCCATTCCGGATGTCGATGCCCGTGGGGCACACGACCACGCACCGGTTGCAGTCCACGCAGTCGCCGCGCGTCTCCCCCGGCTTCGCCTTGCCCTTCCCTCGCGGCTCACCCCTCTTCTCGTCGTAACCGATGACCGCGCTGTCGTCGTCGAGAAGCACGGACTGGAGCCGACCGTACGGACACACGATGAGACAGAGCTGCTCCCGAAACCACGCAAAGTTGCCGTAGAGAATGGCGCCCACGGCGAAGCACCACACGAACGCATAAGGATGCTCCGCGGGCGAGCGCGTCATCATCTGCATCAACGATGGAATCGAGACGAAGTAGGCGACGAACACGTGAGAGACGAAGAGCGCCGAGACGATGTAGGTCGCGTGCTTGCCGGTCCGTCGCAGCGCCTTGGACCAGCTCATGGGGGCCTGGTCTCGCGCGATACGCTCGTTGCGATTGCCCTCGAAGAGGCGCTCGATCCTGCGGAACACGCCCTCGAGGAAGACTGTCTGCGGGCACGCGTAGCCGCACCACACACGGCCCAGCGTCGTCGTGGTGAGCAGCAGGGAGAAGAGCACGCCGGTGAGGAGGAACCACACCAGCCAGAACGACGTGGCGTCGAAGCTGCCGCCGAAGAGGAAGAACCGACGAGCCTCCACGTCGAGGAACACCGCGGGACGCCCCTGAATCCGTATCCACGGCAGCGCGGCCCACACGGCGATGAGGACATAGAACACGACGCGACGAAGGGTCGTGAAGCGGCCGCTCACGTCGGCCGGATGGATGAAAGGCCGATTGCCATCCTTCCGGAGCGAGGACGCACGATCGTAGATCGCGAGTCGGACCTTCACCTTCTCGACGCTCTCGACCGAATTCTCGCTCACGTTCTGCCTCCTGGTCTCGCGACCACGTCTCTACTCGGCCGGTGCAGCCAGCGGCGCACCGTCGGGACCGACGACGGTCCCCTGCGGAGGCCGACCGGGCCGCTCCGTGCCACGAATGCTGAGGACGAAAGCGACCACATCCAGCACGCCGCGCGGCCCGAGCGTCTGTCCCCAGGCAGGCATTCCCGCGTTGGCCACGCCCTGACTGACCGTGTGGTGGATATCCGTCGACAGCCCGCCGTGGATCCAGGACGTGTCGGTGAGATTCGGCCCGATGTTCCCTTCGCCCGCACCGCCGTGACAGACGGCGCAGTTGCTCGCGAAGAGCGCCTGTCCGGCGCTGACGTGCTCGCTGTCGGAAGCAACCCCGGCGAGCATCTCGGCCGTCACTTCGCCTCCGCTGGTCGCGCGCGCGTCCATCTCGGCCACGTACCGCTCGCGCGGGCTGAGACCGATCTGGAACGCCTCGTAATAGAACCAGTACCCCGCGGAGAAGAGGATGGCGCCGTAGAACGTGATCAACCACCAACGCGGAAGCAGATTGTCGGCCTCGAGGATCCCATCGTACTCGTGGAGAATCTCACCCTGAATCGCGTCGTGCTTTCGGTTCTCGTCCATGTTGTCAACACTCCTGCGTGCGGCCCGACGCGTCGTTCGGGTCATTGGTGGAATCCGAGCGCCCGTCCGACAGCGGAAGGTTCGAGAGCGCTTCGAAGCGCAGCGACTTCGATCGGAGGACGTAGAGGACGACACCCAAGAACACGACGAAGAACAGCAGAAGCGTGAAGACCGGCCCGAGAAGAAGTGGACTTCGCTCGAAGAACGGCTCTGCAATGGCTCTCATCGTCCACCTCCTCCACCGGCTGCCGCGCCCGCGGCCGCCTCGGACACTGCCGTCGGCTCCTCACGGTCTCGCTCGGGGACGAACGAGCTCTCGACTCGCCCCAGCCGCTGGAGATAGGCAATCATCGCCACGAGCTCCGAGCTCGGATCAGCATCCTCGACGTCTCCCGAGACACGAAGATCCTCGACGATGACAGCCGCCTGCTCCCGAGCATCCGAGGCCGCGAGATCGATGTCCTCCGCGTCGTAAGGCACCCCGAGCGACTGCAGCGTTCGCAGCTTGTTGGGCGTGCGCTCGTAGTCGACCGGCGTGGTCGCGAGGTGTGCGTAGCTGGGCATGATCGACCCGGGCGAGGTCGACCTGGGATCGACCATGTGCTGGTAGTGCCAGAGGCTGGGGTAGCGACCGCCCTCGCGCGCCAGGTCGGGCCCGGTCCGCTTCGAGCCCCACTGGTACGGCCGGTCCCAGATCGAGTCAGCCGTCTCCGACACGGCGCCATAACGCGCAGACTCCCACGTGAACGGACGGATCATCTGGGAGTGGCACGTATAACAACCCTCCGCCACGTAGACGTCGCGCCCCTCGAGCTCGAGTGGGGTGTAGGGCGTCTGACGGGTCGTCTCACGCTCCGCGACGCCCATCGCCACCGTCGGCAGGAGCTCGGCGATTCCGCCCACGAGGATCGAGACTGTCACGAGGACCGTGAAGAGAATGCCAGTGCCCTCGAGCTCGTGGTGCACCGCCTGGGTGACGCGACGGACCTGGACGTACACGCCGCCGAGCACCGCGATCACCAGGGCCGCGATCACGAGCGAGGCTCCCGCCATCTCGTTGAGGACCGCGGAGGCCCCGAGAACGGTCGACACGAGGATCACGAGCAACACGGGCGCGGAGCCCAGCACTTTCCCCCAGGGCACAGGCGCCGCGGGGAGCGGACTGGGCACCTTCACCGTCACGTGCACCGGCGCTCCAGACCGCGCCGTCATGACCAGATTCCACGCCATGACGACGAAGCCCACCAGATACATGGAGCCGCCCACCAGACGCACCCAGTACATCGGCAGAATGGCCGTCACCGTCTCCACGAAGGTCGGATAGAGGAGGCCGCCGCCCTCGTTCTCCGCTCGCCACATCAGCCCCTGCGTGATGCCGCTGATGTACATGGCTGCCATGTAGATCACGATACCCAGCGTCCCCACGTAGAAGTGCCAGTCGGCAGCGCGTCGCGAGTAGAGCTTGGTTCCGTAGAGCTGCGGGACGAGCCAATAGAACATGCCCGCGGCCATGAAGCCGTTCCAGCCGAGCGCACCGCCGTGCACGTGCCCGATGATCCAGTCGGTGTAGTGCGCGAGCTCGTTGACCGCTCGAATGGAGAGCAGTGGCCCCTCGAAGGTGGCCATACCGTAGAACGTGACTCCTGCCGCGAAGAACTTGAGGACCGGATCCGTGCGGAGCTTGTCCCAGGCCCCGCGGAGCGTGAGGAGGCCGTTCACCATTCCGCCCCAGCTCGGCGCCCACAGCATCAGGCTGAAGAGCATGCCGAGCGACTGCGCCCAATCCGGGAGAGCCGTATTGAGGAGATGGTGGGGGCCCGCCCAGATGTAGAGGAAGATCAGCGACCAGAAGTGAACGATCGAGAGACGGTAGCTGTACACCGGGCGATCGGCCGCCTTCGGCACGTAGTAGTACATGATCCCGAGGATCGGAGTCGTGAGGAAGAAGGCGACGGCGTTGTGGCCGTACCACCACTGCACGAGCCCATCCTGAACACCGGCGAACACTCCATAGCTACCGGTGGCGGCAAAGGGGAGCGCGAGGTTGTTGAGGACGTAGAGCACCGTGATCGTCACGACGGTCGCGATGTAGAACCAGATCGCGACGTAGAGGTGCTTCTCGCGACGGTTCTTGAGCAGGAGGAAGAAGTTGGCCCCGAAGGTCAGCCACACCACCGCCACGGCGAGATCGATGGGCCAGATGAGCTCCGCATACTCCTTGCCTTGGGTCAGGCCGAGCGGGAGGGTTAGTGCCGCGGAGACGATGATGAGCTGCCAGCCCCAGAAGTGGAACGCAGTGAGGCCCTCATGGAGCTTCGCGCGCAGCAATCGCGTCGATGAGTGATAGACGCCCGCGAACATCATGTTGCCGACGAAAGCGAAGATGACCGCGTTCGTATGGAGCGGGCGTAGGCGCCCGAAGGTCAGCCACGGGCCGACGTTCGCCGGCCACCATGCCAGCTGGAGCGCGACCAAGGCGCCCACGAGCATGCCCACGACGCCCCACAAGACGGAAGCCCACACGAAGTAGCGAATCCACCTGTCCTCGAACGTGAGCGTTTCTCCGCCAGGCGCGCGAGGCTCATCGCTCGTCTCGCGTGTGACCAAGGATTCAGGTGCAGTTGCTGTCGACATCTTCAGACCTCCACCACGTCCACGGCCTCGCGGACCGCGCGACGAGAGCTCGACTCGATTCCCGGTACCGCCGACTCCGTCTCTTGCTCGGCGAGCTCGAGAGGCAGAATGGCGAGACGATCCGCGTGCTCGAACGTCTTCGATCGCACGGTCCACACGAAGAGGCCCACGCCGAGCCCGGCGAGGACGAGACTGACGAATACCGTCAGGAGAAGGACTTCCATGTTCACCTCGACCACGATCACGACAACGAAGACGCAGGGACGAGCGACGACGCTCGCCCGACGGGACGCGAGTCACCGAGACTCTCCACGCCACGTCCGAACGACAGCCACGTGCGGCTCACCACGAAGATCGAGCTCGCAGGCATCAACACCGCGGCGACCCACGGATGAAACGCACCGAGCGCTGCGAGTGTCCCGCCGACGAGGTTGTAGACCACGGCGAATGCCAGGTTGATTCTCGCGATGCGGCGAAGACGCTCCGCCTCGAGCAGGGCCCACCGGACTGGCGCGATGCCGGCAGAGGTGAAGACGAAGTCCGCGCGCGCCGGCAGGAAGGGGCGCTCGATCGACGGCGTCGCGGACACGAAGGCCGCGTCGGCCGCGAGGGTGTCGTTCACGCCATCGCCCACGAACAGGCACGCTTCGCCCCGTTCCCGCAGCCAGTCGGCCTTCTGCTGCGGCGAGAGGTCGCCCAGCATGTCCGCCTCCGCCATGCCCAGTCGATCCAGGCCGAGGCGCACGGCGACCCGGCGCACGCGCTCGACGCGGTCACCCGAGAGGATCGCGACGCGCAGACCGCGTGCAATCAGCGCCTCGATCTCCGCGCGGGCGTCCTCTCGCGGCTCCTCCTCCGTCACGAGCACCGCGCGCGCGACACCGTCCACCGAGAAGACGAGATCACAGTCACCCGGCAGGTCCGAGGCGAGCGGGGCGGCCCAATCCGGACGACCGAGTCGGAGCTCGCCCTCGGGCGCGTGCGCCCGGAGGCCGGCGCCCACGTGCTCCTCGACGTCGAGCGACGCTGCTCGCGAGCCCTCGAGCGCAGCGCGCACCGCCGCGCTCTTGGGGTGCCCACTGTTCCGGACGAGGCCCGCGAGGATCGCGCGCTCTCGCGGCTCGAGGGTCTCGAGCTCGCGTGTGCTGTTCGCGTCGAGGCGGAGATGCCCGGTCGTCAGCGTTCCGGTCTTGTCGAAGGCCACGCACGTGATGGCCGGGAGTCGCTCGAGCGTGCGCGCGCGTCGGACCACCACGCCTGCGCGGCGAAGATCGAGCGCGGCGAGCTGCGCCGCGAGCGGCGTGGCGATGCCGATCGCGCACGGGCAGGTGACGACGAGCAGAGCCGTCGCGTTGGACAGCCCGGACTCGAGGTCGCCGAGCACGGCATAGACCAGGACCGTCGCCGTCGCAGCGATCAGCACGGCGATCACCCAGAGCGCCGAGACGCGATGGAACAGTCCGCGCGCCGGCGCGTCCGCCGTGCCGGGGGTCTCGCGTCGAAGGAGGTCGGAGAGGCCACTCTCCGCGAAGCTGCTCGAGGCGATCACCTCCATCGCGCGACGCGAGACGTTGATCGCACCGGCCTGTACGGCCCCGCCTGCTGCGATCTCGGTCGGCCGACTCTCTCCCGTCAGCCAATCGAGCGAGACCGTCGACCCTTCGCACGCGACGCCGTCGACGGGGACGACCTCGCCGGTGGCGACGACGAGGCGATGACCCGCGCGCAGGCTGGAGGCGGGGACGACCTTGGTGCGATCGTCGTTCTCGCGGACGCGCGCGAAGAGGCCGTCGGCCCCTTCCGAAGCGAGGAGTCGGTGGCGGTTCCGCTCGAGCGCGCCGCGCTCGATCATCCGCCCGACGAGCATCAGCGCGACGAACACCGCGAGCGTGTCGGCGAAGCTCGGATCCCCCGTTCGGGCGAACGCGACGAGCGTTCCGACGAGCGAGAGTGCCAGCCCCACGGCGATCGGGAGATCGAGGTGGAGGACGCCGCGACGCAGGCCCTCCCATGCGGCACGAAAGAAGACCGGCGCGCCGACAGCGACCGCCGCGATCGACAGGATCACTTCGAGCGTCGCCACCGTCGTGCGCAGAGGCTCTTCGGTGAGGCCGAAGTACTGCGCGATCCCGAACATCATCGCGTTCATCGCGAGCGCGACGGTCACGCCGACGCGCACGATCAGCGCGTCGCCCGACGCGTCGGTGGCCTTGCCTGGCGGACCCATCAGGTAGCCGAGCCGCTCCACGCTCTCCACGTAGTGCCGCAGGTCGAACCCCGGTCGCACCTGGAGCTCGCAGCGACCGAGCGCGGGATTGACGAGGAGGCTCTCGCCGTTGGGCTCGCGGCGGAACAGTTCCTCCAACACCCACACGCAGCCCGCGCAGTGCATGCCCGAGACGTCGAGCGCGAAGCGACACACACCGTCGCCGCCGCGGAGGTCGTCTTCGATCGGCGCGAGCCACAAGCGATCGCGGCGCGACTCTTCGATGATCGTGGGCCTCGCGCCCGCGCCGTTGCGGAGGGTGTAGTAGCGCTCGAGCGACGCGGACCGCATCACGTCGGCGACCGCACGGCAGCCTGCGCAGCAGTACGCATCGCGAGAGGCACCCCGCGGCTGACCACAGTGGGCGCACGCGCGGGCCTCGCGTTCTTGCGTGCGCGGGGCGAGGTGGTCGGTCACGGCGAGGCCCCTGTGCATCCGCCGGACCAAGCGGTTTCTGCGCGGTTCTCGACGTCCGCGTCCGTCGCGGCGCAGGAGCTGCGCGTACGACCAGGAGCCGCGCAGAATCTGCACGAGGCCGCAGCGCTTCTGCCCGGCGCGACCGAGTTCCTCGTGCGGCACCGCGCTTGCTGTTCACCTCGCCCGTGCTCGTTCTCTTCGCGCTCGGTCTGGGATCTCTCGCGGGGCTCGCCACGCTCCCCCATTGCGTGGCGATGTGCGGAGCGTACGCAGCCTTCGCCTGTACGAGCGCGCGCGCCGAGACTGCTCGGGCACCGACCACGCTGTTCCTAGGGGCCCGCGTCGCGGCCTACACGCTGCTCGGCATGTTGGCGGGTGCGAGCGGCAGCGCACTGGCGAGCCTGCTCCCACCGCGCGCCACGTCGGTGGTCCTCGCGCTCTCGCTCGCGTTCGGGATGCTCTCGCTCGCCTGGCGTCTCGTGCGCGCAGGATCCGATCGGAGCACCGCCTCGGGCCTCGTTCCGCTACGTCGATCGCGGGAGTCGGAGACCGAGCGACCGCGCGCGCGCCTCTGGCGAGCGTTCCGACGCGACGGCCTCGCGCCGATGCTGGGCGCGGCGATGGCGCTCTTTCCCTGTGGCGCGCTCTACGCGGCGTTGCTCATCGCCGCGGGCACCTCGAGCGCGTGGCGTGGAGGGGCCGTGCTGTTCGGGTTCGCGCTGGTGAGCGCGGTCGGCCTCGGCGCGTCGGCCGCCATCTCTCGCGCGGCCGCTCGCGTCGACTCGCATACGCGACGAGCGCTCGGAGCGGCGCTGGCGCTCGGCGCGATCATCCTCGTCCTGCGTCCGTTGGCGTCGTCCGAGACGACACCCGCAGCGGCGACGTGCCATCACGAGAGCGTCGGGCCGTGAGCGGTCCGCGCACGCAGGCTCGCGGACGTCGTCGCGCGACCGAAGCGGCTCCCGCCGTATACAGTGCCGAACGCGTGACGACGGCGAGGCACCGCGAGCTCCAGCGCTACGTGCGATTGACGGACGACGACAAGTCGCGCGTCCTCGCGAGCGCGGCGTACGTCGCGCCTCACCTCTCGCGCATCTCCGACGTCTTCTACGAGCGCATCCGTGAGCACGAAGACGCTCACGCCGTGTTCCAGGACGAAGCTCAGATCCTGCGTCTGCGCGGCTCGCTCGTGCAGTGGATGGCAGATCTCTTTCTCGGACCACACGACGACGCGCACTTCGCGCGCACCGAGCGCATCGGGCGTGTGCACGTCCAGGTGGGTCTCCCCGCACGGTACATGGTGAGCGCGATGGCGGTCGTCCGCGGCGAGCTCGCGCATGCGCTCGAGGCGCGCGGGCGCCACGCGCACGCCGCCAGCGTCGGGCTCCTGCTCGACGTCGAGCTCGCCGTGATGCTCGATGCGTATTGGGAGCACTACACCGCGAGAACGCGAGATCTCTCCCGCGCCGCTCGCCTCGGCGGCCCCGCCCACTCGGCGCCCGACATGGCGCTCGTGATCGAGGAGCTCGGCGTCATCGTGGTGGGCCTCGACGTCGACGGACGCATCGTGCTCTTCAACGACGAAGCAGAGCGCACGACCGGGTACGCCGCCGACGAGATCCTCGGGCGTCGCGTCGAGGCCCTCTTCCCACGCGACGAGGCGGAATCACTGGGCCAGCGCGTGCGCGAGGCGAGCGTGACCGAGCGACCGGTCACGTTCGACGCAGCGCTGGTCACGCGCCTGGGGCGTGTGCGGGACGTGCGATGCCGCTTCAAGCGCGCGCAGAAAGGCCCGAGCGGCCTCGCGACCTTCCTCACCGCGACCGACGTGACGGAAGAGCTCGCGCTGCAGCGGCGCACCCAGCAGGCGGAGCGTCTCGCGGCCGTGGGTCGACTCGCGGCGGGTCTCGCGCACGAGATCCGCAACCCGCTGAACGGCGCGCACCTGCACCTCACGCTGCTCGATCGATCGCTCCGCAAGAGCGGCGCGGAAGACGGCGACGAGTCGCTCGAGGCCGTCAGCACCGTCGCGCACGAAGTGCAGCGGCTCTCGGCGCTGGTCACGGAGTTCCTTCAGTTCGCGCGTCCGCAACCGCTCACGCTCCGTCCCGTCGCGCTCGGTGACGTCTGCGCGCAAGCGGCCCGCATCATGGCGCCCGACGCTCAGCGCGAACGAATCGAGCTCGCGGTCGACCTGCCGGTCACCCCCATCCACGTCCGCGCCGACCCCGACAAGCTCTCCCAGGTCCTCCTCAACCTCGTGCGCAACGCGATCGAGGCCATCGCCGGGGCACGGGACGAGACGACGGCAGGCGCCGGTCCCATCGGCCGCGTGGTCATGCGCGTACGGCGGCAGCCACGCGACGTCATCGTCGAGATCGAAGACGACGGCCCTGGGCTACCGGACCACGTCGCGCCGATCTTCGATGCGTTCTACTCCACGAAGGCGGCCGGGACCGGGCTCGGCCTGTCGATCGCGCATCGCATCGTGCAAGATCACGGAGGCCTTCTCACCTACGAGAGCCGGGACGTCGATGCCCCTGCCGACGACGCTTCACCCACACGCCGCGCACGCGCGACCACGTTTCGGATCAAGCTGCCCGTGTTGCACGTGCCCGACGAAAACGAGAGCCGCTGATGAAGCGTGACCCCGCACCCCGACGTTCCGCCGATCCCGACGCGAACGCGAAGGCACGAGTGCTCGTGGTCGACGACGAGCCGAGCGCGCGCAGCGGTCTCGAGAAGCTGCTCGCGTCCGAGGGCTACGCTGTGTGGGGCGCCGAGAACGGGCTCGCCGCGCTGGAACGCGTGGACGAGGTCGCGCCCGATGTCGTCGTGACGGACCTCAAGATGCCGGCGATGGACGGTCTCGAGCTGCTGGCCCGCCTGCGGCAGCGCGATGCGCCGCTGCCGGTCATCGTGGTCACCGCGTTCGGCGAGGTCGCGAGCGCCGTCGCAGCCATGCGGCAGGGCGCCGAGGACTACCTGACGAAGCCGATCGACGTCGATGCACTGCTCGTCAGCCTCGAGCGCGCCATCGAGCGCCGTGACCTCCGCGTCGAGGCCGAGAACCTCCGACGTCAGATCCGCGAGCGCGACGATCAGGGACTCCGCGGCTTGGTCGGCGCGAGCCCAGCCATGCAGTCCGTCTATCGCACGGTCCGACAGGTCGCGAGCTCGCGTGCGACGGTGCTGGTCACGGGCGAGAGCGGCACCGGTAAGGGAGAAGTGGCCCGGGCGATCCACGCGCTGAGCCCCCGAGCCCGCGAGCCGTTCGTGACCCTGCAGTGCGCCTCGCTCGCCGAGTCGCTCCTCGAGAGCGAGCTCTTCGGCCACGAGCGCGGCGCGTTCACTGGCGCGGACAAGCGACGCATCGGCCGCTTCGAGCAGGCGAACGGAGGAACGCTCTTCCTGGACGAGGTCGGTGAGATCGGCCCCGCGACGCAGGTGAAGCTGCTCCGCGTGCTCCAGGAACGATCGTTCGAGCGCGTGGGCGGCAACGAGACGCTCCGCGTCGATGTGCGCGTGGTCGCCGCGACCAACCGGGACCTCGGAGACGACGTGAAGAAGGGCCGCTTCCGAGAGGACCTCTACTACCGGCTCAAGGTCATCCACGTCGAGATGCCACCGCTCCGGGTCCGACGGGGCGACGTGCTGGTCCTGGCGCAGCACTTCCTCGCCCGCTTCGCCGAAGAGAATCGCAAGCGCGTGGTGGGCATGAGCGACGAAGCCCGCGCTCGCGTGCTCTCACACGCGTGGCCAGGCAACGTGCGCGAGCTCGAGAACGCGATCGAGCGTGCCGTCGTCATGTGCCAGGGCGAACGCATCGAGGTGGCCGACCTACCCGCCGACGTCGGCGGCGCCGATCTGGGGCCCGTCGGCATCCGCATCCCCGGATCGAGCATGGCTGACATCGAGAAGCACGCGATCCTCCACACGATCGAGGCGTCGGGCGGCTCGACGAAGCGTGCCGCCGAGACGCTCGGGATCAGCGTGCGGACCATCCAGTACAGGCTCGCGCAGTACGCGGGCGCCGCCGCTCCGAGCGACCCGGAGCCGCCCTCCGGCGATCACTGAAGGGGCGTGGGCGTCACGTAGCCCATCACACGAACGCCTGGCAGCAGACCCTCGAACGTCTCGAGCTCCACGACCGTCTCGAGGATCTTCGTGTCGATGCGCTCCGTCGGCTCGTCCGTTCGCAGGATCTTGCGGCCCATGCGTCGACCGATCTCGATCACGCGACCTCGGAAGTCGCGGCCGGGGTACGCGTCGACGCGCACGATGGTCTCGGCGCCGATCGCGACGCGCCCGATGTCGCGCTCGTCGACGTCGATGCGCGCGCGCAGCGCTGTCACGTCGCCCATGACCACGACGGCGTCCGAGAGTGAGGGCTGCACGTACTCTCCCGCTCGGTTCCTGATCTCCAGCACCTGGCCCGCGACCGGCGCCACGATCCGGTAGCGATCGAGCGTCGCGCGCGCCTGATCACGGCGTGCTTCCGCGGCGCGCAGCTGCGCCATCGACACCATCACGTCCTCGCGACGTCCCGATCGCCCGCCGAGCTGGCGCGCACGCGAGGCCTCGAGCGAGGCCTGGTCGGCTTGCGCTTGTCGACGCGCACGCTCGACCTCGTCGCCCGTGGCCGCGCCCGACTGCCCCGCACGTTCCAGGCGCTCGAGCACGCC
>JAFLCL010000158.1 GCA_017303575.1 Deltaproteobacteria bacterium
GGCTGCACCGCCTCCTCCTCCCGCACCGGCCGCAGCGGCCGTGGCCGCACCGCTGCCGAATCCGTTCGCGGCAGGTGGCCTCCCGAACCCGTTCGCGGCGCCTGCAGCACCGATGGCAGCTCCCGCCGCATCGCACGGTGGAGGCGGAGGTCACGGTCACGGCGACGAGGAAGAGGACTCGGAGAACATCCGCTACGGCATCGCCGCCAGCGGCCCGCCGGTCAGCCCGTCCGACGTCGAGACGGGCAACAGCGCCGTCGAGGTCGTGATCATGTGGGGCGACCTCAGCGTCCTCCACGTCGCCCACCTCTCGCCGCCGCGCACGTTCCTCGTGGGTGAGTCGGAAGCGAAGCCGGACTACCTCATCGGCTCCGAGATCCTCGGCAGCTCGCGCATGCCCCTCGTCGTCGACGCAGGCGGCAACGCCGCTGTCGTCATCCCGCAGGGTGCGACCGGCACTGTCACCGTTGGTGATCAGAGCCTCGCGATCGCGGATCTCCAGAGCCAAGGCAAGCTCCAGCCGTGCGCCGAAGCTGCGGGCGCGATGCAGTACACGCTCCCCGCGGGGGCGACGGCGCGCGTCTCGTTCCGAGGCCTCACGTACGTCGTGAAGCCGACGTCCGAGGGCCGCAAGGTCGGCGTCGGTGGTCAGGGCGTGGCGTGGAACCAGCAGGTGTGGACCTTCGTGTCGCTCGGCGTGCACGCGGCCTTCCTCCTGATGTTCTACTTCCTCCCGCCGCGTCCCGCGTCGCTCTCGCTCGACCTGCTCTCGCAGGACTCGCGACTCGTCCAGTACCTGATGGAGCCGCCCGAGACCGTCGAGGAAGAGACGCCCGAGTGGCTCCAGGAGCAGGAGCAGAACGACGACCAGGAAGGCGGCACCGGCAAGCGTCACAAGGACGACGAAGGTGCGATGGGCGAGGAGTCGCACGAGAAGACGACGAACCGCTACGGCATCGAGGGTCCGCAGGACAACACCGACCCGCACATGGCGCGCGAGCAGGCGATCGACCAGGCCCGCACGGCCGGCGCAATCGGCGTCCTTCAGCAGATGGCGGGCGCGTGGAACTCTCCGACGTCGCCCTACGGTCAGGACACTGCGCTCGGCGCGGATCCGATGAGCGCGCTCGGCGCCCTCATGGGTGATCAGATCGGCGGCAACTTCGGCTTCGGCGGCCTCGGTCTCCGCGGCACCGGTCGCGGTGGCGGTGGTACGGGCGAAGGCACCATCGGTCTCGGCAACCTGGGCACGATCGGCCACGGCGCCGGCACTGGCTCCGGCTCGGGCTACGGCTCGGGTGCTGGTGGCTTCCGCGGTCGCTCGGCGTCGGTGCCGCGCATCCGCACCGGTGAGGCCGACGTTCGCGGCTCGCTCTCGCGCGAGGTCATCCGCCGCGTCATCCGCCGCCACATCAACGAGGTTCGTTTCTGCTACGAGCAGGAGCTCGCGCAGCGCCCCGACCTCGCGGGTCGTGTGACGGTCAGCTTCATCATCTCGGCGACCGGCGCGGTGCAGACCGCGAGCGTCGCGAACACCACGCTGAACAACGCCCGCGTCGAGACGTGCGTGGCGGGTGCGGTTCGTCGCTGGACGTTCCCCGCGCCGGATGGCGGTGGCGCGGTTCTGGTCAACTATCCGTTCGTGCTCGACTCGCAGGGTTGAGGCAGACGGAACGGTCGCAGCGATCGCTGCGGTCGGGATGAACGAAGGGCGGGCCTCACGGCTCGCCCTTCGTCGCGTTTGAGGCTGGCCGCTCGGCTGTGACGAGCCTGTCGAAAACGATGGCTGCGTCACGTTTTGCCGTTGAGGCGCGCGCGCGTTCTTGTCTAGTATCGCGGCCGCTGAAGCGCCCCGGAGGGAGTCGTGTCGATGATCTCGTTCTTGGTCCGCGCCATTGAGGCGCGCCGCGGTCCGGCCCTTCGCCGAGCACAAGTGGTGCTCGGGGGTCTCTTCGTGTTCATGTGGTTGAGCGGAGGCGAGTGCTCACGCGAGCGCGTCGAGTCTCTCAACGCGATGAACGAGGGTGTCGTGTTCGCCGCGCAGAAGCGGTACCTCGACGCGGTCGAGCGGCTGCAGCAAGCAGCAGCGCTCGACCCCACCAACGATCAGGCGTACTGGAACCTCGCCATCGTTCACATGGAGATGCAGCGCTTCGATGCGGCCCGCGACGATCTGCGTCGCGCGATCGACATCTCGCCGGAACGCGCGGGCTACCACGAGAAGCTCGGCACGGTGCTGATGGAGCTCGAGGACTTCGACGCTGCGCGCGAGGCCTTCGAGCGCGCCATCGAGCTCGATCCCAACCTCTTCAAGGCCTACTTCAAGCTGGGCCAGATCCTCGAGCGGCAGGACGACGCGCAGGGGGCGCTGCAGCGCTACACGGAGGCCGTCCAGCACGGTCCGCGCTTCATCGAGGGCTACCGATCGCTCGGTCGTCTCTACGCCGATCTCGGCTACTTGGGCGAGGCCGTGCAGGTGCTCCAAGCGGGCCTCCAGGTCGCGATCGAGGGCACGCAGGACGAGGCGGAGCTCCATCACCTGCTCGGGACCGTCTACCAGCAGCAGCGCAACTACGACGGCGCGGTGCAGGAGTTCCAGTCGGCGCTCCGCATCGATCCCGCGATGCACGACACGCTCTTCTCGCTCGGCTGGACCTACTCGCTCCAGAACAACCGCGAGGAGGCGCGTCGGTACCTCAAGCGCTTCGTCGACAGCGCTGCGGCGAACGTGCCCGAGCACTACCTGAAGGCGGCGCGTGATCGCCTCGGCGAGCTCGAAGGCCCCTGATCGAAGCGCGAGTTTCTCAAGAGCCGACCATCCTCATTGTCGTGGGGTGACCGGCGTCTCGGTGTCGTTGGAGGACTAGTGGAGAACGAGATGACCGCACGTGAGCTGACCGATCAGGAGCGTGCACGCCTCGCCGAGCTCGACGAGACGATCGCCAAGTTCGAAGGCCAGAAGCGCTGGTCGGACGTGATCAAGACGATCCTCGCCAAGGTCGAGGTCGTGGTGTCCACCGAGGACAAGGTCGCGCTGCTCACGCAGGCCGGCACGATGTACCTCGAGAAGTCGTCGAACCAGGCCGAGGCCATCAAGTGCTTCGAGCAGGTGATCGAGCTCGACGGCCACAACCTCGCGGCGATCTCGCAGCTCAAGGAGATGTACGAGAAGCGTCGCGACTGGGAGAAGCTCGTTCGCGTGATGGAGCGCGAGGCGGAGCTCCTCGACCCGTCCGATCGCGGCATCCGCTACGTCGAGATGGCGCAGCTCGCGACCGAGAAGCTCCGCAAGCCCGAGATCTGCATCGACCTCTGGCAGAAGGTCCTCGAGAACGACCCAGAGCAGAGCGATGCGCTCGCGGCGCTCGCAGGCCTCTACGAGCGCGCGCGCGAGTGGAAGCCTCTCGCCGACGTGCTCGAGAAGCAGAGCACTCGCCTCGGCGGGGAGGAGCTCAAGCAGCTCCTCGCCAAGCTCGGAATGATCTACGCGGACAAGCTGAACGACGATCACGGTGCCGTGAGCGCGTTCCAGCGGCTCCTCGCGCTCGATCCGGAGGACAAGCGCGCGCAGGAGCAGCTCAAGCGCCGCTACGTCGCGATCAAGGCGTGGGACGATCTCGAGGCGTTCTATGCGCCGACCGGCAAGTGGGACGAGCTCATCCGCACGCTCGAGCGCGAGGCGGGGAACAAGGACGCGCCGAAGGAAGAGCAGATCGATCTCTACTTCCGCGTCGCGCGCCTCTGGCAGGTGCAGGACAAGTCCGATCGCGCGGCGCGCGCGTACGAGAAGGTCCTCGAGCTCGACGCAGAGAACAACGATGCCGCGCTCGCGCTCTCGCCCATCTACGAGACGGCGGGCGATGCGAAGAAGCTCGCAGGCGCGTACGAGGTCCGCCTCAAGCACCTCACCGAGCGCGAAGAGCGAATCGTCCTCGTCCGCGAAGCGGGCGTGCTCTACGAAGAGAAGCTCAAGAAGAACGACGTCGCGTTCGCGAAGTACCTCGAGGGTCTCGCGCTCGATCCGATGCGCGAGATCCTTCGCGAGGACGTCGCGCGGCTCGCGCCGAGCGTCGACGGGTGGGACCGCGTCATCGCCACGTACTCGGCGGCGATCGAGGCGAGCGCGGACGTCACCGAGCAGATCGATCTGCGTCTCCAGTTGGGCGGCGTGCTCCGTGCCGTCGGCAAGATCGACGAGGCGATCGCGCAGTTCCGCGGCGTCCACGAGGCCGACCCCGGCAACATGCCCGCCATCGAGGCGCTCGATGGCCTCTACCGCGAGACCTCGCGCTTCCAGGACCTCCTCGACATCTACGATCGTCGCCTGGAGCTCGAGACCGACTCGGACTCGAAGAAGCGGATGGCCTACGGTCGCGCGTCGCTCCTCGAGAAGGAGCTCGCGGCGCCGGACGCGGCGATCTCTGCGTACCGCGGCATCATCGACGAGTGGGGAGACGACGAGAGCGAGGCCTACCGCGCGCTCGACACGCTCTTCGAGAAGCAGGGTCGCTGGACCGATCTCGCGGCCACGCTCGAGCGTCGCATCGACCTCGGTCCTTCCTCGGACGAGGAGCTCGCGGCGTTCAAGTTCCGCCTCGCGCGAGTGCTCGAGCAGCACCTGAACGACAAGGCGCGCGCGCTCGATCTCTTCCGCGAGGTCGTCACGATCCTTCCGGAGCACGACGGCGCGCGTGTCGCGCTGGAGTCGTTCCTCGAGCTGCCCGAGCTCGGCGTCAGCGCGGCCCAGATTCTCGAGCCCATCTACGAGATGCGGGGCGACTGGGAGTCGCTCGTGCGCGCGCTCGAGGTGCTCGTCCGTGGTGCGGAGGAGCCCGAGCGCAAGCTCGAGCTGCTCAGCAAGATCGGTGAGGTCTCCGGTGCGCAGATCGGCGACGCACGTCGCGCGTTCGACGCGTTCGGCCGCGCGCTGCGCGAGATGCCCGAGCACGCCGACACGATCGAGCGCCTCGAGTCGATCGCAGAGGCGCGCACGTGGTGGCCCGACCTCGTCGCGCTCACGTCCTCGCTCGCCGCCGCGTCGCAGGATCCGGATCTCTCGCGGCGCCTGTGGATCCGCGCTGCGCGCATCCACGACCTCAAGCTCGGCGCGACCGATGCGGCCGTGCAGGCCTACGAGAAGGTGCTCGAGAACGACCCGGCAGACGCCGAGGTGCTCGACGCGCTCGAAGAGCTGTTCCAGCGCACGGGACGGCATCGTGATCTCCTCGGCGTGCTCCGCCGCAAGGCCGACCTCGCGAACGATCCCGAGGGCAAGGAAGAGCTGCTCGGTCGAGTCGCCGACATCCACGAGACCGTCCTCGAGGAGCCGCAGAGCGCGATCGCTGTCTACCGTGAGGTGCTCGAGCTCGATCCCACGAGCCGTCGAGGTCTCTCGTCGCTCGATCGTTTGTTCGAGAAGCAGGGGCAGTGGACGGAGCTCGCGGACAACGTCCAGCGGCAGCTCTCGCTCGCGACCTCGCCCGACGAGCAGACCGCGCTGATGCTCCGCCTCGCGTCCCTGCGCGAGACGCACATGGGCGCAGCGGACGCGGCGATCGAGATCCACCGCGACGTGCTCGGCCGTGATCCGTCCAACGCGGACGCGCTCGCGGCGCTCGAGCGCCTGCTCGCGAGCCCCCAGCACCAGCTCGCGATCACCGAGATCCTCGAGCCGATCTACCGAGACGCGAACGAGTTCCAGAAGCTCATCGGTGTCCTCGAGATCCAGACGCAGCACGCGAGCGAGAGTGAGCGCAAGGTCGAGCTGCTCCACCGCATCGCAGAGCTCTACGAGATCGCGCTCGACGACAACGTCAACGCGTTCGGTTCGTACGCGCGCGCGCTCGCGGAGGATCCGGCGAACACCACTTCGCAAGAGCAGCTCGAGCGGCTCGCGGCGACGACGGGTGACTTCGAGGGCCTCGCGAAGGTGTACGAGGAGCGCTCGAGCGCGCTCGTCGCCGCCGCGGAGCCTGCCGAAGAGGGCTCGGTCCGCGAGGACGTGCAGCTCGCGAACGCGCTCCTCACCAAGGCCGCCGACGTGCGCGAGGCACAGCTCGGCGATGTCGCGACGGCGATCGCGCACCACCAGCGCATCCTCGGTCTCGATGGGACGAACCTCAATGCCGCCTCGTCGCTCGAGCGGTTGTTCCAGGGCTCGGAGCAGTACGAGCCGCTCGCGCTGATCCTGCTCCGCAAGGCGGAGATGCTCGATGTCGCCGACGATCAGAAGGAGCACCTCTTCCGCGCGGCCTCGATCTACGAGGAGATCCTCGAGCGTCCGATCGATGCGATCGAGGTCTACAAGAAGGTCCTCACCGTCGACGCGGAAGAGCTCCAGGCGCTCGACAAGCTGATCGAGCTCAACCTCAAGCTCGAGCGCTGGCCGGACCTCCTCGGCATCTACACGCAGAAGGCCGACGTCGTCAGCGATCCGGACGAGAAGAAGCGCCTCTACGTCGAGGTCGGCGCTGTCTACGAGCACGAGCTCAACGACGCAGCCAAGGCCGTCGACACCTACCAGCGCATCCTCGAGATCGATCCCGACGACATCGCCGCGATCCAGCGGCTGGACGTGCTCTACCAGGCCGCAGGCAACTGGCAGGAGCTGCGTCAGATCCTCGAGCGCGAGGCCGAGCTCGCGTCGGATCCGAACGAGGTCATCTCGTACCGCTTCCGCATCGCGGATCTCCATCATCACCAGCTCGCGGACTCGTCCAAGGCCGTCGAAGGCTACGGCGAGATCCTCGGCGTGGTGCCTGATCACCAGCCCACGCTCGACGCGCTCGAGGCGATGATCAAGGAGGGCGCGGCGGCCGTCGGTACCGATGGACCGCGCGGCGAGCCACTTCGCGCCGCGACGACGCTGGAGCCCGTCTACCAGCAGTTCGGCGAGTGGGCGAAGCTCGTCGCCGTCCTCGAGGTGCAGGTCGCGTACGAAGAGGATCCGCGCCACAAGGTCGAGCTCCTCCACCGCATCGCAGAGCTGTCGGAGACGCAGCTCGAGAGCGCGCAGCAAGCCTTCGACGCGTACGCACGCGCGCTGCCGCACGACAACGCCGATGAGCACACGCTCGGCTCGCTCGAGCGCCTCGCCACCGATCTCGATGGCTTCCCGCGCGTGACGAGCCTCTACGACGCGGAGCTCGACAAGCTCAGCGAGCGTCCTGATCGCCTGGTCGAGCTCGGCATGCGCGTGGCGCAGCTCTACGAGGTGCAGGTCGGCGACGTGGAGTCGGCGATCGCCCGCTACAACCGCGTGCTCGGTGCGGAGGACACGAACGCGCAGGCGATCGACGCGCTGGATCGTCTCTACGAAGCCACCGAGAAGTGGAACGAGCTCTCGACCGTCCTGTCGCGTCAGGCGCAGCTCGCGTCGAGCCCCGACAACGTCCTCGAGTTCCAGTTCAGGCTCGGCCAGACGTACCAGCTGCACCTCGGACGCGTCGATCTCGCGATCGAGCAGTACAAGGAGATCCTCGCTGCGGCGCCCGAGCACGAGAAGGCGCTCGGCGCCCTCGAAGAGCTCTTCGCCGCGGGCACGCAGCCGCTCGTGATCGCGAAGATCCTCGAGCCGCTCTACCGCATGTCCGAGGCGTGGGATCGCCTCGTGGGCGTCTACCAGGTCGAGCTCGAGCAGGTGAGCGACCCGGCCGAGCGTATGACGATGATCCACCGCATCGCCGAGATCGCGGAGGACCGCGCAGCGGAGCCGCAGATCGCGTACGAGTGGCACCTCCGCGCGCTGCTCGAGGACCCTGCCAACGAGCGCTCGGTCGGTGACACCGAGCGCCTCGCTGGCGCGCTCGGCAGCTGGGAGCCGCTCGCCGACACCCTCGCCACGGTGCTCACGCAGAACGCCGACGCAGCCACGCGCGTGACGGTCGGTCACCGACTCGCGCGCATCTACGAGAACGAGCTCAACGACATCCCGCGCGCCGTCGACACGCACCTCTTCGTGCTCACGGCGAGCCCGACGGAGGCCGAGTCGCTCGAGGCCCTCGATCGCATCTACCTCGAGAACGGTGCGGCGGAGGCGCTGCAGGAAGTGCTCGCGCGACGCATCGGCATCACCGAGGACGTGCGCGACAAGGTGGAGCTCTCGTTCCGCCGTGGTCAGGTGCTCGAGAACGATCTCGGTCGCGTGGACGAAGCGATCGGGGTCTACCTCGCGATCCTGGGGCGCGAGGGTCTCGAGGGCCTCGACGCGGAGCACGAGCCTTCGATCACCGCGCTCTCGAGCATCTACGCCGAGAAGGGCGACTGGCCCAATCTCTACAAGACGTACGAGCGCGAGCAGAAGGTCGCGCTCGGCGACTCCGGCCGTGCGGACGTGATCGCGAAAATGGCGCGCTTGTCCGAGGGCTACCTCCAGAACGAGGCACAGGCCTCGGCGCTCTGGGGTCAGGTGCTCGAGCTCCGCGGCGAGGATCCCGAGGCGCTCAACGCGCTCGGGGATCTCCACGCGCGGGCAGGCCGCTTCCAGGAGCTGGTCGAGGTGCTCGATCGCGAAGCCGCGATCGCGTCCGACGACGAGGCGCGCGTCCAGATCTTCACCGACCTCGGACGCATCTGGTACGGCAAGCTCAAGAACGAGCGCAACGCCGTCGACAACTGGCAGCGCGTCCTCGACATCGATCCGACGAACACCGGTGCGCTCTTCGCGCTCATCGAGATCTACCGCGCGAACGGCCAGACCTCGGAGCTCGTCGACTCGCTCCACCGCGTGATCGAGGTCGGCGCCGCGACGCTGGACGATGCGACGATCGAGACCTGCTACATGCAGCTCGGCGCGCTCTACGAGACGACGCTGCAGCAGCCGGCGGACGCGATCGACGCGTTCAACAAGGCGCTCGATCTCAACCCCCGCAACTTCGCGGCGATGGACGCGCTCGAGCGTCTCTACGCCGCGAACGAGAGCTGGGTCGATCAGATCCAGATCTTCGAGCGACGCGCCGACGCGCTCGAGGCGCCGGCCGACAAGATCGCGACGCTGCTCACCGTCGCGAGCACGTGGGCCTCGCCTGCGAACGACGCGGACCGCGGCACGAGCGCCTACCAGCGCATCCTCGATCTCGATCCCAACCACGAGGTGGCCTTCGTGGAGATCGAGAAGCTGCACAAGGCAGCCGATCGTTGGGAGGAGCTCGCCGAGCTCTACACCACGCGCTTCGAGAACACGGAAGAGACGGCGCCGCGCGTCGCGCTCCTCCGGAAGATCGCGGAGGTGCAGGAGAAACACCTCGGCGACAAGGACGCCGCGTTCGAGGCCCTGCAGCTCGCGTGGGAGGTCGACTACACCGACCCGAACACCGACGAGCTCGAGCGCGTCGCCGGTCTCACGCAGAAGTGGAACGACCTCCTCGGCGCCGCGAACGCAGCGCTGCAAGAGGCGCAGGATCCCGAGACCAAGATCGCGATCTGCCTCGCCTGCGCGAAGTGGTACGGCGCCGAGCTCGGTCGTCCCGAGTACGCGATCCCGTACTACCAGCAGATCCTCGGCCTCGATCCGGCGAACGTGCCGGCGATGCGCCAGATGGCGGATCTCTACCGCTCGACGCAGCAGTGGCAGACGCTCAAGCAGGTGCTCGGGCGCCTCGTCGACATCACGGCGGACGCGGGCGACAAGGCCGGCGTCTACGTGCAGATGGGCGACCTCGCGGCGCAACACCTCGGCACGCCCGAGCAGTCGCGCGGCTACTACCAGCAGGCCCTCGACACCGACCCCACGCACATCGGCGCGCTCGAAGCGCTCGAGCGCGTGTACCGCGAGAGCGGCGAGTGGGCCGCGCTCCTCGACGTGCTCCGTCGCAAGGCGGACGCGCTCCAGACACCCGAGGACGTCCTCCGCGCGAAGCTCCAGATCGCCGAGGCGTACGAAGACCGCACGGGCGATGCCGAAGAAGCGATCGCGACCTACCGCCAGGTGCTCGCGACCGACGCGACGAACATCCGCGCGCTCAAGGGCCTCGAGCGTCTCTACTCGCAGAAGGAGCGCTGGCCCGAGCTCCTGCAGGTCCTCGAGCAGCAGTACGAGGGCGTCACCACCGAGAAGGAGCGCATCCAGATCCTCCTGCGCGTCGCCGCGATGTGGGAGGAGGAATTCGTCAAGCCGGACAAGGCTGCCGAGCGCCTCGAGAAGGTGGTCGAGATCGATCCCACGAACGACACCGCGTACCGCGCGCTCGAGCGCATCTACCGCGGCATGCAGAAGTGGGATCAGCTCATCGGCACCTACGAGCGCCACACGTCGGCGACGCCGGACCGCACCGAGAAACAGCAGCTCCTCGCGGCGGTGGGCGACGTCTACAACGCCGAGCTCCACGACGCGGACCGCGCGGTCGACGCCTACCTCAACATCACGTCGATCAACCCGGACAACGTCACGGCGCTCGACGCGCTCACGCGCATCTACGACAAGCGCGGCGATCACGGCCAGGCGCTCGACACGATGATGCACCTCGCGCGGCTCCTCCAGGATCCGCAGGCCGTCGTCGATCTCCGCTACCGCATGGGTCGCCTCCTCGACGAGAAGATCGGCGATCGCGCGAGCGCGGTGGACCAGTACCAGAGCGCGCTCGACGTGGAGGCAGGCCACCTGCCTTCGCTCGAGGCGATGCGCAAGATCCACCTCGACTCCGGCGACTGGCTCGCGGCCGCCAAGATGCTCGAGCAGGAGTCGCAGTACCAGCAGCAGCCGCGTCTCATCGCGCGCTTGCTCGTCGATCTCGGTCGCCTCTACGAGGACAAGCTCGACGAGCACGACCGGGCCATCGAGTGCTTCCAGGCGGCGTTCCGCCAGGACCAGGACAACGAAGAGGCCGCGCTACCGCTCGCCGAAGAGGCGATGCGCACGGGCGAGCACGAGACGGCGCTGCCGCTGCTCGACATGCTCGTGAAGCGCTCGGGCAAGCGCGAGGCAGCCGAGCAGCAGCGCCTGGCCTTCATGCTCGGCGAGGCCGCGCAGAAGACCAACAACACCGACGCCGCGATCAAGGCCCTCACCAAGGCCTACCAGCTCGATCAGCAGCACCTGCCGACGTTGCTCTCGCTCTCGAACGCGTACTACGTGGCGCAGAACTGGGAGCAGGCGTTCAAGTACTACCAGATGGTGCTCGCGCACCATCGCGACGACGTCGACAAGGAGCAGCTCACCGACGTCTTTTACCGACTCGGCGTCATCAAGCGCGAGCAGGGGGATCGCCGCAAGGCGCTCAACATGTTCGACAAGGCGCTCGAGGAGACGGCGACCCACCGCCCGACGCTCGAGGCCGTGGTCGGCCTGTACGAGTCCCAGAACGACTGGGAGCAGGTCATCCACTTCAAGAAGCAGATCCTCGATCAGGCCTCGGCTGACGAGCGCTTCCAGATGTTCGAGCAGATCGGCGACCTCTGGAACGAGAAGGTCAAGAACGCGAGCAAGGCGGTCGAGAGCTACTACGAGGCTCTCGACATGCGTCCCAAGACGCACAAGCTCCTCCACAAGCTCCTCATCCTCCATCAGACGACGAAGCAGTGGGACTCGGCGATCGAGATCATCGAGCGCATCTCGGGCCTCGTCGACGATCAGGAAGCCTCTGACGACTTCAAGAAGACGCAGAAGTCGAAGTACAAGTACACGATCGCCGTCATCCTCCGCGACGAGGTGAAGGATCTCGATCGTGCGCTCGCGGAGCTCGACGCCTCGCTCGATCTGGATCCCTCGCAGCTCAAGGCCTTCGAGGCGATCAACAAGATCCTCAACGGTCGCAAGGACTGGAAGCAGCTCGAGCGCGCGTTCCGCAAGATGCTGCGCCGCGTGACGGGCAAGGTCTTCACGGGCAACGAGAACCGAGAGCTCGAGCACACGCTCTGGCACAACCTCGGCGTCATCTACCGCGACCGCATGAACCAGCCGGAGACGTCGGTGGAGGCCTTCAAGATGGCCTCGCAGATCCGTCCCGAGAGCCCGCAGGAGCACCAGATCCTCGCGGAGCTCTACGCAGTGATCCCCGGGCGCGTGGACGACGCGATCGCGGAGCAGCAGTGGCTGCTCAAGCAGGACCCGCACCGCGTCGAGTCCTACCAAGCGCTCTACAAGCTCTACTTCGAGGCGCGCCAGTACGACAAGGCGTGGTGCCTCGCCTCGACGCTCTGCTTCCTCAAGAAGGCAGACGCGGAGCAGCAGCAGTACTTCGAGCAGTACCGTGCGCGTGGCCCCATCCGACCGACGTCTCGTCTCGACGACGAGCGCTGGCTGAAGGACCTCGCGCATCCCGACGAGGATCTGGTCGTCTCGAAGATCTTCTCGCAGGTGTGGCCCGCCATCCTCTCGCTGCGCGGGCAGTCCGATCGCGACGCGGGCCTCGCTCCGAAGTACCAGGTCGATCCGAACACGCACACGGGCGCCTTCCCGCGCACGTTCGGGTTCGTCTCGCAGGTGCTCGGTCTTCCGGCGCCGCGCCTCTTCCTTCGCCAGGACGTCGCCGGCGGCCTCACGCACCTCCGCGTGTTCCCGCTGGCGTCGTTGTGCGGCTCCACGTTGCTCACGGGCTTCCAGCCGCTCGATCTGATGTTCATCGCGGCGCGACACCTCTCGGACTACCGGCCCGAGCACTACATCCGCACGCTGATGCCCTCGAACACCGAGCTCAAGACGGTGCTCATGGCGTCGCTGCGCCTCGCCAACCTGGTCCCTGGTGATGCGCAGATCGACCAGACGGCGCAGGAGCTCCGCAAGTACCTCCAGGCGCCGCAGCTCGACGCGATCGGCACGCTCGGTCGCCGCTTCGTGCAGGCGGGCGCGCGCACGGACGTGAAGAAGTGGCTGCAGGGCGTCGAGATCACCGCGTGCCGCGCGGGCTTCCTCGTCTGCAACGACCTCGACACGGCCGCGCGTATGGTGCAGGCGCTCGGCGCCACGGGCCCCGTGGACGTTCCCCCCAAGGAGAAGGTCAAGGAGCTCGTGCTCTTCAGCGTCTCGGAGGAGTACTTCCGACTCCGCCAGGCGCTCGGAATCCAGATCGCGCTGTCCTGACCTGGGGCTCCGGGTCAGCGTCTCGGTGACTCGTGGCGCGTGAGGAGGACGCTTCGTTCGCAGTCGCTCTGCCCACGCGCAGGGCGACGCTACGCCTCGCGCGTGATCTCGCGGCGCTGCTCACGAAGGGCGACGTCGTCTTCCTCGAGGGGCCTCTCGGGGCGGGCAAGACGTTCTTCGTGCGCGGCGTCTGCCGTGCGCTGGGCGTACCTTCGCGCTTGCCGATCCAGAGCCCGACGTTCGCGTTGGTCAACGAGCACGAGGGGCGGCTGCCCATCGTGCATGCCGATCTCTATCGGCTCACGGACGCCAGCGAGCTCGACGAGATCGGCCTGCGCGACCTGCTCGTCGAGTCGGTCGGCTTCGTGGAGTGGGGCGAACGATTCGGTGACGCGGTGGCGAAGGATGGTGTCGTCCTCGAGCTCGCTCTCGCCGCACAGGGACGGCGCGCCCGGGTCACGGCGCGAGGCGCGCGCGGGCGCACGATCGTCGAGGCGCTGGCGCGCGATCTCGACCCGCGTGTGGGGCGTCTCGCCCCTCCCTGACGACGTGCCTTGCGGTGCATCGCGGCGCCTGGTACCAGCCGCCCCCGATGCCGCGTCGGGATGACATCAAGAAGATCCTCCTCCTCGGCTCCGGCCCGATCGTGATCGGCCAAGCCTGCGAGTTCGACTATTCGGGAACGCAGGGCGCCAAGGCGCTGAAGGAAGAGGGTTACGAGGTCGTCCTCGTGAACTCGAATCCGGCCACGATCATGACGGACCCCGAGTTCGCGGATCGCACGTACATCGAGCCGCTGGTGCCCGAGGTCGTCGAGGCGATCATCGCGCGCGAGAGGCCGCAGGCCCTCTTGCCCACGCTCGGTGGACAGACCGCGCTCAACCTCGCCCTCGCCCTGCACGCCAGCGGCGCGCTCGAGAAGTACGGCGTGGAGCTGCTCGGCGCGAACGTCGAGGCGATCAACAAGGCCGAGGATCGCGAGCTCTTCAAGCAGGCGATGGAGAAGATCGGCCTCGGCGTCTGCCGCGCGCGCACGGCCAAGACGCTCGAAGAGGCCGACGCAGCGGTCGCCGAGATCGGCTTCCCCGTGATCCTCCGGCCCTCGTTCACGATGGGCGGCACGGGCGGCGGCATCGCGTACAACCGCACCGAGTTCGACGCCGCGATCCGCTGGGCCTTCTCGCAGAGCCCCACGCACGAGTGCCTGATCGAAGAGAGCGTGCTCGGCTGGAAGGAGTACGAGCTCGAGGTCATCCGCGATCGCGCGGACAACTTCTCGGTCATCTGCACGATCGAGAACTTCGATCCCATGGGCGTGCACACGGGTGACTCGATCACCGTCGCCCCCGCGATGACGCTGACCGACAAGGAGTACCAGATCCTCCGCGACGCAGCGCGGGCGGTGATCTCGGAGATCGGTGTCGAGACGGGCGGATCCAACATCCAGTTCGCGATCGATCCGAAGGACGGTCGCATGATCGTCATCGAGATGAACCCGCGCGTGTCGCGCTCGAGCGCGCTCGCGTCCAAGGCCACCGGCTACCCGATCGCGCGCATCGCCGCGAAGCTCGCGGTGGGCTACCGCCTCGACGAGCTCGTGAACACGATCACGGGCACCAGCGCCGCGTTCGAGCCGACGATCGACTACGTCGTCGTGAAGTGGCCCCGCTTCGCGTTCGAGAAGTTCCGCGGCGCCGACCCGCGCCTCACGACGCAGATGAAGTCCGTCGGCGAGGCGATGTCGATCGGCAAGACCTTCAAGGAGGCCTTCCAGAAGGCGGCGCGCTCGCTCGAGATCGGAAGGGACGGGCTCGTGTCCTTGCTCGAGCGCGCGGACTACCTCCAGCTCGCGGAGGAGGTGCGCACGATGCGCACCCAGGCGCCGGGCACGCCGATCCTGCTCGGTGCGCCGCGCAAGAACGAGAACCTCCCCAGCGCGACGGATGAAGAGCTGCGCGACGCGATCCTCGACATCGTGCAGACGCCGCTCGGCGATCGCGTCTGGTACCTCTGCGACGCACTACGGCTCGGCGCGAGCGTCGCGGATCTCCATCGCGCGACGGCGATCGACCCGTGGTTCCTCACGCAGCTCGAGGAGATCGTGCAGGAGGAGCGCGTCATCGAGGCGAGCAAGGGCCAGCCGATCGAGCGCGACGCGATCCGTCGCGCCAAGACGATGGGCTTCACCGACGCGCGCATCGGCTCGCTCCGTGGCGAGGATCGCGCGACGGTGGCGAACGCTCGCGCAGCGCTCGACGTGCGACCCATCTACGCGCGTGTGGACACGTGCGCAGCGGAGTTCGTCGCCAAGACGCCGTACCTCTACTCGACGTGGGGACGCGCTTCCGAGGCAGCGCCCACCGATCGCAAGAAGGTCATCATCCTCGGCGGCGGGCCGAACCGGATCGGGCAGGGCATCGAGTTCGACTACTGCTGCGTGCACGCGTCGTTCGCGCTCAAGGAGCTCGGGTTCGAGACCGTGATGGTCAACTGCAACCCCGAGACCGTCTCGACGGACTTCGACACCAGCGATCGCCTGTACTTCGAGCCCCTCACGCTCGAGGACGTGCTCGCGATCGTCGAGGTCGAGCAGCCCTTCGGCGTGATCGTCCAGTACGGTGGACAGACGCCGCTCAAGCTCGCGATGGCGCTCCAGCGCGCGGGCGTGCCGATCCTCGGCACGAGCGCGGCGGCCATCGATCGCGCCGAGGATCGCGAGCAGTTCGACGAGCTGCTCACCAAGCTCGCGCTCAAGCGTCCGCAGGGCGGCATCGCCCGCGGCATGCAGGAGGCGTTCGAGATCGCAGAGCGCATCGGCTTCCCCGTGGTGGTGCGCCCGAGCTACGTGCTCGGCGGTCGCGCGATGGAGGTCGTGCACTCGCGCGCCGATCTCGCGCAGTACTTCACCGTCGCGCTCCAGGCCGTGGAGGACGCGGAGAAGCAGACGATCCTCGTCGATCAGTTCTTGAAGGACGCGATCGAGGTCGACGTCGACTGCATCTCGGACGGAAAGACCGTCGTGATCGGCGGCCTCTTGCAGCACATCGAAGAGGCGGGCGTGCACTCGGGTGACAGCTCCATGGTGCTGCCCGCGCACGCGCTGCCGCCCGAGGTGCTCGCGAGCATCCGCAGCTCCACGCGCGCGCTGGCGCTCGAGCTCGGCGTCGTCGGCCTCATGAACGTGCAGTTCGCCATCAAGGGCAGCGCTGTGTTCGTGCTCGAGGTGAACCCGCGCGCCTCGCGCACCGTGCCCTTCGTGAGCAAGGCGATCGGCGCGCCGCTCGCGAAGCTCGGCGCAAAGGTCATGGCGGGCAAGACCCTCAACGAGCTCGGCTTCACGCGCGAGATCGTGCCGACCCACGTCGCGGTGAAGGAGTCGGTCTTTCCCTTCACGAAGTTCCCGGGGGTCGACACCATCCTCGGGCCCGAGATGCGATCGACGGGCGAGGTGATGGGCCTCTCGCATGCCCTCCCGAGCGCGTTCCTCAAGGCACAGCTCGCCGCAGGCAGCAAGCTCCCCCGCGAGGGCCGCGTGTTCCTGAGCGTGCGCGACGACGACAAGCCCGCCGCGTGCGAGGTCGCGCTGCGCTTGATCGAGCTCGGCTATCAGGTGGTGGCGACGGGCGGCACGCAGGACGCGCTCCAGCGCGCGGGCATCGCGAGCGAGCGCGTGAACAAGGTGCGCGAGGGCCGTCCGCACATCGTCGATCGGCTCACGAACCGCGAGATCGCGATCGTGATCAACACGACCGAGGGCGCGCAGGCGATCCGCGACAGCTACTCGCTGCGCCGCCAGACGCTCGTGTCGGGCATCCCGTACTTCACCACCATCGCCGCGGCCGTGGCCGCCGTCGATGCGCTCGAGGCGCGTCGTGAAGGGCCGCTCGCGGTGCGCTCGATCCAGGAATATCACGAGGACCTGCGCCGTCGTCGCTCGCACGCTCCGTGAGCACGAACGACGAGCCGCGAGGGATCGCGCGCGCGAGCCTCGCGCTGATCGTGCTCGTCCTCCTCGCCTGGGTTGCCGTGCCCACGCGCGCACAGCGGGCCGCTTCCGTCGCCTCACGTCGTGAGGTCATCGCCGGCGTGCCGCACGACGCGACGAGCGAAGAGGTGCTCGTGCTCTTGCCTTCGGGCGCGCACGCACCGGGCTCGCTGTCGGTGATCGTCGCGCTGCATGGGCGGGGCGAGGCGGTGCGCGGTCCCTCGCGAGGCGCGCGGGGCTGGCTCGACGACTACGCGCTCGAGGCAGCGTTCGCAGCGCTCTCGCGTGGGCGCGTGACGAGCGCAGACGTGGCGCAGATGGCGAGCGAGGCGCAGCTGCGGTCGATGACGCGTGCCCTGCATGCGCACCCGTTTCGCGACGTCGCGGTGGTGATGCCGTACACGCCGGACTTCATGGAGGAGATGCCCGGCTCGGCGGCGATCGAGGCGTACGGACGCTGGCTGACCGACGTAATGCTGCCCACCGTGCGCCGCAGCCTGCCCGCGCTGACGGCCGAACCACGCCGCACCGCGATCGACGGAGTGTCGCTCGGAGGCATGGTCGCGCTCGAGGTCGGCTTGCGGAGGACCGATGCGTTCGCGAGCGTGGGGGGGATCCAGCCCGCTGTGCGCGGCCGCGTGGCTGCGTACGGGGCGCTCGCCTCGAGCGCCACGTCGTGTCTGCGGCTCGCCTCGAGCGATCGGGACCCTTTCCTCCGCGTCACGCGCGAGCTCTCGGCCGCGTGGCGCGCGCGCGGGATCACGCATGAGCTCGTGGAGTATGTCGGCCCGCACGCCTATTCCTTCAACCGCGGGCCCGGATCGATCGAGCTCCTGCGCTTCCATCACGCCTGCTTCGCGCGCTGATGCTCCGATCTCGGGGTGGGGCGAAGTTGCGGTCTCGGGAGCGCCGTCCTATGACGGCTGCATGGACAAGGTCCCCATGACCCCGGAAGGGCACGCGGCGCTGCTGACCGAGGTGCAGTTCCTCAAGACGGTGGAGCGCCCCCGCATCTCGAAGGAGATCGGCGTGGCCCGCGAGCACGGCGATCTCCGCGAGAACGCCGAGTACCACGCCGCCAAGGAGAAGCAGGGGATGATCGAGGCGCGCATCAACCAGATCGAGGACAGCATCTCGCGCGCGGATGTGATCGATGCCTCGACGTTCAGCGGCGACAAGGTGAAGTTCGGTGCGTGGGTGAACCTCGAGGACACCGACAGCGGCAAGAAGGTCCGCTACCGCATCGTCGGCCCCGACGAGGCCGACCTGAAGAAGGGCACCATCTCCGTGAGCTCGCCGATCGCGCGCGCGCTCATCAACCGCAAGGTCGGCGACGAGGTCACCGTCAACGCGCCGGGCGGCGATCGCGTGTACGAGATCACCGAGGTCTCGTGGACCGCGTGACCTCGTGAGCCAGCGCGACGTCTGTCTCGAGCTCGACTTCGCCGTTCCTCCGGCCCGCCTGTGGGACGCGCTCACCGATCACGCCTCGATGGGGAAGTGGGTGGGCGCGCGCGTGCGCTTGATCGTGCGCGGCGACGAGCGCGGCGTGGGCGCGGTGCGCCGCATCCGGCTCGGGCCATCGATCGTGGACGAAGAGGTGGTGTACGCGGACGCGCCGCGACGCCTCGTCTACCGCGTGGTGCGGGGCGCCGGCCTATCGCACCACCGCGGCGAGGTGCTGATCGAGCCCAAGCGCGTGAACGACGTCGAAGGATCGCACCTGACGTGGAACATCCGCATGGTCACGCCCGTGCCGGGCCTGAGCCGCGTGATGTCACGCGTGATCGGTGCCGGCGTCGGACGTGGTCTCGTCGAGCTGCGTGGCCTGATCGGCGGCTGACGCGACAGCGGCGGACGGTGTCGCGGAGAGCGCGCGATCTTTGGGCAGCTGGGCGGTTCGGTAGGCGTCGATGAGGACCTGCGCGACCTCGGCGGGCAGCCCGAGGAAGGCCTCGTCGTACCGGATCGGCGGCTCGTCCTTGCGCTTGAGGACGAGCGTCTTGGTCTCGTGCACGCCATCGAGCACGCTGAAGGCGCGCCGCGTGTCGATGGAGACGCGCTGGAGCTTGCCCCACCGCGCGCGGTGCACACCGGCCCGCGTTCGCAGCAAGAGCTCCGCGGGCGTGAGGACGAGCGCGATGCCCTTGCGCACCGAGATCTCTCGGCGCGTCATGAGCCACCAGCCCAAGGGGAAGACGAGCGCCACGAGCACCGCGCCGATCGCGAACGGCCAGAGATCGGCGGGCACGTCGACCTCGAGCCGCGCGAGGCCCTCGACCATCACGATCGCGAGGAGGATGGTGGCGTAGGGGCCGCGACGCGCCCAGCCCTCGCCGTGCGGGATGACGAGGGTCCCAGCGTCTGTGATGCCGCGCGACGCATCCTCGTACACCTTGCTCGCGAGCGGGGCGGGATCGGGAAACGATCGCTCTTCCTCGTAGGGCGCGGGGCCGAGCCAGCGCATCAGCTTCTCTGCGAGCACGCCGGGGCTGTGCTCGAAGAGCGGCGGGATGGCGAGGTAGAGGAGATCGCGCGCGCTGCCGACCACGAGCACGTCTGCCCAGCGGCGGCCGCTCGTGCGTCGCGTCTGCCACATGCCGGCCTCGACGATCGACGTGATCGCCTTGCGATCGAAGGTGATCGTGCGCGCGCCGTCGTGGAAGGCGAGGCCTTCGGGGGCGAGCACCAGGCGCGCGCGGCTCGCGCGCGAGGCGACGACGAGGCGCTTCGCCAGGCCGATGCCGAGGATCAGCGCGCGGGTCGTGAGGCCGACCGCGAGGAGGCGCATCAAGAGCGCGAGCGGATCGATCGCCGTGCCCGCGACCATCTCGCGAAAGCCCGCGCCGAGCCATGCCACCGCGGCCACGACGGGCGCGAGCAGCGCGCGTACGCCATCGCCCTCCAGAACGGGCGGGAACGCGCCGCGAAGCACCTCCCATGCGCCCGTCGGCCAAGCGCGCGGGGCGGGCGCACGATCGTTCGCGACGTCCTCCGCGAGCCGCGCCCAGCCGTCCGTCGTGCGGTCGGTCGCAGACGCCTCCGCGGGCTCGGGATCCTCGGACATCGGCGCGTTTGTGCGCGGCCCGTCCCGCGACGTCAACGCTGCCCCTGCATCAGGCGGGTGGCGGCGTGACCGGCGCGCAGCGCTCCCAGCCTGCCGTGGCGTCGCGGGCTCGGCGTCGTGCGCGCTCGCAGCGAACGGCGGC
>JAFLCL010000159.1 GCA_017303575.1 Deltaproteobacteria bacterium
GCGACCGCGACGCCTCGCGAGCGAGAGCGCCACCAGCGAGAGCGCGACAGCCCACGGCGGACCTGCGCGTCCTTGCGCGCCGCAGTCGAACGCACCTCGGAGCGCGGGAGGCACGCGCGCGCCGCCGCTGCCGAGGGTGAACGTCCTCGCGGAGCTCGGTCGGTCGTGGCCTGCCGCGGCGTTCCACTCGAGCGCGCGCCACTGCCGCTCGAAGTGCGTCCCTTCCGACAGCCAACAGCGCAGCGCGTCGACGTCACGCGCACAGAGGTCCGCGAGACCATCACCGTCGACGTCCGCCAGGCGCAGGGACTCGACCCGCGCGGGTGCGCTCCAGCCTTCCGCGTCCGAGAGCGCGGGGCCCTCGATCGCGCGATCGAAGCCCTCGCCGCTCGCGCGCCAGCAGCGAACACCGCTGGGCAGACGCGCGCACACGTCGGCGCGACCGTCGCCGTCGAGATCGCCCATGCGCAAGCTCGCGTACACCGAGCGGTCGGCGAAGCCGTCGTCATCGCCCATGGAGGGACCGCGCACGAAGCGGCCGAACGATGCGTCGTCGGCGAGCCAGCATCCGAAGCCCTCGGACGTGCGCGCGCAGGCGTCGTCGCGTCCATCGCCGTTCACGTCGGCGAGCTGCCAGCTGCCTGCGTGCGTGCTCGGGACCTCGTCGCCGAGCACGCTCGACTGCCAGCGCGTGGTGAAGCCGGCCGCCTCGGAGATCCAGCACGCGAGGCCTTCCTCGAGGCGCGCGCACACGTCGTCGCGTCCATCGCCGTCCACGTCACCGAAGCGGATCGAGCCGTGACGGATCACGTCGTCGAAGCCGCGCGCGTCGGCGAGCGCGCTGAGCGCCACGGTCGTTCCGTCCCCGCTCTGCAGACAGCGGAGGCCGTCCACGTCTCGCGCGCAGAGATCGACGCGGCCATCGCCGTCGACGTCGGGCAGCCACGTCTCGGTGGTGCGCGCGCTCGGTGAGGGCGCGCCGGTCGGGAGGCTGGCGCCGACGACGTCGAAGCCCTGTCCCGTCGCGCGCCAGCAGCGGAACCGATCGCCCTCTCGTGCGCAGACGTCGTCGCGGCCATCGCCGTCGACGTCGCCCATGCGGATCGACGTGTACGCCGCGCGCTCGTCCCAGCCGCTCTCGGTGGCCATCCGCGGACCGCGCACGGTGCCCTCGAAGCCGAACCGCGCGCTCGTCAGACACTCGAAGCCGTCGACAGTGCGCAGGCACGCGTCCGCGTCGCCGTCGCCGTCGACGTCGCTGCTCGCGGGGCTCAGCACGAGCAGCGCGAGCGCGGCGTCTTCGTGATCGCAGACGCGGTCCTCGTCGCTCGCGCCGTCGCAGTCGTCGTCGCGTCGGTCGCACGTCTCCTCGACGGGCGCGACCTCTCCGACGCAGCTGCCCCAGTCGCCCGCGCTGCACGTCTGCTCGCCGATGCGGCACGTGCCCACGTCCGAGCCGCAGGCGCGACGGAGGCTCTCGTCGACGCGGGGATCGCAGTCGTTGTCGCGACCATCGCAGGTCTCGGTGCCGCCCGGTCGTCGTCGAGGATCGGCGTCGTCGCAGTCGTCGCCTTCGTACGATCCGTCTCCATCGCGATCGGGGCGGCACACGAGGTGCGCTTGGATGTACGCCCACGCGTCGAACGACGGTGCGGAGCGATACGGGGCGGCGTTGTGCGCGTAGCTCATCACGAGGTGCACGTGCTCTCCGAACGCGTAGCCGGTCTCGCCCTGGATCCCGATGGTCTGTCCGCGGCTCACGCGATCGCCCACGCCCACGCGCAGCGAGCCGGTCTGCATGTGACAGGCGGTGGAGTACACACCGTCGGGGTGCGCGATCTCGACACGCCAGCCGAGATCTCCCGCGGGACCCGCGAGCGTCACGACGCCGTCGGCGACGGCAGGGACCGGCACGTTGTCGCCCGGCGCGTAGTAGTCGGTGCCGCGGTGCGCGTTGTCGCGCTCGCAGAAGCGCGCGCAGCTGTAGCAGCAGCCGTAGGGATCGCTGACGCGCGGGTAGGGGTGGATGTAACAGGTCTGCGCGAGCACCGACGAAGGCACGAGCCCCGAGGCCGCGAGCGCGAAGGCGAACGCGAGGGCTGTCTCGATCGGGCCGCGCAGTCTCATCGCGCCCACGCGTAGACGAACGAGTCGCGGCGCGTCTCGCCGTCGCGCGCGGCGGCCACGTGCGCGGTGAGCACGCTGGGCTCGAGCGCAGCGCGGTAGAGCGCGACCTCGTCGAGCGAGCCCGTGAGCGACCGCGTCATCATCGGATCCTCGTTGGGCTCGAGGCCGAGGCGCAGCGCGGCGCGCGCGGGGAGGTCGCCTGCGCCCGTGACCGTCGAGACCTCGGCGCCATCGAGGTAGAGGCGCGCGTCGCGGCCCGAGACCACCAGCGCGACGTGATGGAAGCCCTCGGTGAGCGCGCCGTCGGCGGAGGCGAGGGCGAGCGGTGCGCCTTCCATCATGCCCTCGCCCGGCATGCCGGGCACCGACGCGCGCAGCGTGCGGCCCTCGGCGTCGAGCCGCAGGAACTCGCCGTCCTCGCCCAGCAGCATCGCGATCGGGCCGCCTCCCATCTCGGGGATCGACACGAAGAGCTCGAGCGTGACCTCCTCGGTGGAGAGCGCCTCGATCTCCGCGACCGACACGCTGCCGCCCATGCCCGAGAGCGAGATCGCGCGATCGTCGCTGCCGCTGAGCGCGCCCTCGACGCGCTCGACGGGCTCGGCGTAGCTGCCGTGCGTCGCGTTGGACGACGCGTCGTTGGCGGAGCGTCCCGAGCGCTCGCCCAGTCGGAGGAAGAGCACCGGATCGGTGGAGAGCACCAGGTCGGGGTAGGCGACGACGAGACACTGCGCGAGACCGGTGCGCGTGGTGCAGCGACCCGCGTCGCAGAACGCGCTCGCGCACTCGGCGTCGCGCGTGCACGCCCAGCCCTCACCCTGCGTGGGCTGACAGCGACCCCAGTCGCCGGCTCGCCAGCCCGCCGCGAGGTTGCAGTACTCACCGGTGCCGCAGTCGAAGGGGTGCGAGCACGCGTCGGTGCCCGCGGCCTCGCGTCGCTCGCAGCGCGCGTCGAGGTGGCCCCCGAGGTCGAGGTGCGCGCGGCACGCGTCCTCGCCGCACGCGGCCGCGGCGATGAACAGATCGCGCGTCGTGGGGACGTCGTCGACGCTCGGTGGCGTGCAGCTCTCGCCGAGCTCGAGCGTGCCCTCGAAGGCGAGCCGCACGTCGGCCGTGGGCGTCGCGAAGCACTCCGCCGCGTCGGCGCGCAGGCGCTCGAGGTAGGCGCCCGCGCGCTCGGGCACGTAGAGCACCCGCGGGTCCTCGAGCAGCTGGCCGAGCGTCTCGGCGCACGCGACCGTCTCGGTGTCCACGCAGTCGGGGTCCTCGCTCGTCGCCTCGCAGCAGTCGTCGTCCGCGTCACAGATCACGCGCGCGAGCTGGGGGCAGAACGCGCTGGGCGTCACGGGCGGACCGAGCGGCTCGGAGGGGGCGCATCCGACGAGGAGAACGAGCGAGGCGAGCCAGGTGCGGGACGTCATGCGGCCATCCTAACGAGAGTCGGTCCGTCGCAGTGAGCGTGGCGGAGGACTGCCGAGAACTGGCGCCAGACTGCTGTGCAACCGGTCTACGCTCGTCAGCGTGATCCACTCGCGCGCGGCCGTGATGCTCTTCGGTGCGTGTCTCGCGACGCTCGTCCTCGGCTGTCCGAGCGAGACGCCCGAGGGCCTCATCGTGCACGTGCAGACCGATCTCGTGCCCGGCCTCGAGATCGATCGCGTCTCGACGGAGATCGATGGCGACATCGTCGCGTCGTCCTCGCTCGGTCCCTACGACTCGCTCTCGCGGCCCACGCAGGTCGCCAACGCACAGGGGCTTCCGCACGGTCTTCGTCGCGTCCGCGTCACGCTGCACTACGGTCCCTCGACAGTCGCCGTGCGCGACGTGCAGGTGGAGTTCCGCGGCAGCTTGTTGGTCAACGTCGTGGTGAGCCGCTCGTGCTCGGGCGTGGTGTGCGACGAGGGGCAGACGTGCGTCGCGGGCCAGTGCGCGGAGCCCTCGTGCGCGACGGGCTTCGCGACCGATCCCTCGATCGAGTGCCCCCCCGCGCAGTGCGTGATGAACGACGACTGCGGCGGCCCCACGGGCTGCGTGGTTCCCACGTGCGCGCTCGGCGTCTGCCTCGACATCGGCGACGACTCGCTCTGCGCCCGCGGTGAGCGCTGCGTCGCCGACCTCGGCTGCCTCCCGATCGGCGGCCGCGACGCAGGGCCGCCCGACGCATGGGTCCCGGGGCCGCCACCGCGACCGACCGACGTCGTGGCGACGACAGTGTCCTCGAGCGAGATCGCCGTCACGTGGACCGGCGTGGGATCGGCGACGGGCTACCAGGTCGAGCGCGCGCGAGACGCCGCGTTCACCGCGGACGCGAGCACCACCGACGCGCGCGCCACGAGCCACGCCGCGACGGGCTTGCCTCAAGGGACACGCTTTCACTTCCGCGTGCGCGCGCTCCGCGGCGGCATGGCGAGCGAGTGGTCCGACGTGGCGAGCGCGGTGACGAACGTCGATACGCCCGGTGCGCCCTCGCTCAGCGTCACGATCTCCGAGGGCGCGCGCGCGTACGGCGCGGGCTCGTGGATCGCGCTGCCCGACTACGCCGGCAACTGGTACTTCGCGCAAGGCGACGCGAGCGTGGGGTGCCCGCCCGGCACCTCGCCGCAGTTCCGATGGCGCGGTCAGTACACCGACGGCGAGCCCTCACCACCCGCGGCGACGGGATGGATGGGCGCGACCGCGTACATGGTCCGCCCGCTCCCCAGCTGGGGCGTTCGCTTCTGGGTCGCCGCGCGATGCGTCGGTCCGGATGCCGCCTCCGCCGAGTCCGGCGAGGCAGGCCTCTGCCGCACGCGTGAGTCTCGCGGCTGCTGACGTCACCGAGCTGGCACGGTCGGGGCCCCTGCCGCCGCTGCCCGTCGCATGACATGGTGCTGGCCATGTCTCGTCGTGGCTTGGGCCGGGCCGCTCTTCTCTTCTTCCTCGTGATCGCGGCGTCGACCGCGCTGGGCTGCACCACGCCACCGCCGCCCGAGCTGCCGGACGTCTATGCGCCGTGGGCCGACGCGGGCATGGACGGCGGACGTCTCGACGCGGCGTTCTTCCTCGACGCGTGGGTCGATCCGAGCGTCGACGCGTTCCGTCCCGTGCGACCCGATGCGGGCATGACCGATCGCGAGTGCATGGCCGAAGAGGTGTGCGGCAACGGCATCGACGACGACTGCACGGGCGAGGTCGACGACGGCTGCGCGTGCGAGGCGGGCATCACCACGAGCTGCTTCCGTGGTGATCCGGCGCACCGTCGCCTCGGCGTCTGCGCCGACGGAACGATGGCGTGCGAGGGCACCGAGTTCGGTCGCTGGACGACGTGCATGGGCGACGTGCTCGAGAGCGCCGAGCAGTGCGACGAGGCCGCGCTCGACGAGGACTGCGACGGCGTCTCGAACGAGGGCTGCGGTTGCTCCGGTGATGGCGATCTGCCGTGCGGCAGCGACGTGGGCGAGTGCACCGCGGGCGTTCAGCGCTGCGTCGACGGCATGCGCACCGACTGCGAGGGCGCGACGGGCCCGATCGCCGAGATCTGCAACGACCTCGACGACGACTGCGACGGCACCGTGGACGAAGGCCTCACGCGCCGCTGTGGCTTCGATCGCGGCATCTGCATCTCGGGCGTCGAGGTGTGCGTCGATGGCGCGTTCAGCATGTGCGAGGGCGCGGTGCTCCCGCGCATCGACGTGTGCAACGGCCTCGACGACGACTGCGACGGCTCGACCGACGAGAGCCTCTCGCGCAGCTGCGGCACCAACACCGGCGCGTGCGTCACGGGCACCGAGATGTGCACCGATGGTCGCTACTCCACGTGCCTCGGATCGATCAGCCCCATCGACGAGCTCTGCAACGGCGAGGACGACGACTGCGACGGCCGCACGGACGAGGCCCTCACGCGTGGCTGCGGCACCGACGTGGGCGAGTGCGTGGCGGGCACCGAGACGTGCGGTGCCGGCGCCTGGGGTGCGTGCGTGGGCTCCACGCCGCCCGCGATGGAGCGCTGCGAGGGCAGCCGCGACGAGAACTGCAGCGGCACCATCGACGAGGGCTGCGCGTGCACGATCGGCATGACGCGCGGCTGCGGCACCGACACGGGCCGCTGCGTCGCGGGCACGCAGACGTGCGACGGCGCGGGCATGTGGGGCATGTGCGTGGGCGCGACAGATCCTCGCACCGAGACGTGCGACGGCACCGACGACGACTGCGACGGCGTGCAGGACGAGGGCTGCGACTGCCTCACGGGCGCGACGCGCGCCTGCGGCACCGACACCGGCGAGTGCGTGCGCGGCACCGAGACGTGCGACGGCGCGGGCCGCTGGGGTCTGTGTGCGGGATCCACAGGTCCTGCGACGGAGATCTGCAACGGCCGCGACGACAACTGCAACGGCGTGATCGACGAAGGCGACGTGTGCCCACGCTTCCCGCCGACGGTGATGTGCCCGGCCCCGCTGACGGGTCTCGTGGGGAGTCCCGTCACGCTGATGGGCACGGGCACCGATCCCGACGGCGGCTCGGTGACGCTCGACTGGACGGTCTCTTCGCGTCCCGTCGGCTCCTCCGCGAACCCCGCACCCCCCGGCTCGGGCACCGCCACGTTCTTCCCCGACGCAGCAGGCGCCTTCACGCTGCGCATGTGCGCGACCGACGACGAAGCGCAGACAGCGTGCTGCACGACGAGCCTGACGGTCACCAGCCCCTGCACCCCGCCGACGGCACCTGTTCTCCGAACGTCTTGCACGACGAGCTGGGATCGCCGCCCCATCATCGAGTTCGACCCGATGCCTGCGAGTGTCCAGTACGAGTTCTTCTTGGACAGTGCCCCGATGCCGTACGGAACGGTGACGATGATGGGGCAGAACTACTTCCGGCCGGCGGCGGCTATTGCCCCGGGCGGGCCTCCGCCGGGGACCAGTCACTTGGTCACGGTCCGAGCGTGCACGACGACTGACCTGACGTGCTGCGCGACGGCGTCGGCTCCGGTGAGCATCTCAATGGTTGAGGCATGCTCCACGCCCATCCCCGCGAGCCCAAGCAACATACTCATCAGCGAGTACATCGTCGCCGGCACCGGCGGGTCGCCACAGGTCGGCGAGGCGTTCGAGATTACCAATCTCTCCCATTGCCCAGTGACTTTGAATGGGAGCCATTTCTCTTACTGCAACAGCACGTGCACCGCGGGTTCCGCTCGATACATGAACTTCGGCCCCGTTGACGTCATCCCACCCCGGGGTGTGTACGTGGCCATGCGGGAGCCGACGAATCCCGCCGGTTGTGGTTCGCCGGGGGTGGACGATCCCGGTCTCTTCGGCCTGCGGGTCTCCACTCTCATGATGCTTCCCGTCTCCAGCGGCGGATGGTTCAACAACGATGGGGGGCGCATGCGAGTGGCCGGAGGCGCGTATGTGTCGCTCAGCGGAGGGCCGACGTACGACAGCATCGCTTCCTACGTACCGGAAAGCACTGCGTGTCGATCGACGGGCTACGATGCGCGTGACCAATGCGGAACTTGGACTTCCGCCGCCGCCGACCCCTCATCGCTGCTCATGCCGCATCAGCTCGGGAGGCTCTGGCATCCTTGTGATGCGGTGGTCGAGCCGGTGCCCATGATGTGTCGTTGAGCTCCGTTGATTGACCCCCGGGCTACAAGCCCGGGGCATGCGGCATAGGAAGCCCGACGAACGGGCTTCTGCCGGAGCGCTCGATACGGCGTTGGAATCGTAGGCTGTGCTCCGTGGAGGTCCGCTCTTCACGGGAGGGCAACTGTGATGAGCGCATGACTGGGGCAGATTTTTGTGGAGTCCGCTCCTCCCGACGGGCAGTCGTGATGGGGCGCATGAATGGGACGGCTTTTCGTGGTGCTCTCCTCTTCTCCCGAGAGACACGGCTGTGAGCGCATGATGCGGTGAGGGGCGCGCGGATGGGGGTCGGAGCGCAGCGTCGGTGCGGAGACAACACGCGAAGCGGAGGCCCCCGTCCGCGCGACCCGTTCCACTGGGTCACATCTCGAGCGGGGTCTTTTCCGTGGTGCTCTCGTCTTCTCTGGAGGAGACAGCGCTGATGAGCGCATGCCGACGGGAGGGGCGCGCGGATGGGGGTCGGAGCGCAGCGTCGGTGCGGAGACAACACGCGAAGCGGAGGCCCCCGTCCGCGCGACCCGTTCCACTGGGTGGCGGTGGGAAGGTGGGAAGACGCGGGCGGGAGTGCGCTTGTGATGCGCGGATGATGCGGTGAGGGGCGCGCGGATGGGGGTCGGAGCGCAGCGTCGGTGCGGAGACAACACGCGAAGCGGAGGCCCCCGTCCGCGCGACCCGTTCCACTGGGTCACATCTCGAGCGGGGGCTTTCCGTGGTGCTCTTCTCTTCTCTCGAGAGACACGGCTGATGAGCGCATGCCGACGTGAGGGGCGCGCGGATGGGGGTCGGAGCGCAGCGTCGGTGCGGAGACAACACGCGAAGCGGAGGCCCCCGTCCGCGCGACCCGTTCCACTGGGTCACATCTCGATGGCTGATGAGCGCATGCCGCGCCGGTTCCACTGAGCTGGTGCGCGCATGATGCGGTGAGGGGCGCGCGGATGGGGGTCGGAGCGCAGCGTCGGTGCGGAGACAACACGCGAAGCGGAGGCCCCCGTCCGCGCGGCCCGTTCCACTGGGTCGCGGTGGGAAGGTGAGAAGACGCGGGATGCCCCTCGCGGGGAGCGCATGATGCGGTGAGGGGCGCGCGGATGGGGGTCGGAGCGCAGCGTCGGTGCGGAGACAACACGCGAAGCGGAGGCCCCCGTCCGCGCGACCCGTTCCTCTGGGTCGCTCGTCGAGCTCGATGAGGGCAGCGTCGGTGCGGCCCGTTCCGCTGGGTCACATCTCCGAAGGGCATCTTCGTCGGGGCACGAGCCGTCGATGACCTCCTTCGCTTCGTTGACCGTGCTCGCATCGCGAGACCATCCTCGGAGATGGTCATGGCGCGGGCTACTTCGACCTCGAGCGGCTCGTTCGGGCGTGAGGCCATCTCGCGTGAGGAGGCCGAGACGTTCGCCGCGCGCATCGCTGTGGTGCCCAGTGATCGCGAGATCATCGCCCAGACCCTGCACGACCTCCCAGGTGATGTGCTGTGTCGCGGCATGTTCTTCGATGGCCTCCTCCGCGCCATCCGCTCCACCCGCGGCCAGGCGGCGCTCGACGAGGTCGTCGAGATCGCCAACGTGCCGAGGGCGCGCGTGCCCTTCACGCACTACCCGCATCGGCACTTCTACAAGCTCTACTTCACCGCGGCGCGGCGCCTCCATCCCACCGAGGACCTCGAGCACGCCATGTTGCTCGTCGCCGAGACCTTCTATCCGGTGTTCCGCGAGAGCCTCGTCGGCCGCACCATGGCGCAGCTCGTGGGCGACGACCCGATGGGCATCCTCGAGCGCCTCACCAACATCTACGAGCTCAGCGTCCAGGGCAACACCCACTCGGTGGAGCGCACGGGCCCCCGATCGGCGCGGTGGCGCGCGCTCGTCGAGCCGACCGTGGCGTACCCGAGCGTGTTCACCGGCATCGTCCTCGGCATGATGCGCTCGCACGGCGCGCCCGACGTGACCGTGGACGTCGTCGAGCACCACCGCGAGCCCACACGCTTCGCGTACACCTTCGACATCGCGTGGTGATCGCCAACGCGTGCCCAGCCGCAGTACCTTGGGGCGATGAACTACCGCGTCCTCGCCACTGCCCTCGCGCTCACGACCCCGCTCGCAGGGTGCCCCGATCCAGAGCCCGTGGTGCAAGACGCCGGTACGAGCGACGACGCCGCGTCGGCGAGCGAGACCGATGCGCCGACCTTCGATGCGCCCACGCCGCCGCGTCCCGATGCGGGGCGTGACACGGGAGGCGATGCGTACCTCGGCGATGCGCCCGTGCGTCCTTTCATGGACGGAGGCGCGTTCCCCGACGACCCGCCCGAGCTCACTTTCAGCGATCCGCCGATCACGATGCTCCCCGCGGGCACGCGCTACGCAGAGGAGATCCACTACGGACCGAGCGACGAGCAGGTCTTCGACATCTACCTCCCCGAGGCGAGCGAGCCCACGGCGCTCGTCATCTTCATCCACGGCGGAGGCTTCACCGGCGGCAGTCGATCGAGCCCGTCGGCGAGCGCTGTGCGCACCGTGATCGGGGCGGGCGCGGCGTACGCGAGCATCGACTACCGCTTGCTCGTGCGCGCGGGCACCGAGACCGATGGCGTCATCAAGTGCCTGCGTGACTCCATGCGTGCGCTCCAGTTCATGCGTCACCACGCGGACGTCCTGAACATCGACCCCATGCGCGTCGGCACCTACGGCGGATCGGCGGGCGCGGGCACCAGCTTGTGGCTCGGCTTCCATCCCGACATGGCCATCGCCGACAGCCCCGACCTCGTCGCGCGCGAGAGCACGCGCCCCCAGGTCGTCGCCGCGCTGAGCACACAGAGCACGTACGACGTGATGCGCTGGGCGCCCGAGGTGTTCCAGGAGGAGTACTCGTTCCTCACCAACGAGTTCCTCCTCACGTCCGCGGATCTGCGCCGCACCCTCGTCCAGTTCTATGGCCTCGATGGTGCGCTGATCGACGACATCAACGGCCTCGAGGACCACTTGGTCACGCCGGAGATGATCGCGTACCGCGCGGAGGTCGACATGTTCCTCCTCATGACCTCCGACGATCCGCCGACCTACGTGCGCAACGACGGTGACGCAGCGGGCCCCACGGATCCGGGCTTCGATCTCCTGCACCACCCCCTCCATGCGCGCTCGCTCGTGCGCCTCGCCGAGACGCGCGGCGCGAGCCTCGAGGCCGACGTGCCGGCGTACGAGATCGAGTCGGACGAGGAGGCCATCGGCTTCATGCTCTCCCGCCTCGAGCCCTGAGAACGCGAGACACCGCGAGAGGCGCGCGGGCGGGGCGCGTTCCATTGCCGTGATCTCCGCGCGCTTGTAGCCTCCGCGCCGTGGCACTCATCGAGCTCGAAGGTGTGGAGAAGCGGTACGGCGAGCTGCGCGCGCTCAAGGGCGTGACGCTCAAGCTCGAGGCGGGGCGCATCGGCCTCCTCGGACCGAACGGCGCGGGCAAGAGCACGCTGCTCAAGTGCATCCTCGGCCTGCTCACGCCGGACTACGGTACGGCCAAGGTCTTCGACTTCGACGTGGTGCGGCAGCCGTTCGAGGTGCGCTCGCGCATCGGGTACATGCCCGAGGGTGACGCTGTGCTGCCCGAGCTCACCGCGCTCCAGTTCACGACCCTCGCGGGCGAGCTCTGTGGCCTGCCGCGCAGCGAGGCCATCGCGCGCGCGCACCAGGTGCTCCACTACGTGGGCCTGGGCGAGGCTCGCTACCGTCGCCTCGGATCGTTCTCCACCGGCATGCGCCAGCGCGCGCGCCTCGCGCAGGCGCTGGTGGGTGATCCCAAGCTCCTGCTCCTCGACGAGCCCACGAGCGGCCTCGATCCGCGTGGTCGTGACGAGATGCTCGCGCTCATCCTCGACATCCCGGCGCGCACCGGCGCGAGCGTGATCATCTCCACCCACATCCTGCCGGACGTGGAGAAGACTTGTGATCAGGTCGTCGTCGTGGCCGGTGGCGAGGTCCTCTACGCGGGCGAGCTCGCGCCGATGATCGCGGGCGAGGCGGGCGTGTTCGAGGTCCGCGGCAAGGGCGATCCGGCCAAGCTCCAGAAGACGCTCGAGGAATCGGGCTGCGTCGTCACGCGCGATGGCTCGACGCTCGAGGTGCGCGTGCCGAAGGGAAAGAACGCGGATTTCATCCTGCGTGCGGCCGTCGAGGGCAAGCACCAGATCCGCCACCTCAGCCCGCTGGTGAAGACGCTCGAGCGCGCGTTCTTCCAGACCCTCGAGAAGGCCGGACAGGTCGCGCCCGAGGGCGCCGACAAGAAGGCCAAGCCCGCCGAAGCCTCCGCGAGCTGATCGCGTCAGCGGCGCGTGATCGTGTAGACGAACGCGCGCGAGCCCACGAACAGCGCCTCGCGCTCCGACAGCGCGGTGGCGTGCGTGAGGGAGGCGCTCGGAGGCGCCAGGGTGTCGCGCCACGCGCCCGCTGGGTCGGTGCGCATCGCGGCCGGGTGCGCGTAGACGTCGCCGTGTGACCAGACGCGCGTGCCGTCCGTGAGGCGCACGACGAGGCTCGGGCCGACGCGACGCTCGGGTAGGTCGCTCGCCTCCTCGGGAACGAGATCGGGGCCCGTCGCGAGCACCTGATCCCACGCGAACGTGAGCCCCAGCGCGAACGCGAGACCGCCCTCGCAGCGCACGGTGACCGCGCCGTCGACGATCGTGAGCGCGACGGGCGCGCAGGGCGGGGCGGGCAGCTCACGCCACGAGACACACGCGTCGCCCTCGTCGGTCTCGCGGGGACCGCAGACGAGGCGAGGAACGTCGAGGGATGCGTCCGTGCGCGGGGGGGCGTCGGCGGACGCGTCGGCCGCGTCCGACGACGCGACGATGCGGGCGCATCCGCTGACCAGCGTGAGCAGCACGAAGAGCGCGGCAGGAGCGAGCGAGGGCGGGTTCATCTCCCAGTGGTGTGGCTCCTGCGCTGTTGCGTCCAAGGAATGATTCTCCACACACTGTTTCCATCGAGGACACGGGCGTCAGCTGCCTTCGTTCTTCGACGGGCGGCGCGCTCGCCGCAGGAGGCAGCCACCGTGGAGCTCACCGACCTCGCACACTTCAGGCACGTCGCGCGTGCCGAGAGCTTTCGACGCGGCGCGGCTGCCGCCCACGTGACGGCTTCGGCCGTGAGCAAGTCGATCCGCAAGCTGGAGGACGAGCTCGGTGTGCGCCTCTTCGCGCGGACCACGCGGCAGGTGCGGCTCACGGCCGAGGGCAAGGTGCTGCTCGAGCGCTGCACGCGGGTGTTCCGTGAGCTCGACGAGTGCGTGGCGGAGCTCGCCGGCCGCGGCGACAGTCACGCGGGAGAGCTCCGCATCGGCGCGATGGAGGTGCTCTCGGTCGCGCTCCTTCCGCGGGTGCTCGGCGCGATGATGCGGGTGCACCCGGGGCTCGTGCCTCGTTGCCACGAGCTCGCGCCTGCGCCGCTGGCGGCCGCGGTGCGTGAGGGCCGGCTCGACGTGGGCCTGACGATTGGCGGCGGCTCCGAGCCGGGCTTGATCGCGCATCCGCTCGGTCGATCGAGCGGCGTCCTGGTGTGCGGCCCGACGCACCCGCTGCGCGGGCGTCGTCGCGTGAGCGCGCGCGATCTCCGGGAGCACGCGTCGGTGGTGCCGAGCTTCCTCGGGCTCGAGCACCTTCCTTCGATCGATCAGTTCCCGGACGCCGAGTGGCCGCGCAAGGTCGGAGCGAGCATCGAGCTGCTCCAGATGGGCATCGCGCTGGTGGAGTCGGGCGCGGTGCTCGGCTACTTCCCCGAGATCAGCGTGCGCGATCGCATCGCGCGACGGACGCTGGTCCCGCTGGCCGGTCTGCCGGCGCGTGCGCCGTTCCTCCTCCACGCGCTCCTCCCCGCGGGCGCGACCCCGAGACCGGCGACGAGGACCTTGCTCGACGCGCTCTCGCGCGAGATCCGGGCCCTGGATGCGCCCCGCGGCGCGCGCGCACCGCGCCGAGCCTGAGCCGTCTCGCGAACGCGGCCCCGAGCGCGACCGCGAGCCGCGTATACTGGCCTCGGTGTCCCACTCGTCGCGACCCCCCGCGCCTCGGAACGACAGTGCGCCCGCGCCTGCTCACTCCGCGCGCATCGCGGTGGTCGACGACGACAAGCTGATCCGCGAGCGTGTGGCGGCCCTCTTGCGATCGCGCGGCCACGTGCCGACGACGTTCGACTCCGCGACCAAGCTGCTCGAGGCGCACAAGAACACCGCCTTCGATCTCGTGCTCCTCGACGTCGTCATGGAGGGCATCAGCGGCGTCGACGCGTGCCGCATCCTCAAGGCGCGCGAGGAGGGCTTCGTGCCCGTGGTGCTCGTGACCTCGCGCGCCGATCCGGACGCGCGCGTCGAGGGCCTGCGCATCGGCGCCGACGACTACGTCTGCAAGCCGTTCGAAGAAGAGGAGCTCCTCGCGCGCGTGGCCTCGATGCTGCGCATCAAGCGCGCGTACGACGACGTCGCGACCTCGCGCAACCGCATGGCCGAGCTCGCCGTGCTCGACGATCTGACGGGGCTCTACAACGTCCGCTACCTCCAGCAGCGCTTCGCCGAGGAGTGGAAGCGCGCCGAGCGGCACCGCGAGCCGCTCGCGATCGCGATGCTCGACGTGGATCGCTTCAAGCTCGTGAACGATCAGCACGGGCACGAGGTGGGCGACGCGGTGCTGCGCGAGATGAGCGCGCGCCTGCGGACCTCGGTGCGGGACACCGACGTGGTGGCTCGCTACGGCGGCGAGGAGTTCGTGGTGCTGCTGCCGAGCACCCAGCTCTCGGGCGCCCTCGTGGTGGCCGAGCGCATCCGCAAGTCGATCGCGGCGCGCCGCTTCGAGACGCCGCGCGCGCGGCTCGAGGTGACGACGTCGATCGGCATCGCCCTCTATCCGAGCCGCGGCGTCACCTCGAAGGACCAGCTGCTCCGCGCCGCCGACACGGCCCTCTACCGCGCCAAAGAAGAAGGGCGCGATCGCATCTGCGTGTACCAAGAGCAGATGTACGTGTTCCGCGCCGACGAGGGCTGAGAGAGCGAGGAAGAGTCCCCGCTTCGGAAGCGGGCCGCGGCGGAGGCTCCCCGAGCTCAACGGATCGACAGCGTGGCAGCGTCCGCGATGTCTTCGCTCGAGCGGCCGATGCGGAGCTCGTAGTCGATGGGCTCGACCTCGAACGCGTCGGCCTCCACGTTCCAGTACGCGAGGTCGTCGGTGTCGAGGGGGAGGGTGACGGTGCCGCTCGCGCCGGGCTCGAGATCGATCTGCGCGAAGGCGCGCAGATCCTGAGGCGCGCGCTCCACGCTCGATCCGATCGGGGCGACGTAGAGCTGCACGGTCTCGCGGCCCGCGCGCGCGCCGGTGTTGGTGACGCGCACGGTGATCTCGACGGGCTCGCCGGGCGCGACGGTCGTGTCCGACAGCGCGAGATCGGAGAGCGTGAACGTCGTGTACGCGAGGCCCTCGCCGAACGCGTGCGCGGGCGCCGTGGACTCGTGCTGGAGGTGACGGTAGCCGTGGAAGAAGCCGTAGGTGACCTCGAGCGAGACGGAGTCGAAGGGCGGCAGATCACCCTCGGCGACGGGGATCGAGAAGGGCAGGCGGCCCGAGGGGGAGGCGTCGCCCGCGAGGATCTCGGCGATCGCCGTGCCGCCCTCGGAGCCTGGATAGAAGGCGAACAAGAGGCCCTCGACAGCGTCGTCGAAGGGCGCGGTGAGCACGGCAGCGCCCGCCTCGACGATGACGATCACCCGATCGTGCATCGCTGCGACCGAGGCGATCAGCGCGAGCTCGTCGGCGGGGAGGGCGAGCGAGTCGCGGTCGCCGGCGCCGATGTCGCCTTCCCCCTCGTCCTCGGCCTGGAGGCCGGTGACGATCACCACCACGTCGCTCGCGCGCACGGTGGCCTCGGCGGCGGCGTCGAGCGTGCTGCCCCCGAGGTGCGTCACGCGCGCAGCGCCGAAGCGCGTGGTGATCCCTTCGAGCGCTGTGATCACGTCGGTGGGCTCGACACGGCTCGAGCCCTCGTCGCCGATGCTCTCGACGTCGACGTTGCGACCGAGGAGCACGATCGAGGCGTCCGCTTCGATCGGCAGGGCCGGCGCGCTCGCGCCGCTCGGCGTCTCGTTCCGGAGGAGCACGATGCCGCGCCGCGCGACCTCGCGTGCGAGCGCGAGGTGGGCGGGCGTCTCGCGCTGGCTCGGATCGTCGCGCCGCTCGCCGGGCGCGCGGGGCATCTCGTCCAGGCCGAAGCAGAGCTGCGCGCGGAGGATGCGGCGCACGGACGTGTCGATGTCGTGCTCGCTGAGCTCGCCTCGCCCGAGCGCCGCGGGGAGGCGTCGGAACTGCGAGGCCACGGGCATCTCGATGTCGAGGCCCGCGAGCACGGCCGACGCGTGGCCGTGCGTGCCGTAGACCCAGTCCGACTCGACGAAGCCCGCGAAGCCCCAGTCCTCGCGCAGGATGTCGGAGAGGAGGTGGGTGGAGACGTCGCAGTACGAGCCGTTGACCTGGTTGTAGGCGCTCATCACCGACGCGACGTGGCCCTCGACCACGACCCGACGGAAGTGCGGCAGGTAGAGCTCGCGCAGCGTGCGCTCGTCGATCGTGACGTTCACGTCGTGGCGCGTGTCCTCGATGCTGTTGACCGCGTAGTGCTTCACCGACGCGAGCACGCCCTCGTCTTGCACGCCGCGCACGAACGCGAGCGCGATCGCGCCCATGTGGTGGGTGTCCTCGGAGTACGTCTCCTGCGCGCGACCCCAGCGGGGATGACGCAAGAGGTTGATGGTCGGCGCGAGGATCACGTCGGCGCCCACCGAACGATGCTCGGTGGCCATCGCGTGGCCCACACGCTCCTCGAGCGCGGGGTCCCACGTCGCGCCGCGCATCATGGCGACGGGGAACGCAGTGGCCTCTGCGCCGCCGAACGCCGACACACCTCGCGGACCGTCGAGCATGTGGAGGCCGTTGACGCCCAGGCGCGGGCTCCCGGGGACGAACCACGTGCCGTCGATCGCGGGCGCTGTGGAGCCCGCCATCATGTCGAGCTTCTCGCGCAGCGTGAGCGCTCCGAGGATCTCGGTGATGCGCGCCTCGATGGCCACGTCGTCGCGCGCGCCGCAGTACGCGATCGTCTCGGGCGTCGGCGTGAAGGGGCGAGGCTCGTGCGGCGGGCCCACGTCGCGCGGCGCATCGGGCGCTGCGTCGAGGGCTGCGTCTCCCACCGCCGCGTCCGTCGCATCGGCATCCGGCGGCAGCGGATCCCCACCGCATCCAGCGACGCTCAGCGCGAGCGCGGCGAGCGTGCGCGGCGCGAGGCAGGGGAACGACGCTCGGATCGACATCGCTCGCGTGTGCCCGATCGCAGCAGTGCGCGTCAACGGGGCCGAGCCGCGCGCTGGCCTCCGTCTGGGGCCGAGCTAGCTTCGCGCCCTTCGGGAGGCTCCATGTCGCTCTTTCGTTCGAAGATCATTCCCTTCACCCCCGCGCTCGTCCTGGCCCTGGCCGGCTGTGGATCGACGCACACCACCGACGACATGACGGACGCAGGTCCGATCATCTTCGACCTCGACGGCGCTCGGTTCCCCGACTCGCCGCCGCCGCCCGAGGAGCCCGACGCGACCGTCGGGCCGGGCAACGTGGGCGCGGCCTGCGCGTCTGCGAGCGCGTGCACTGGCTCGGCCGACACCTGCATCCCCGATCAGCCGGGCTTCTTGCCCGATGGCTACTGCACCGCCGCGTGTGATCCCGCCGACGAGGCGAGCTGTCCCGATGGCTCGACGTGCATCGAGGTCGGCATGGGCCAGGCCTTCTGCTTCCTCGAGTGCGATCCGAGCACGGGCTGCGAGCGCGAGGGCTACGGCTGCGCGAGCGGCATCGGCCTCGGCGCCAACGTGTGCGTCGGCGGCTGCACGGACGCCGCGGACTGTCCCATGGGGCTCGAGTGCGATCCCACGGGCGGCGACCTCGGCGCGGGAAGCTGCTTCAACCCCGCCGCGATGATCGGCGGCGAGTGCGAGAGCGAGGGCGACTGTCCGTCCGGCGGCGCGTGTCAGCCCGAGGAGGGCACCGGCTGGCCCGGCGGCGCGTGCCTGGGCGGCGAGTGCGATCCCGAGACGAACATGGGCTGCGACGCGGGCGACGCGTGCCTTCCCACGATCTTCGGCGGCGGCGGCGTGTGCGCCAAGGGCTGCACGACCGACACGGACTGCCGCGCGGAGTACGCGTGCCGCGAGGCGACGGGCTTCCCCGGTCGCATGTACTGCGCGCCCGCGTGCGAGACCGACGCGGAGTGCTCCGTGAGCGGCAACGTCTGCAACGCAGGCGCGGGCACGTGCGCGCCGCCGTTCGATCCGGATCGCCTCGGCGGCACCTGTGGCTTCCGCGAGGTCTGCGAGGGCGGCACCTGCTTCCGCGAGTTCGACTCGGGCTACCCCAGCGGCTACTGCGCGTACCTCGGCTGCGAGGTCGGCGTCTCGGGCGGCTGCCCCGGCGATGGCGTCTGCGCGCCGCGCGGCCGGAGCAACGTGTGCCTCGATGCCTGCGCGGCCGACACCGACTGCCGCGCGGGCTACGCGTGCCGTCCGAGCAACCCGGACGACGCGATGAGCCCCACGGCGTGTATGCCTGCGTGCACCACGGAAGAGCACTGCCCGAGCCGCTCGACGACCTGCGACGTGGCGACCGGCCTGTGCGTCAACGCGGGCTGACCGCGCTCTGACTCGCTCGCGCCGCGCGCTCGAGCACGACGAACGAGAGCCGATCCGGCGCACGCTGGATCGGCTCTGTTCGTTTCCGTGGGGGCGAGGCCGGGGCGCGCGGGCGAAGGCACGTGTTGACCCGTCGTCCGAGCATCGAGTACGACCGTCGCCGCATGTCCGCTCCGACCTCGACGCCTCCCACCGAGGCCCTCAGCTTCTGGCCGGTCACCGACGTCGGGCGCGTGCGCGACCACAACGAGGACAGCTTCCTCGTCGACAAGAAGCTCCAGCTCTTCGTGGTCTGCGACGGCATGGGCGGTCACGCGGCGGGCGAGGTCGCCTCGAACATGGCCGCGCGCACGCTGCGAGAGGTGCTGCTCGGTCAGCGCGAGGCGCTGCTCGACTTCGAGCGCGGCACGGGTTCGACGTCGCGCACGGACGTGCTGCGGCTGATGGAGTCGGCCGTCCAGCAGAGCTGCTCGGCGGTCTTCGGCGAGGGTCAGAAGGACGAGACCAAGCGCGGCATGGGCACGACGCTCGTGGCGCTCCTCTTGATCGGATCGCGCGGCTTCATCGCCCACGTGGGTGACTCGCGCATCTATCTCTACCGCCAGGGCTCGGTGCACCAGCTCACCGAGGATCACTCGCTCATCAACGAGCTCCTGCGCCGTGGGCGCCTCACGCGCGAGCAGATCGATCAGCTGCAGTACAAGAACGCCGTGACGCGCGCGGTCGGCGTCTACGAGAGCGTGGAGGTCGACACGCTCGACTTCGACGTGCTCCGTGGTGACCGCTTCCTCCTCTGCTCCGATGGCCTGCACGGCTACTTCGAGCCGCCCGAGCTCGGAAAGCTCTTCGGCGAGACACCGGACGAAGAGCTGTCGCAGAAGCTCATCGATCTCTCGAACGAGCGCGGCGGCAAGGACAACATCACGTCGATCGTGGTGAAGGTGCCGGACGCCGAGTCCGGCATGGATCGCCTCGCGCGCGAGGTGAACCTCAAGCTCGAGACGCTGCACCAGATGTCGCTCTTCCGGCACCTGACCTACCAGGAGCTGGTGCGGGTGATGAACAGCACGCAGGTGCGCAACTTCGCGCCCAACACCTTCGTGGTGCGTGAAGGCGACGAGGGCGACGAGCTCTTCATCGTGCTCTCGGGCAAGGTGCGCGTGGAGTCCGCCAAGGCGCCGATCGCGGAGCTCGGTCCCGGTCAGCACTTCGGCGAGATGGCGCTCGTCGACAAGGCGCCGCGCAGCGCGGACGTGAGCGCGCTCGAAGAGAGCTCGCTGCTGTCGATCCGTCGCCGCGAGTTCTTCGACATCATCCGCAAGGACCACGGCATCGCCGTGAAGCTCTTGTGGAGCTTCCTCGGCGTGCTCACGGAGCGCTTGCGCAACACCTCGCGCGAGCTCGGCGAGGCGCGCGAAGGCAAGAGCGCCGAGGACGACTCGCTCCTCACGACCCTCACGCTCGACGACGACGTGTGATGCGCCTCGCCCGCATCGCCGCGCTCGCCAGCGTCCTCGCCGCGGGGTGTGGCGGTGACGACGACGAGCGCGAGCGGCCGCCGACGACCGCGAG
>JAFLCL010000016.1 GCA_017303575.1 Deltaproteobacteria bacterium
GGTGCCATCGGCGGTGCAGCGGGCGGTGCGGCCACGGGCGCGGGCGGACGGTTGGGCACGCTCTGCGGCGAGGGGATCGACGCGAGGCCCGCGGCGCTGTTCGCATCGCCCGAGAAGCCGAAGAAGGACGAGCTCTGGGGCGCGGGCGCGTCACCGAGGATCGCATCGAGATCAGCGACCTTCTTCTTCGCTTGTCCCGCCTGCTCCTGGAGCTTGTCGAGCGCGTCGTTCACCGCGCTGGCGGCGGTACGGTACTGACCGCCGAAGTCCTGCACCTGGAAGCGGTCCATCTCGCGCTTGCCCACCTTCACGGCGGCCTCGCGGAACTTCGCGAGCGGACGATCGCGCTCGAAGTAGAAGAGGATCATCGCGAGGAGCAGCAGCACGAACACCACCGCGCCCATGAGCGGCAGCGCTGCGACCCAGTCGTCGCTCGAGGCGAGCTCCATGAGCGAGAGAGGCGAGGCCAGCGTGGGCACGGGCCGCGCGAGCACGTAGCCCGCGTTCGCGAACGACGCGCTGCCGACCATCGGCGCATAGATCGCGAGGCCGCCAGTAGGCAGCGGGCTTGGATCACCGACCTGGCCCTGCGCGAACGGCCCTGCGACGACCGTCGCGAGCGGCGCGCCCATGTCGTCGCGTCGCGGCGCGCCCGACACACCCTCGGGCATGGCGCTGCCGATCATCGCGTCGCGCACGAAGAACCCGACGCTCGCGCCCGAGAGGCGCGACACGAGCCGGCCTGCGAAGACATCGTCGATGCGCTTGCCGTGCACGATCGCGCCGACGTAGCCGCCGTTGTCGATCACGGGGCGCGCAGCCATGCGGTAGAGCTCGCCGTTCCAGAGCCACACGTCGTCGCGCATGTAGCCAGCCAGCGCCTGCGACACGAGCGGGAACGCACCGAGGCCTGCGCCTGCGGGAGGCGTCGCGGGCGCGTGATGCGCGACGATGATGCCGCGCGCATCGACGACGAAGACGAGGTCGCCCGACATCTCGGCGAGCTGTCCGTTGAGCGTCTCGATGTTCCGCTGGAGCGCGGTGCCGGCCTCGGCGGGGACCTCGGCTCCCGGCGTGCGCGCGTTGGCCGTGCGCAGCGCCTGACGGATCTCGCCGTTGGCGGCGATGGCAGCGATCGCGTCGATGCGCGCGCGCGCGTCGAGCTTGAGGACCATCTCGAGCTGCAGGCGATCGCGCGCGAGCTCGACCACCGTCTGATCACGGACGCGATCATCCAGCAGACGCGTCGCGATCACGGCGACGGCGATGCCCATGCCGGCGGCGATGGCGAGCACGAGGATCCAGAAACGGGAGAGCAGCATCGGGTGTCTTTCTCCGAGGGAACGAGGCGAGCGACGAGGAGCTACGGGCGCGCGAGCGTGATCGGCGCGACGACGATCTCGTGCGTGTCGCCGACGGTGACGGCTTGCGCGGGCCCCACCTCGTGCTCGCCCTGGAACACGTGGACGGTGTAGCTACCGGGCTCGACGCCGCGGAACACGTAGCCGCCCGAGGGCTCCACGAACGCGCGCGCCACGAGATCGGGGAGCGCGTGGAGATGACCACGGACGTGCGGCAGGTTGCGATCGCGCAGCGGCCAGTGGCCGGGCGTGCTCACCGTGATGGGCCGCGCGTTGCCGGGCGCCGTCTGCACGGGGCCGAGCTCGGCGTTGCCCTCCGCCAGGATCTCGTAGGCGCACGCGTCGTCGTTGCGCACGGGGCTCGCCACGCCGACGCGCACGATCACCGTCGAGGGGAAGAGCGATCCGTTGTGCAGGCGCAGCGCCGGCTGCTCGCCCGCCGAGGGACTGCCCGAGCCCGTCAGCACGACGGCGAGCTCGCGGGCCGTGTCGATGTGCGGCGTCGCGGGCGCAATCACGCCGTTCCACTCCTCCCAGTACCGAAGGCGGGCGGCTTCGGCCTCGGCGGACGGCGTCACCACCGACGGGAAGTCCGTAGGGACCGTCAGCGTGCCACGCACGTCCCCTGCGAGCGCAGAGGCCGCGACGAGCGAGCCCGCACAGGCGATGGCCAACGCAGGGATGACGGGGGAGGGGAGAACGGTCGATCGAGGTCCGGAGGACGAAGTGCGCATGGGCGCCCCGAGCCTACCGAACCCCTTCGATCGAGATCAACGTTTCCCGAGGCCCAGCGCTCCTCGATTCGACGGGGACCTCGAGGGGCCAGAGGTCCCTCGACCCAGGCCAACTCAGAAGAGGTCGCGGAAGCCGACGGCCGGCTTCTTGCGGCCTTCGAGGATCGCGTTCACCGCGCGGACGAGGCGCGTCTTGGCCGGACCCGAGATGGTCTCGCCGCGCATCGCCTTCTCGATCTGCGGAAGCGTCACGGGACGGCCCGAGCGCGGCTTCTGCTTCACGACGGCGTCGTCCTTCTCGGCCTTGCCAGCCTTGATGGCGGCCTTCTTGGCCACGAGCGCGAGGTCCTCGGAGGTGCGGCGCTCGAGGCCGCGCGAGGTGAGCGCGAGGCGGCGCGCATCGATCTTGTGGTTCTTGAGCGAGTCACTGAGCTTCGACATTCGGTTCCCGTCGCGAAAAAGGGCGCCGAACCTAAACGCAGGCCCGCGGGATCGCAAGTGGAACCATCCGCGTACGTCGTCACACGCCCGACACGCGCGCGCTGGTATGGTCACGCGCCGATGCCAGACGCTGGGTCGTTCGCTCTCGAGCCGCGCACCGTACCCGCCCACGCCGGGGTCTCGCTCGAAGCGCGAGCGAACGGAGAGATCCTCTGTCGACGTGCGTTCTTCGAGGCGCTGCGGGACGAGCCCGGGATGCGCGCGACGATGAGCGACACGCTCCGCGCGTTGGGGATGGCTGCGATGGCGTGGGAGACAGCGCCGCTCTCTCGCGCGAACGCCGAGCGACCGATGCTGCAGCTCGTGCTTCCGCATCCGGCGCTCGCGCGCGCCGAGCCCGATGCGCGTCCCTTCGACGAGCACCTCGCGCAGGGCGCTGGCAGCGAGCGCATCGTGTGGTTCGAGAACTTCGGGCACGACGCGCGTCTGGTCGTGCCGTGCGCGCCGAGCCCGAGGAGCCGCTTCGGTCACCTCGCGACCTTCCTCGCGAGCGCGAGCCCGTCGCAGTGCGATGCGCTGTGGCAGGTCGTGGGACAGCTCGCGTGCGATCACCTCGCGCGCACCGAGGCGCCCGTGTGGGTGTCGACAGCGGGCATGGCCGTGTCGTGGCTCCACGTGCGCCTCGATCTGCGTCCGAAGTACTATCGGACCGACGCGCTCCGCAGTCCCGACGCGTGACGCGACGGCGGCGGTGATCTCGCGCACGTTGACGCGCCGCGGCGTCTGGTCGTGGCTTCCCTGGGGCGCGCGTTCCGTGCTACCGCAGGCCTCTTTTCGGAGGATCAGGAGCACATGCCGAACGCGTACATCTCGGGCATCGGTGGGTATGTCCCGCCGGACGTGGTCTCGAACGACGAGCTCGCGAAGCGCTACGGGATCGACACGACCCACGAGTGGATCCACCAGCGCACCGGCATCGAGGAGCGTCGCTACGCGGCCGAGGGCGTGGGCAGCGGCGAGATGGGCTACTACGCCGCGAAGAAGGCGCTCGAGAACGCGCAGATGTCGATCCGCGACATCGACATGATCATCTTCGCGACGCTCTCGCCCGACATCCACTTCCCCGGCACGGGCTGCCTGATGCAGCGCCGCTTCACGGAGCTCTTCGAGGGCGACATGCCGCGCTACGTGCCGGCGCTCGACATCCGCAACCAGTGCTCCGGCTTCCTCTACGGCCTCGCGATCGGCGCGGGCATGGTGCAGGCCGGCACCGCGAAGCACGTGCTCCTCGTGGGCTCCGAGACGCACTCGGCCGCGCTCGACATGACGACGCGTGGCCGCACCGTCACCTCGCTCTTCGGCGACGGCGCAGGCGCGGCGATCATCAGCGCCACCGACGATCCCAAGCGCGGCCTGCGCAAGTGGCAGCTCGGCGCGGACGGCCGCGGCGCCGAAGCGCTCTGCATGCGCGTCTGGGACATCACCAAGCGCCCCTTCATCGACACGCCGAACGGCCGCGACGGAGTCGGCGTGATCCCGCCCGAGATCATGTGGCCGCAGATGGACGGCAAGCAGGTCTTCAGGAACGCCGTCGAGAAGATGTGCATGTCGCTCATGGGCGTGTGCTTCGAGCTCGGCCTCTCCGCCGAGGACATCGATCTGTTCGTGTTCCACCAGGCGAACATGCGGATCAACCAGTACGTGGCGAACTCGCTCGGCATCCCCGAGAACAAGCTCATCCACAACATCCACAAGTACGGCAACACCACGGCCGCCACGATCCCGCTCTTGCTGTGGGAGGCCGTGGAGACGGGCCGCCTCAAGCCGGGCATGAAGGTCGCGATGAGCGCGTTCGGCGCGGGCTACACGTGGGGCGCCGCGGTCATCGACTGGTGAGCAACGTGCGGCTCGCGCGCGTGCTCGTGCTGCTCCTCGTGAGCACGCTCGGAGGCTGCACGTGCGAGCCGGAGCTCGAGCCATCGGCGGACGCCGCGCGGGTCGTTCGCGACGCAGCGAGCGACGCGCCCACGGCGACCGACGCGCCGCGCGACGACGACGCGCAGGTCGCGTCGATCGAGGACGCGTGGCTCGATCGCGTGGACGGTTGCATCTCACCGCTCCCGCTCGATCGCGCGGGCGCTCCGTGTCTGGACGGGACCGACTGTCCGCCCGGTCTGCTGTGTCTGCCGCCAGGCTCTCTCTCCGCGAGCGGCAGCTGCCAGGTGCCCGCGATCGATGGGTGCGGGTGCCCCGAGGGCTCGACGCTGGCGAGCTACGTCACGTCCTCGTCGGTGCATGCGATCTGCGCGCCCGATAGCTGCCCCGCGCGGGTGACCGACGCGTCCCGGCTCGGCGCCGCGTGCGAGACGCTGCGCGATTGCGCGGACTGGATGATCTGCGAGTCGGGCGTCTGCGCGCTGACGTGCACGGCGCAGTGCAGCTGTCCCTCCGGCCTCCGCTGCGAGTCCGTGGTGATCCCGAGCGGCGTCTCGACGCGCTGTCTGCGCTGAGCCAGCGCGCTTCCGTTCCTCTCGCGAGGGCTCCATGATCGCGCGCATGCGTCCAAGCCCGATCGCGCCGCTCGTCGTCTCCCTCGCGCTCTCTGCCTGTGATCCAGCACCGGTCTCGAACGACGCGGGGAGCGAGGTGGATGCTGCGGCTGGCGAGGATGCGCCCGCGATCGACGCGTTCGTACCCCCGATGGACTGGCCCGCGTCGGAGGTGCCCGCCTCGACGGAGATCGAGCCCGGCGTCGTGCGCGAGCTGATCACGATCGACGGCTTCGACGCGCCGCCCAACCCCACGACCTCGACCGACACGCCGGACACGCTCGACCGCGCGCGCTTCGTGCGCTTCCGCGCGAGCACCCCGAGCGAGCCACGCGCTGTCGTGATCGCGATGCCCGGCATCTTCGGTGGCGCGGGCAGCTTCGAGCCGCTCGCTCGCTCGCTCGTACGTCGCTCGATCGAGAGCGCCGCGCCGATCGAGGTGTGGGCGATCGATCGTCGATCGAACGGCCTCGAGGATCTGCGTGGCCTCGACGCCGCCGAGGCCGAAGAGAACGTCGACATCGCGCGCGGCTACTACTTCGGCAGCGACACCGTGGGAGGCACGGCGTTCGCCGGCTTCGTCCCGCAGACCGACGTCGCCTACGCGAGCGAGTGGGGGCTCGAGACGCACTTCGGCGATCTGCGCGCGATGATCGAGCGTGTGCCCGAGGGCGCGCGTCGCGGTCACGTGTTCCTGCTCGGCCACTCGCTCGGCGCCTCGATGACGGAGACCTTCGCGGCGTGGACGTTCTCGGACGGTGTGCGTGGCAGCGACCTGCTCGCGGGCGTGGTGCTCGTCGACGGTGCCGCGGGCGAGGCGCCGATCACCGAGACCGAGTACCTCGAGGGCGGTGGCAGCTCGAGCATCCCCATCACCGGCCTCACCGCGATCCGCGACACCACGCGCTACGTCGCGCTCCCGATCCTCGGGGTCAGCGTCTACGCGCAGGCAGAGATCGTCGCGATGGCCGCCGCGCTCTCGCCCGACGAGGTGCGCATGGGTGATCGAGAGCGTGATCGTGTGCTGCGCACGCTGCTCAGCGCCACGGGCACGCTGCCGCCGATGACGAACGAGGCCGCGTTCGGCTTCGGCTTCGACGACGCATCGAACGGCCTCTCGTTCGCCGCCGTGTCGATGGGTCAGCCCGTCGGACCCGTGGAGCCCTACGACAGCGTGTTCGGCGCGCGACTGGAGCGGCCCTCGGATCGCACCGTCACCTACACGTGGATCGACGCGCCCGACGCGACGCCCGTGGAGTGGACGCCGCTCGCGAACCTCGCGGAGGCATGGAGCTCGGGCCGCACCAACTTCGCCGAGTGGTACTTCCCCGCGCGCCTCAGCCTCGATCTCGCAGCGTGCGGAGGCCTCGCGATCGAGGACGGCGCTTGGCAAGAGTCGCAGACGCTCCGCTGCGAGGGCGGCGCTGCGATGGACGCGCCGGTGCTCGCGATCGCTGCGGGCCTGCGCGACGTCGCGAGCTACGAGAGCTCACGCCTGCGGGGCGCGCCCGTCGGCGCGGGTCGTCCCAACGCGGGCGCGACACGTGACAGCGACGAGGGCTACCGCATCCTCGACGCGACCACGATGACGCACATCGATCCGCTCACCGCCGCCGACACCGAGGCCAACGTGGTGCCCGAGACGATCCTCGCGTTCGTGAGCGCGAACGTGGAGAGCGGCACCACGGGCCCGATCGATCTGCCCTGATCGTTCGCGGCGCTCCTCACTGCTCGAAGCGCATCGAGAGGATGCGCGTCGCCTCGGCGTCGAGCTCCTGATCGAAGCGCTCGCCGCCGAGGAAGCCCTCCGGCAGTGGCAAGAAGACACGCACGAGCAGCCGATCGTCGTGCGGCCACACCAGGATCCCGCAGCCCCGCGGTGCCTGCGCGCCCTCCGCCGGTTGCGTGTACGCGAGGCCGCGCACGGCGTCGGCGCCGTAGGCGAGGTCGGCCTCCGTCGAGAAGCACTCCGCGTGCGGCTGACATGCGGCCAGCCGATCGGGCACCACCCCTCGCATCTCGAGGCTCGAGAGCGCCACGCGCGCCGCGCGATCGAGCAGCTCGGGCGAGAGCGGACAGCGCGGACCTTCCGCAGCAGCGATCACGATCGTGATCGGCTCGCTCGTGGGGAGCGTCACGATCGTGTTGCCGCACGGGCCGAGGATCCCTTCGCTGGTGAGGCCGCTGCAGGCGCGCACGAGGTAGCGCCCGGGTGGCGGCCCGAACGCGTCGAAGCAGAGGCGCCCACGTTCGTTCGCCCATCGCCGCACGAGGCCGTTCCACTCGAGCTCCACGCGTGCGCCGGGTGGCAGCTCGAGCCGACGCGTCATCGGCCGCTCGCACTCGGGGCACACGCCACCGCACGGGCACGAGCACGCGCGCAGAGGCCCCTCGGGCTCGTCGATGGAGTCGGCCACGAGCAGACCGAGCGGCTGCTCGAGAGACGAGAGCGTGATGCTCTCGAGCTGCCCGTACGTGGTGTCTACCGACAGCGCCTCGAGCGCGCGTGACTCGATCACGAGGTGCGCCGGCGTGGGCGCGGTCCCGACGGGGACCGGGAGAACGGTCGGCGAGGGAAGGCGCGGCCCCGCGACGATGCTCGGCGCCGAGCCGCTCGAGAGCGCGCTCGGCGCGAGCACGGGTGACTCCGTCGGCGTGACGTGTGGGGGTGACGACGAAGGTGTCGTTGCGGGCGCGCTCGCGGGCGAGCTGCATCCGATCACCGAGCACGACAGCAAGACGAACGAGCGTGATCGCATGGACACCTCGTCGTCGGTCGCTCAGCGCGGCGCGCTGCGAGAGACCTCGAGCACGATGTGCGTCGGCCGACCATCGCTCGTGGCGGGGAAGGGCGTGCGCTCGAGCGCCGCGTCGATGCACGGCAGCGCGCGATCGATCTCGGGGACCATCGTCTCGAGCTCGCACCGTGTCGCGCCCGAGGCCTCGACGTGGAGCGATGCGCGGATCGAGCCGACAGCGTCAGGACCGAGCACGCTGCGGTAGCACTGCTCCACACGCAGGTGCTGCGCTGCGAGCGCGTGACGCGCGATGCCCGCGGAGATCGGTCCCGAGGTCGTGTGCACGGTGATCGTCACGTTCGATGCCTCGGCCCGCCGCGCCCGCGCCAACTCCTCGTCGCGCGCGCGCTCGCGTCGATCGAGCGCCTCCGCCTCGACCTCCGCGGCCTGCTGCGCCTGGGCCTCCGACTCGCTCTCGGTGTCCGTCGAGGATCCCGTCTCGGTGGAGGTCGTGGCCTCCGTCGATGTCTCCGTGGAAGCCGCAGTCTCGGTGGAGATCTCGCCTTCGTTCGTCGATGCCTCTTCGCCCGACGTCTCGGAGCCGTGGTCACGCGTCGCGTAGTGCCCGCGGTCACACGCCACCAGCGCGAGGGCGCTCACGATCAGGAGCTTCTGCATCACGCCTTCTTCCCACGCGCCAACGCCTGCGCTTCGAGCACCTCGCGCTCGTCGAGGCGCACACCGGCCTCGGGATCGAGCATCACCGCAGCCGTCACGATCGCGTAGACCGACTCGAGCAAGAAGCGCAGCAGCGTGTCGCGATCGACCGCCTTTCGATCGAGCCAGTCGATCGTCGCCGCCTCCACCAGGCCGAGGTAGCTGCGCACGGCGAGGCGAAACACGGGCCGCGGGTTCTTCTGCCCCATGTTCGCGAGCATGCGGACCAGGATGCGCTCGCGCGTCGCGTCGACGAGCTCGGTGACCTCGGGGTCGTTGCCGATGCCGCCACGCAAGAGCGTGAGGAACGCAGCCGAGTGCTCCTCTGCGAAGTCGAGGTAGCCCTCGAGGCCCGCGCGCGCGCGCTCGGCGGGCGGCAGCTCCGAGCCCACCTCGGTCGCCTCCACGAGCTTGTCCGCGGACTCGCGCACGATGGCCACGTAGAAGCCGCGCTTGCTGCCGAAGTAGTGGTAGAGGAGGCCCTTCGAGATGCCCGCGGCCTCGGCGATGTCGTCGATCGAGATCTCGTCGTAGGCCCGCTCGCCGAAGAGCTTCTTGCCCAGCGCGAGCAGCTGATCGCGCCGCTCGTCGAGGTCGAGCCGCTTGCGCCCGTCCTCCTCCGCGCCGTTCGCGGTGCGCCGCGTGGTCCTCTTGGTCGCGGTCGTGGTGCCGCGCGCGGAGGGAGACGGCGCGCTCGTCTTGCGCGAGGCGGTTCTCGTCATCGGCGACACGCTACTCGGCCGCGCCCGGCTTGTGAACGATCGTGCCGGAGGTGGATGCGTTGTTGACTCTCGTTCAAGATCGTTCATTCTCGCTTGAACGAAGTTCAACAGACGTCGACACGCCCGGTCGAGGGCGGGTCGGAAGCGAGGTGGCTCATGGATGGATCCTCCGCGACAGTCGAGACGACGGGCACGACCACCACGCGCCAGGCACCGAAGATCAAGGTGCGCGCGATGGGCTTCCCGTTCCGCGAGGCGGGCATCCCGCGCCACTGGTTCATGGGGAGCCCCCACCTCACGCACCTCTCGAACGCGCTCCAGCTGCTCTTCCCCGCGGGCGAGCAGTTCTTCATCCGCTCGGTGAAGCACTACGAGAAGCAGATCGACGATCCCGAGCTGCGCGCGCGCATCCGCGGCTTCTACGGGCAGGAGGGCCGGCACGGTCACGAGCACGAGCGCTTCTTCAAGGTGCTCGAAGAACAAGGCTACGAGCTCGAAAGCTTCCTCGCGTGGTACCAAGATCTCGCGTTCGGGAAGCTGGAGAAGCGCGTCTCGCCCGCGATGAGGCTCGCGATCACCGCCGCGCTCGAGCACTTCACCGCGGCGATGGGCCGCAACGCGCTCACGAGCGACTTCCTCGACGAGGCCCATCCGATCATCGGCGACCTCATGCGCTGGCACGCGGCCGAAGAGATCGAGCACAAGTCGGTGGCGTTCGACGTCTTCATGGCCGTCGACGGGCGCTACCACGTGCGCGTGATCGGCCTCTTCGCCGCCTTGGCGGGGCTCACACGCTTCTGGGCCGAGGGCACCAAGCACTTCCTCCGCGAGGAGGCGAAGATGGGCACCGACCTGAAGGCTGCGGCCAAGGCGGCGCGCGAGAACCCGCGCCTCCAGCTCGAGCGCAAGCGTCGCGCGGAGATGTTCCGCAACGCCGTGCTCGAGTACCTGCGACCGAGCTTTCACCCCGACGACGTCGACGACTACGAGCTGGCGCGCAGCTACCTCGCGAGCATCGGTCGCCTCGACGGCTGAGTTGTCTGGGTCGAGGGACCTCTGGCCCCTCGAGCTCCCCGTCGCTCGCCTCGTCGCTTCGCTCCTCGACTCGACTCCTGCTCCAGGGGGAGCTGCGCTCCCCCGCCGCAAGGCGCCCCCGATTCTTTCTCGCTCCCTGAGTTGTTCCCATCGCGTCGAGCTAGATGGCGTCGAGGACGAGCGTGTACTGGCCGTCGAAGGTCACGTCGTCGGGCGGCAGCGTTCCGACGGCGTTGGCCGAGAGGCGCGCGCCTTCGCGTGCGTACTCGATGATGTCGACGTCGTCGGCGAGGAACGTCGCCGTGCGATCGCCGGGCGCGACGGGCGCGAGCGTGGCGACTCGCTGACGCGGCAGGTTCGACTGCGGCAGCGCGCTCTCGATGAAGATCTCTGCGCCCTGGAGGAACGCGAGATCGTCGACGTCGCCCGCCGGCTCGGCGGTCGGGGTGACAGTGAGCGTGAGGGTCTCGAGGTACACGTGGCGCGCAGGGCCGGTGTCACGCGCCGCAGTCTCGGCGTCGAGATCGAGCGCGAGGGTCATCGGCTCGAGGACCGGCCCGAGCTGACTGGCCGAGATGCGCTGCTCCGCGATCGGCTCGCTCACGCGGAACATGAGGAAGCCTGCGCATCCGGCGGCCGCGATCATGGGCGCGAGCACGAGCGCGTGACGCGGCTCGAGGTGGGGCAGGTGTCGGCGGAGAGGTCGCGGGGTCATGGGCTCGCACAGCGCACGCCGCATACCGTCGAAACACCCGTGAAAATTGCGGTTCTGTGTCCGCCGGGCGTGGCGTCACCGCACACGCGCGTGGCGTTCGGGCGTCCCCACCGTCGAGGCCGTGCCTACATCACGGACGCTGCGTCCAGCACCTGGATCCGGTGGTGGATGATGCTCCCCGCGGCGACGTCGGGGTGAAGCCAGAACACGACGAGCCGGCCGCCCATCGACGTCAGCTCGAGCTCGCTCGCCAGGCTCTCGTCGCGATCGCTGGTGAGGACGACGCGCCCCGTCTCGGTGCCCAGGCCGTTGCGGCGCACGACGGAGAGCGCGAGCTGTCCGTCGGTGTGGAAGAGACTCGTGCCGTCGAACGCGAGCCCGCGCGTTCCGTCGAAGGTGCCGCTCGTGATCGGGAGCGTCGTCGTCGCGGTCCAGCTCGGATCCCAGAGGCGCAGCGCGAGGCCCGAGCCGCCGCCGGTGGTGATCGTCGCGTGGCCGCCCGTGCCGCGCGAGGTGAGGGCGATCTGCTCGCCATAGACGCCGAGATCGAGGTCGGGCCCGAGCGTGCCGTCGCCCGCGAGGGAGCGAACGTGGAAGTAGTCGGGACGCCCACCGTCGGGGTCGTCGTGTCGGTAGAAGATCGTCCAGCCGTCGTTCCAGACGACGTGCGGCGAAGACCCATACTGCGGTGCCGTCGTCGCGCTCACGATCTGCTCCGCGCGCATCGTTCCGTCGGGCGCGACGATGCCCGCGTGGAGCTGACGCGTGTCGCTCTGCGACCACACCACCATCACCTCGCCGTTGCTCGGGTGTGCCGCCGCGACGATACCTCCCAGCTGGATGTCGGGCGTCGTGGTGAGCCGCGTCTCGGCGAGCACCTGCGTTCCTTCGCGATCGAAGGCCGCCACGTAGAGCGCGCCGTCACAGCGCGAGCACGACTCGGGCGCGGTGTCGTGTCGCGGGTCGGACCAGAAGACGAAGAAACGATCGTTCGCCCACGCGATCGAGACGCTCTGTGCTGCGCCCGGCGCTGTCGTCACACGCACGGGCCCGATCGGTGTGGCGGAGAGGGAGGGTCCGAGGATCAGGAAGAAGACCTCGTCGTTCTCCGAGCCCATCACCTGCTGCGCGTACGCGAGGCCCAGGGTGCCGGTGCACGGATCGATCGCGAGGTCGCCCGCGTCGAAGAAGTCCATGCCGTAGCGGCCCGTCGTCGGTGTGCGCACACCCAGCTCGGGTGCGATCGGCGTCACGCAGCTTCCGCTGCAGAGGACGGATCCGAAGCCGCAGTCTGCGATCGCAGCGTCGCTCGAGTACGCGTCGATGCCGCGCGCGTCGTCGCTCGCGGCGCCGAACGCATCCACCGTGGAGAACGCATCGTCGAGGCTCGACGAGGACGTGTCGTCGCTCGTCGTTCGCGCGTCGCTCGCGCTCTCGTTGGCGTCGAGATCGGCGGACACGCAGCGCGCGTCGGACGTGCACCGCTCACCGGCTGCGCACGCAGGGTTGCATGCCGAGACGCACGCACCGCGCACGCACGCGAACCCATCGCGACAGGCGGGCTCACACGTGGCTTCCGGATCGGAGCAGCCCATCACCGACAGCATCGAGAGGGCGAGGAGAGACGACGTGAGGGGGCGCAGCATGCGCGCATGGTACGCGCGTGCTCGACGAGAGATCCCTCGCGCGCAAAGCTCGCGCCGCCATGGATCGACGCGCCCTGCTCCTCGTCGCCGCGGGCCTCGCCGCGTGCGGCTCGTCCTCCGACACACCGCCCGCCACGGCCATCGATCCGAGCGGGCCCACCGAGCCAGCGACCGAGACGTCGACGACGGAATCGCCCGGATCCGAGGGCGACCCCCCGCCTGCCACCCCGCGGGGCACGCCGCGCGTTCGGTATGCGTTGGCCCGTCACGTCGCGCGAGCGGAGCTCCGGCAGGACGACACGCTGGTGCTCGACATGGGGGTGCCGGGGTCGGCCAAGTACACGATCGGCGGCTGGCGCACGCGCGTCGGTGCCAGCGTGAACGAGCGTCCCGAAGGTCAGCCTGCGGCGAGCGCGAGCGTGATCGAGAACGTGACGGGCTTCGTGATCGTGCCGAGCGACGAGGCAGGTCCGCGACGTGTGCGCATGCGCGCGCGTGCGATCGGCGATGGCCGTCTCACTGCCTACGTGGATCAGGAGACGGTCGGGCTCGCGCGCCTGCCGACCGACGGGACGTACGGCATCGTCGAGATCACGATCCCCGCCGAGCGGCTGCACGTCGGCGACAACATGCTGCAGCTCCGCGTCTCGCAGACGGGCGTGCTGCCTCGCCCTGCGAGCGAGGGTGGCGCGATCACCAACGCGGGCATCGCCATCGACTGGATCCGTGTCGGCGCGCCGCTCGCCGAGGGAGCGACCGACGCGCACCAAGACGATCAGCCGCCCGCGCCCGAGGCGCTCGCGACGGTCGACGGCGCGCACGCGCGCCTCGCGATCCCCGATGGCTGGACGCTCGGCTACACGATGGAGATCCCGAACGACGCACGCCTCCGCGGCGTGGCGCAGGGTGAAGGGTCGATCGAGGTGATCGCGGCGCGCGATGGTCGCGAGCCGACGTCGGTCGGACGCATCTCTGCGGGGACCTTCGATCTCGATCTCGACATGCTCGAGGGATCGATCGCGCGCCTCGATCTGCGCGCGTCGGGCGACATCACGCTCACGGACCCGAGCGTCGTCACCTTCGATGCGCGCACGATCGCGAGCCGGCCGACGATCCGCAACGTGCTCGTCTACCTCACCGACACGCTGCGCGCGGACAAGCTGCACCCGTACCGCGAGGCCTCGCGCGTGCGCACACCCGCGCTCGACACGTGGGCCGCTACGGCGGCCGTGATGACGCGCGGTCACGGCCAGGAGAACTGGACCAAGCCGAGCGTCGCGACGCTGCTGTCGGGCCTCTTTCCTTGGGAGCACAACGCGACCACGGAAGACGCCGTGGTGCCGGAGGACGTGCAGCTCTTGTCCGAGCGCCTCGGTCGCGAGTTCCACTCGGGCGCGTTCATCGCGAACGGGTTCTGCAGCGATCGGTTCGGCTTCCGGCAGGGCTGGGACACGTTCCGCAACTACATCCGCGAGGGACAGCGTACGCAGGCGCAGTTCGTCGCGGCCGACGTGATCGGCTGGCTCGACGCGCGGCCGCAGGACCAGCCGTTCTTCCTCTACGTGCACACAGTCGATCCGCACGTGCCGTACATGCCGCCCGCCGACATGCTCGCGCTGTACGATCCCGATCCGTACGAAGGGCCCGTCGACTTCAACCGCGATCGCGAGCTGCTCGAGCACGTGAAGAGCGGCAGCCAAGCGCTGACCGAGCGCGATCGTGTGCGGCTCGAGGCGCTCTACGACGGCGAGATCACCTACCACGACGCGCACTTCGGCTCGATCATCGAGGCGCTCGAGCGACGCGGGGTGGCCGACGAGACGATCGTGATCTTCACCGCCGATCACGGCGAAGAGTTCTGGGATCACGGCTCGGTCGGTCACGGGCACAGCGTCTACGAGGAGCTGATCAACGTGCCGCTGATCGTGCGCATCCCCGGCGTGACGGAGGGCGGCGTGCGCCTCGAGGACTCCGTCGGTCTGGTCGACGTGCTGCCCACGATCTACGACGCGATGGGCCGCGACATCCCAGACGATCTCTCCGGCGAGTCGTTCCTCCCGCTCTTGCTCGGCGAGACGGCGGACGCGCCGCGCGTCGCGGTCACCGGCTTCATGGAGGGATGGCGCGCGGTGAACGTCGGTCGACTCAAGCTGATCCAGCGCACGGAGCGACGGGTGATGCTGCACGACCTCGTCGAGGATCCTGACGAGGTCACCGACGTCGCGGCCGATCGTCCCATCGCCGTTCGTTACGCACGAGGCCTCCTCGGCCTCCACCTCGCAGGCACGGAGCGACCGTCCCGTCGAAGGGCGGCGATCCGACAGCAGCGCATCGAGATCGACGCAGAGACGCAGGCGCAGCTCGAGGCGCTCGGCTACGTCGGCGGCTCGCGCGCAGGCGTCGCGCAGCCCGAATCGGACGAGTGAGCGAGCGAGATGGAGTCCCAGCGCTTCGGATCGGGGCTGCGGCGGAGGGGGTCCGATGCTCGAACATCCTCGGCCTCTCGGCCTGCGGAGCTCGCCCCTTCAGGTCTCGAGTCGATTGTCTCTCGCTCCCCGAGAGCCCCACGTACGTACCGACAGACTAGGGCGCGTGGCTCTGGAACGTCGCGGGGTTGTTCGTCAGCCAGCCGATGAGCCAGTCGATGAGCAGCGTGCCGTCCGCCGATCGCAGCGTGCCGGCCTGGCCGAGGATCACGTGGTCGGCGGAGTCGACGACGAAGTAGCGAGTGGTCTCGTTGTCGTCGAGCGTCTCGAGCAGCGGCGCGTAGAGCGGCGCGATGTCGGTGCCCCAGAACGACGTGATCACGGAGTCGCGCGTCGTCGCCATGAGTCCGAAGCGAGAGCTCGGGTAGCGGGCGTCGTAGTAGTCGTCGTAGGCGGAGAAGCGCGTCGCGCAGTCCGTGCAGTCGGCGGGTGTGTGCATGTTCCAGCTGGCGCGCCACGTCGCGTACTGCGTGGCGTTCGGCTCGAGCAGCGGAGAGCAGTCGGCGAGCAGCGCGAGATCGGCGTCCGGCCACGCGTCGGCGTAGCGGCCCCAGTTGAGCTGCGTGCCGTAGCCGCCTGCGGAGAAGCCGATGACACGCACACGCGCGAGCTCGGGCCACGCGGCGCTCATCGCGTCGACGATGCGCTGCGTGTTCGGCGCGCCGCGGTGATGGATCTGGGCGCCACCGGGCGCACCGGGGTAGCTCTGCACCGCATCGCCCGCGTGGAGATCGCCGGAGCAGTAGGGAACGAAGACCACGTGCGACTCACGGAACGGGTTCGTCACGCTGGCGCGATCGTCCCAGCCCGACGCCGTGACGAGCATGCGCTCCGTGTCGAAGATCGCGCGCGTGTAGTCCTCGGTCACGTGCGAGGCGCTCGCCATCGTGAAGCACGTCTCGGTGCTCCAGCACGCGCCGCCGCCCATCACCACCACGACCACCTCTTGGGCGCCCGCGTGCGGGTTCACGCCGATCGACAGCGGCGTCCCGTTGCCGCACACGGCGCCCGCGATCGGCACGAACGACCACGAGTCGTTCGGGAGCTCGGACAGGCTCGTGGGAGGCCCGGCATCGGTCGTCGATGCGGGCGAGTCGGGCCCCGGGGCGTCCGTCGTGAGGCCCCGCGCGTCGGCCTCCGGCCCCGCGTCGGAGGCTCCCGGCGGATCGCCACACCCCGACGCCAGACCGATCAGGATCGCGGCTCCCACGAGGCTCGTTCGCATCGCCGCAGGGTAGCGTGCCGGTGCAACGCTGCGACGCCACCTTTCGTGATTGAAAGGCCCGCCGTCGATCTCGATCGAAATTGCTAGCTTTTCCTGCTGGCCCGGCGAGTGCTTTGATGCTGCCCATGGTCGAGCGTCAACGCATCGACGAGAGCGTGGAGCGCCTCTTGTCGTCGCTGATCGGAACCGCGGTTGCGCGGACGATCCTCAAGCAGGCGCATGGTCGCGCCAGCGCAGCGTTGGTCGACGACGACGCGATGTCGGCGCGGGCCTTCGTGCGCGGTCCGCTCCTCGACGTGCTCTCGCCCCTCGTCGGTCGAGGCGAGGCCGCGCGCCTGGCGCACAAGGTGGAGCGCTCGCTCGCCGAAGAGCGCGACTGGCCGGTGCCCGAAGAGGACACGCTGCCGGGCGCGCGTCGCAGCTCGAACCCAGGCAACGGCGCAAACGAACGTTGAGACACGTGGGCGCGCGGAGGCCGACGGGCTAACGTCGCGCCGCATGCGTCACCTCGCTTCGTTCCTTCTCGCCTCACTCGTCCTCTCGTTCGCGACCTCTGCTCACGCGCAGGCCACGTCGCGCGTGCAGGTCACCGACTTCACCGTGGACGGCGATCCGCCGCCCGCCGAGTACCGCCAGATCCTGGCCGACGCGATCCGTCCGACGATCGGCCAGGTCGAGCAGTGCTACGACCGTCGCCTCGCGGTGCGCCCGACGCTCGCGGGTGACTACCGCCTTCGGCTCTGGGTCTCTGCGCGTCAGGTGATCCGCGCGACGCCCGAGACGAGCGTCGGTGACACCGAGCTCGAGGAGTGCGCGCGCGCGGCGATCCGTCAGTTCACCCTGCCGCCGCAGGCGCCCGACGGTGGCGCCACGGTGCGCTTCGTCGTGCGCTTCACAGCGCCTCCGCCCGGCACGATCCCGCCCGCGACGCCGGCTGCACCCGCAGCGCCGACGATCGTGCAGGCGCCCGTCGCGCCCACGCCTCCGCCGGTGGTGTCCACGCCGCGCGTGACCGTCGCCGTGCGTTCGCCCTCGGGTGGCCTGAGCGCCGAGGCCATCGCGAGCGCGTTCCCTGCGCTCGTGTTCGAGGGCTGCGCCACCGGCTTCACCGGAACGCTGCCCGTGACGCTGACGATCTCGACGCGCGGTCGAGTGACGGCGCGCGCCTCGCGCGGCACGACGGGCAACGCGCAGGCGCCGAGCTGCGCCGTGCGTCAGGCGCGAACGGTGACTGCCCCGAGCGCCCGTCGCGCCACCACCGCACGACTCACGCTCACGTTCCTCCGCTGATAGGCTGGCGCGATGAGCGCCATCACCTTCGAGCTCGACGGCGCGCCCGTGCGCGCGGAGAACGTCGATCCGAACACGACGCTGCTGCACTGGCTGCGCGCGAACGCCAAGACAGGCACGAAAGAGGGCTGCGCCGAGGGCGAGTGCGGCGCGTGCGCGATCGCGTGGCGCGCGAACGGCCCCGATGGATCGGCCCGCTGGGAGGTCGTGAACAGCTGCCTCGTGCTCATGCCCTCGGTGCACGGCCGCGAGCTGCTCACGAGCGAGGGGCTCGCGAGCCGCGCCGAGGGAACGCTCCATCCCGTGCAGCGCTGCCTCGCCGACGGTGGTGGATCGCAGTGCGGCTACTGCACGCCAGGCTTCGTCGTGAGCCTCTTCGGCGAGATGTACCGAGCGAGAGAGGGCGCCTTCGATCCCGAGTCCATCGCGGGCAACCTCTGTCGCTGCACCGGCTACCGGCCCATCCGCGAGGCCGCGGAGAAGCTCGCGGTGATCCGCGACAAGTCCCGAGGCGCGCCCGATCCGTTCCGTGATCGGCTCGCGACGCCAGTGGCTCCGCTCGAAGCGAGCGAGCACACGATCACGATCGGCGAGACGACACGATCGTTCGCGCGTCCGAGCACGTTGCTCGATGCCGTCGCGATCCTCGCGCGCGAGCCCTCGCGCACGATCGTGAACGGCGGCACCGACGTGACGGTCGAGGTGAACCAGCGTCACAAGCGACACGACGGCTACCTCTCGCTCGAGGGCGTGCGTGAGCTCGGCCAGTTCGAGGATCGCGACGACGCGCTGGTGATCGGCGCGGGGATCTCCCTCGCGCAGATCGAAGAGCGCCTGCACGTGCACGCGCACGGACCGACAGCGCTCGGACGTGCGCTGCCGATGCTGGGCGAGCTCCTGCCTCTGTTCTCGTCGCGTCTCATCCGCACGCGCGCGACGTTCGGCGGCAACCTCGGCACTGCTTCGCCCATCGGGGATGGACCGCCCGCGCTGCTCGCGCTGGACGCGGAGCTCGTGCTGGCCTCGCACGACGCGAACACGAACGCGATCACGCGACGCATCGTGCCGCTCTCCACCTACTTTCTCGGCTACCGCAAGACCGCGCGCGCTCCGCACGAGCTGATCGAGGCGGTGCGCATCCCCAAGCCGTACGCGTCGCTCCAGCGCTTCTACAAGGTGTCCAAGCGCAGGCTCGACGACATCTCGAGCGTCGCTGGCGCGTTCGCGATCGACCGCGGGCCCGACGGTCGCGTGACGCGCGCACGCCTCGCGTTCGGTGGTGTCGCGGCGGTGCCGCTGCGGCTCACGGAGATCGAGCAACGCCTGCTCGGCACACGCCTCGCGGCGAGCGAGATCGAGCCGCTCGCGATCGCCGCCAGTCAGCTCGTGACGCCGATCGACGATCACCGCGCGAGCGCCCGCTACCGCAAGGCGATGGTCGTGAGCCTGCTCCGTAAGCTCGCGTTCGACACCACGTCGCCGAGCGCGAGCCACGGGGTGTCGCCATGAGCGCCCACGACACCAAGTCGCCGATCGACCCGCGACGCGCGGCGCACGCGCTCGCGAGCGTGCCGAACGTCGGTCGTCCGGTCGCACACGAGTCCGCGGACGCCCACGTCACGGGCGCGGCGCTCTACACCGACGATCTCGCCCTCCGCAGCAAGAACGCGCTCGCGTGCTGGCCGGTGTGCGCGCCGCACGCGCACGCGTGGCTCGATCACCTCGACGTCACGCCCGCGCTCTCGGTCCCCGGCGTGGTGCGCGTGCTGACGGCGAAGGACGTTCCCGGCACGAACGACACGGGCCCGAGCCGCCTCGACGAGCCGCTCTTTCCGCGCGCGGCCGAAGGTGAAGGCGCCGATCCTCGCCCCGAGATCCTCTTCCACGCGATGCCTGTCGCGTGGGTGATCGGCGAGAGCGAAGAGGCCGCCAAGCTCGGCGCCGCCGCAGTCATCGCGCGGTACACGCCGCGTCCGCCAGTGCTCGCCATCACCGACGCGATCGCATCGAAGAGCTTCCACCTCGAGGGCATGAAGATCCGTCGGGGCGAGCCCGAGCACGCCCTCGAGCGTGCGCCGCATCGCCTCGAGGGCAGCTTCGAGATGGGCGGTCAGGAGCACTTCTATCTCGAGGCGCACGCGTCGTTCGTGTACGTCGACGAGGCAGGATCGATCTTCGTCCACTGCTCGACGCAGCACCCGACCGAGACGCAGGACGTCGTCGCGCGTGTGCTCGGGGTCGCGAAGAACGAGGTCGTGGTGCAGCAGCTGCGGATGGGCGGCGGCTTCGGCGGCAAAGAGACCCAGGCCAATCCCTTCGCGTGTGTGGCAGCGATCGCGGCAGTGCTCACCAAGCGCAGGGTGCGTGTGCGGCTCGATCGCATGCGCGACATGCAGCTCAGCGGAAAGCGTCATCCGTTCCACGCGGCGTGGAAGGCGGGCTTCGACGAGACGGGCAAGCTGCTCGCGCTCGACGTGCAGCTCACCTCCGACGGCGGCCACTCGCTCGATCTCTCGCTGCCCGTGCTGGGTCGCGCGCTCTTCCACATCGACAACGCGTACTACCTCCCGAACGTCGAGGTCCGCGGGCGCGTCGCGAGGACGAACAAGATCTCGAACACGGCCTTCCGCGGCTTCGGCGGCCCGCAGGGCATGCACGTGATCGAAGAGGTCATGGATCGCATCGCGCGAACGCTCGGCCTGAGGCCCGAGGTGGTGCGCACGCTGAACCTCTATCGAAAGGGGCAGACGACGCACTACGAGCAGGAGGTCGTGCACGCCGAGCGCCTCGAGCGCGCGTTCTCCGAGCTCCGCGCGTCGAGCGCGTTCGAGCAGCGTCGCGCCGAGATCGACGCGTTCAACGCGACGAGCCCCCACACCAAGCGTGGCCTCGCGCTCACGCCGGTGAAGTTCGGCATCAGCTTCACGGCCAAGTACTACAACCAAGCGGGCTCTCTCGTGCTCGTCTACAAGGACGGCTCCGTGCAGGTGAGCCACGGCGGCACCGAGATGGGGCAGGGCCTCTTCACGAAGATCCGTGCGATCGCCGCGGACGGTCTCGGCGTGCCGACCTCCGCCGTGCGCGTCATGCCCACGCGCACCGACAAGGTGCCGAACACGTCGGCGACCGCAGCCTCCGCGGGCACCGATCTCAACGGCGCGGCGGTGAAGAACGCGTGTGACACGATCCGCGCGCGCCTCGCCGAGCTCGCTGCCTCCGTGCTCTCGAAGCCCGGCTCGGACTGCACGGCGGACGAGCTCGTGTTCCGAGATGGCCTCGTGGTGTCCAGTAAGGACGCGTCCCGCGTGATCACGTTCGCGGAGCTCGTCGATCGCGCCTACCACGAGCGCATCCAGCTCAGCGCCAACGGCTTCTACAAGACGCCCGACATCCACTACGACCCGGTCGCGGGCCGCGGGCGACCTTTCTACTACTACGCGTTCGGCGCGGCGGTCGCGGAGGTCGAGGTCGACGGCTTCACGGGCATGTACACGACGCGTCGGGTGGATCTGCTGCACGACGTGGGCGACTCGATCTCTCCGATGATCGACATCGGGCAGATCGAAGGTGCCTTTGCGCAGGGCGCGGGCTGGCTCACGCAAGAAGAGCTCGTGTGGGATCGCGACGGCATGCTCCGGACGAGCAACGCGTCCACGTACAAGCTGCCGAGCCTCGGCGAGTGCCCACCGATCTTCAACACGACGCTCTTGCGCGAGGCGCGCGCCGATGGCGTCGTGCACGGCAGCAAGGCCGTGGGCGAGCCGCCGTTCATGCTCGCGTTCGCGGTGCGTGAGGCGCTCAAGGACGCAGTCGCGAGCTTCGGCGCACCGGGAGGCGTCGTCGACCTCGCGTCGCCTGCGACTGCGGAGGCTGTCTACTGGTCGATCGAGTCACGCCGCGCGCGCGGCTGAGAGAGGGGCGGGGACGAGCGATGGCGAACGACGATCATCTCCTCAGGCGCTTCGTGGAGGAGACGGGCGCGCGCATGCCTTCGGTGATCGAGGCGTTCACGCTGCTGCTCGAGCGCAGCTGGCCGGTGCAGCCCGCGCTCGAGGATCTGCGCGAGGCCGCGCGCGTCGCAGCGAGACAGGAGGTCGCGTGTGCGCGCCTGCTCGCCGCGTTCGACGCTGTGCACGCACGTCACGGCACGGCGATGTTCTGGTGGAAGGACGAGACTTCGCGCTTCTTGGGCTTCTGTCCGCGCGTCGCGCTCGCCTCGGGCCTCGAAGCGCGCTGGCTCGTGGGAGAGACCGACGCCGATCCCCGCGTCGCGTGGAACCGTCAGGCCGCGCTCTACGCGCGCGACGATCGCGACGTGATGTCGAGCGGCACTCCACGCTTCGACATCGTCGAGCGGCAGGATCGCCAGGACGGAACCGTGTGGCTCCGCACCAGCAAGGTGCCTTACTCGAGCAACGCGGGCGCAGGCACCGTGGGCGGTCTCGACACGATCTCGGGGAACGAAGCGCAGCGCCTGACCAAGCTCGCGCGCTGACCGCGCGTCTCGACGCTCTCGGCCGACTCCCGTACGCTCGACCTATGCAGTCCGAGGCTGAAAGCGCCTGGGTTCTCCCGTACGCCACGCCGAGACGCACCTCGCGCGAGGAGTACGAGCGCATGACCGAGCTCGGCTTCTTCGAGAACGAGCGGGTGGAGCTCATCCGAGGAGTCATCGTCCGCATGCCGCCGCAAGGTCCGCTTCATTCGAGCCCGATCGAGAAGCTCACGTCGTTCCTCGTCCCTGCACTGCTCGGTCGCGCCAAGGTTCGCTGTCAGATGCCGCTCGTCGGTCCACCCGACTCCGTGCCCGAGCCCGATCTCGCGGTGGTCGCCCAGGGCGACTACCGAGCGAAGCATCCGAGCACGGCGCACCTCGTGATCGAGGTGTCGCACACGTCGCGCGGCTACGACCGAGAGACGAAGGCTCCGCTCTACGCGGAGATGGGCGTCCCCGAGCTGTGGCTCGTGGACGTCGCGCGGCAGACGATCGAGGTGCGCACCGATCCCGAGGACGGCCTCTACCGTCACGTCGAGACGTTCGGCCTCGCGCAGTCGATCGCGCCGCGCGCGTTCCCGGACGTGAGCGTGTCGGTGGCTGCGATCTTCGAGCCCTGACCCGTCTGGGCGAGTCGTGAGACGCTCTCGCGCATGACGGCGGAGCGTGAGCGGCTCGAGAACCAGCGCGATCAGTACCGGAAGTGGGGGCCTTACCTCAGCGAGCGGCAGTGGGGGACGGTGCGCGAGGACTACAGCGCGAACGGCAACGCGTGGGACTACTTCCCCCATGACCACGCGCGCTCGCGTGCCTACCGCTGGGGAGAGGACGGCATCGCGGGCGTGAGCGACGAGTCGCAGCGTGTGTGTCTCTCCGTCGCGCTCTGGAACGAGGAGGACTCGATCCTCAAGGAGCGATTGTTCGGGCTGGCGAACGAAGAGGGCAATCACGGCGAGGACGTCAAAGAGCTCTACTACTACCTCGATGCGACACCGACGCACTCGTACCTGAAGTACCTCTACAAGTATCCTCAGCGTGCCTATCCGTACGAGCGCCTGGTGCGGGAGCGGCGCACGCGCGAGGATCCCGAGTTCGAGATCGAAGATACGGGGGTCTTCGACGACGATCGTTATTTCGATGTCTTCGTCGAGTGGGCCAAAGGCGGCCCCGACGATCTCGTCCTCCGGGTGACCGTCGAGAACCGCGGCCCCGACGACGCGCCGATTCACGTGCTCCCTCACCTGTGGTTCCGCAACGTGTGGAGCTGGGGCTATCCCACCATCGCCAAGCCTCACCTGCGACTCGAGGCGCGGGAGGTGGCGCTCGAGCACGAGGTGCTGGGTCGTTTTCGGTTCTCCGCTGCGAGCGAGAACGCCGTACCCCTCTTCACGGAGAACGACAGCAACGCCGAGCGCCTGTGGGACGCCAAGACCTCGCACCTCTGGAAGGACGGATTCCACGACCGGGTGGTGCATGGTCGTGAAGACGCCGTCAGCGCTCTCCAGAACGGCACCAAGTCGTGCTTCTGGGAGAAGGCGGTCGTGCCGGCCCGTGGGGTCGTGACGTTCGACTACCGCTTTCGCGCCGAGGGCGAAGACCCGAGCTCGTCCATCGACGAGGTGCTCCAGGCTCGTCGCGCCGAGGCCGACGCGTTCCACGACGAGCTCGCCGAGGACGTCAGCGATCCCGAGCAGAGGCGCGTGATGCGTCAGGCGCTCGCGGGGATGATCTGGTCTCAACAGACCTACCGCTACGACGTGCGGGGATGGTTGGCGGGTGATCCCGCTCAGCCGCCACCGCCCGACGAGCGCAAGCACACGCGCAACGCCGACTGGGATCACCTCCACAACCGCGAGGTGATCTCCATGCCCGACAAGTGGGAGTACCCCTGGTACGCGGCGTGGGACCTCGCGTTCCACGCGCTGCCGCTCGGCATGGTCGATCTCGAGCTCGCCAAAGACCAGCTCGTGACGCTCACGCGCGAGTGGTACATGCACCCGAACGGCCAGCTGCCTGCCTATGAGTGGAACTTCTCGGACGTGAACCCACCCGTGCACGCGTGGGCCACGTGGAAGCTCTACAAGCTCGAGCAGAGGAAGAAGGGTACCGGGGACCGCGCGTTCCTCGAGCGCGTGTTCCACAAGCTGCTCTTGAACTTCACCTGGTGGGTGAACCGCAAAGACGCGGACGGCCGCAACATCTTCCAAGGAGGCTTTCTCGGCCTCGACAACATCGGTGTCTTCGACCGCAGCAAGCCCCTGCCGACCGGTGGTTTTCTCGATCAGTCGGACGGCACCGCATGGGTCGCCGCGTACTCACTGCAGCTCATGCGCATCGCGCTCGAGCTCTCCCACGAGAACCCCATCTATCAGGACATCGCGACGAAGTTCTTCGAGCACTTCCTCCACATCGCCGAGGCCATGACGAAGCTCGGCGGCACCGAGCACGGGCTCTGGGACGAAGAGGACGGATTCTTCTACGACTCACTGCACCTGCCCGGCGAGCGTGCCATTCCGCTGCGCGTGCGCTCGATGGTGGGCCTTCTCCCGCTCTTCGCCGTCGAGGTGCTCGAGCCGGAGGAGCTCGAGCGAGCGCCCGAGTTCAAGAAGCGCCTCGAGTGGTTCCTCGATCACCGGAAGGACCTCGCTGCGCTCGTCTCGCGCTGGAACGAGCCGGGGCGTGGCGAGATGAGGTTGCTCTCGCTCTTGCGCGGCAGCCGCATGAAGCGGCTGCTCCACCGCATGCTCGACGAGAAGGAGTTCTTCTCGCCGTATGGCATCCGCGCCCTCAGCAAGCACCACGAGGCGCATCCCTACCGCCTGCGCATCGGGGGGCAGACGCTCGAGGTCGGCTACGAGCCCGGGGAGTCGTCGAGCGGATTGTTCGGGGGCAACTCGAACTGGCGCGGCCCCATCTGGATGCCCGTGAACTTTCTGCTGCTCGACGCGATGCGCGAGTTCCATCGCTACTACGGTGATGCGTTCAAGATCGAGTGTCCGACGGGCTCGGGCACGTTCGTGTCGATCGCGGAGGCGGCGGACGAGGTCTCGCGACGCCTCGTGTCGATCTTTCTCCCCGACGAGACGGGCGTGCGGCCCTTTGCGCGCCAGTACGCGCGCTTCGCGAAGGACCCGCACTTCAAGGATCACCTGCTCTTCCACGAGTACTTCCACGGCGACTCGGGCCGCGGCGTGGGCGCGATGCACCAGACCGGGTGGACGGGCCTCGTGGCGTGTCTCATCGCGGGCCTCGGCGCCGACGGCAAGTGAACGACGCAGCTCGCTCGCGGCCGTGATCAGGGGATCGTGAACGTGCCCGAGGTCACTTCCGTGGTGCCGAGCTCCGTCGGAACGGAGATGCGAAGTCGATAGTCACCCGCGGGGAGTGGGGCGCCCTCGGATCCGCGTCGGCTGACGGGGAAGTGGATTCGATAGGCGAACGTGCGGGCGTCCGCGCGTTCCGTCTCGGCGTACGTGGGCGTGGTCGCGAGGTCGATCCAGAAGTCGACGCCTCGGCTGTCGAGGGGACGCCCATTCCCCCGCAGCACGGGCTCGAACGTGCCAGTTCCGTCGTCGCGCTGGAGGGTGGCAGTCGGCAGGCCCAGCCACGGATCACTGCCATTCACCTCCACCTGCACGACGTCCGTGCGGAGGACGTTCGCGGGGGCGTCGATCGTGATCTCGCCGACCGCCAGCGCCCGCTCTGTCACGTACGGCGTGTACGTGTATCCGCTGAACGGAGGCACGGGCGCGGGCTCGCGCCAGGGCGGCTGGTTCCACAGCTCGTGGAACGACTCGTAGGACTCGATGGCACGTGCGGCGAGGTAGTCGCCCTGTCCGGGGCCCCACAGCGCGCCCGAGGCTTCGTAGCCGCCCTGCCACCAATCGTCCTCGCCGGTGCTGTAGCCGGTGTAGTCGTTCGCGTAGCCGATCAACATCGCATCGCCGCCGCTCCGCTCCCGCACGCGATCGAGCACGCGCGCGCCGAGCGCTGTCGTCCACTCGCCGGGGGCAGTGACGAAACGGAGCGCGCCGATCTCTCCTGCCGTGAAGAGCGTCTGCTTGGGGAGGTTGTCTCTCGCGCTGATGGCGAGGCAGCGACGGTCGAGGCCCTCGATGCGCGCGACGTGCTCGCAGTCGCCGTCGCCACTGCAGTAGACGCCTCCGTGCGGGTAGCGGAACACGTCGGGCGCATAGCCGATGGCGTCGCGGTCGAGGCGCACGCGGAAGGTGCGCGCGCGAATGGCGACGTCGCTCGCGTACGTCATCGACGCGACTGCGGGCTCGATCACGTCGGCCACCACCCGTCCGAGCGCGTCCATGCGGTCGTAGCCATCGGGCTGCGCGGCGCCGGTCGCGCCCGGATCGATCGTGGGATCACCGGGCGCCATGTCGGCACCCCACGAGTTGAAGAACAGCACGCTCACCGGGTGATCGAAGCGCTCGGCGACGCGCTGCTCGACGACGGCGCCCATGTCGCCCGAGAGCGTGTGCTCCTCGATGCCGAGGATCGTGCCGTGGTAGCCGTAGCTCGCGACGATCGCATCGAGCCGCCCCTCGCGACGGATCGCGACGATGGGCATGTCGGGCGATTCCTGCAGCTGGGGCAGCGGGTCGTTCTCGCAGCGGCGGTCGGAGTGCGCGTCACGGCTTCGTGCGACGACGTGGCCGATCTCCGCAGACCTCGCGTCGGCGAACGCCGCCTCGACGACGTCGGCGATGGTGTCGATCACGCGGTCGTAGAACTCGGGGAAGAACGAGTCCGCGAGGAGCTCGAGCGCGCCGCTCGCCAGCAGCAGTCGCCCGGGGCCCGAGTGTGTGTGGTTGCCCGCGAGCACGAGCGCGTCGTCGAGCCTTCGGCCGAGGCGCGTCTCGAGCTCGTCGAGCACCGCCTCGCGCAGCTGCTGGAACACGCCCACCGTGTCGAGCCGCACGAGCACCACCTCGTACGCATCGCCGCGTGAGAGCACGACGGCGCGGACGTCGAGCGTGCCGTGAGCGCGCGTGGTCCCCGGATACATCTCTGCGAACGGCGAGGGATTCGGATCCACGCCGATCGCGCCGAAGCCCATCGTGCCGATGCCGAGCGGAACCGGCATGCCCGCTTCGGCGATGCCTGCGACGAGCGGGCCCGCGGCCGGCAGCTCTTCGCGGGTGCGTGGCGGGAGCTCGTCGGCGTCGTTGCCGACGTCGCGCAGGAGCGCGTCCGTGTCCGCGTCGGCCTCGATCGCGGCATCGCTCGTCGTGGGTGTCTGCTCGCACGCGACCACCACGAGCGAGCCGAAGACGAGCGATGCCAAGGGAAGCGCGCGTGCCATCGCGCGATCGTACACGGCCAATCAGCGCGCGGTGAGCGAGGAGGCGGCGCCTTCGTCGAGGATGACCGTGGCCGTCTTCGCGCAGCGGATCGCGAGCGCGAGCGGGAGGAGGCTCGTCTCGTCTTCGAGCGCCTCGCGCACCACGGCGGCCTTGGACGCGCCGGTCGCGACCACGACGATCTCTCTCGCGTTCGCGAGCGCAGGGAGCGTGAGCGTGAGCCGCGAGGGCGGTGGCTTGGGCGAGTCTTCGATCGCGCGCACCCAGCGCTCGTGCTCGTTCAAGAGCGCGTGGCCGGGAAAGAGCGAGCACACGTGACCATCGGGACCGACGCCGAGGAGCGCGAGATCGAGACGGATCGCGCGCACGACCTCTTCGTGGTCACGCGCCGCGCCATCGAGGTCCGGTTCGTCCGCTGGCATGCGGTGCACGTTCGCGATCGGGATCGGGCACGCGTCGATCAAGAGCCGCTTCGCGACGCCGTAGTTCGAGTCCGCGTGATCGGGCGGCACCGCGCGCTCGTCGCCCCAGAGGAGGTGCACGCGCGGCCAGTCGAGCTCGGCCTTCGCGAGCAGCGGAAAGCACGACGTCGCGACCGAGCCACCAGGCAGCGCGATCGAGAACGTCTCGTGACGCGCGAGCGTCGCGCGCATCGACCGCAGCACGTGCGCGACCAGCGCGTTCGCAGCGTCGTGGCTGACGATGACGCTCGTCACGACGCCACCCCCCTCACGACGACAACCCCCCTCACGACGACAACCCCCCTCACGACGACAACCCCAGCACACGCACGTCGGGGAAGGCCTGGCGCAAGCGCTCGAGGTCGTCGACATCGCTCGTCAACACGGGCTCGCCACGCGTAGCCGCGAAGGCCATGACCATCGCATCGATGGCCGTCGCCCCACGTACGGCGGCGATCGCCTCACCGGCGGCGAGGTGCATCGCTGGTGTCATCGAGCCCACGTCGACGACCTGGAGGATGCGGCGTCGAACCTCCGTCGGACCACGCCACCACTCCGTCAGGACGGGTGCCGGGGCGACGAGCGTCACGAGGCCCTGCTCCGCCAGATCGAGGAAGTGGATGGCGCGTGCCTTCCTTCGCTCCATGCCGATCAGCGCGCCCGCGTCGAGGGTGACGCCTCTTCCTGCACGCGTGGTCTTGGGCGCAGTCACGCGACCTTCTTCGAGCCGTCACTTCGGCCGTCGATCTCTGCGAGCAGCGCCTGCGTCTGCTCGGCATCGAGGCGGGGCACGCCCGAGCTGGCCAGGAGCCACGCCAGCGCCTCCTTCCGACGCAGCTCCTTGGCCATGGCGGTCACGAGCGCCGACACGTTGCCGCCGAAGTGCCGCTTCGCGAACGTGCGCAGCACCTCCTCCGTGGTCGCATCGACGGAGATCGACATCGTGCGGGTGCTACCGGCTCGCTTGCTCGGGACGCGCTTCATCGACGCGTTGTAACACAGGCTGTGCTGATGGACGGCTGCTCACGTGGGAGCGGGCTCATCGCCCTTCCGATCGCGCTCTCGCTTCGTTAGGCTGCTCGTCTCTCATCGGCGTGTCGTCGGTGGACGAAGGGGTCTCCATGCAGCTCGGAATGATCGGTCTGGGACGAATGGGCGCGAACATGGTTCGCCGCTGGATGCGCGGCGGCCACGAGTGCGTCGTCTCCGACGTGAGCCCCGCGGCCGTCGAAGGTCTGGTGAAGGAAGGCGCGATCGGCGCGAGCTCCATCGAGGACCTCGTGAAGAAGATGAAGGCGCCGCGCGCGATCTGTCTGATGTTGCCCGCGGCCATCACCGACAAGATCGCGAACGACGTGGCGCAGCACCTCGAGCCCGGCGACGTGCTGATCGACGGCGGCAACTCGCACTACCACGACGACATCGCGCGCGCGGCGCGGTTCAAGGAGAAGGGCATCCACTGCATCGACATGGGCACGAGCGGTGGCGTCTGGGGCCTCGAGCGCGGCTACTGCCTGATGATCGGCGGCGACAAGGACGTCGTTCAGCGCCTCGATCCCATCTTCAAGACGCTCGCGCCCGGACGCGGCGACATTCCGCGCACGCCCGGGCACGAGAAGGTCTCTGGCACTGCGGAGGAGGGCTACCTCCACTGCGGCGGGCCGGGCGCGGGGCACTTCGTCAAGATGATCCACAACGGGATCGAGTACGGGATGATGGCTGCGTTCGGCGAGGGGCTGAACATCCTCGCGAACGCGAACCTCGGGACGCGCTCGCACGAGAAGAACGCGGAGACCGCGCCCATGCGGAACCCCGAGCACTACGCGTACGACTTCGACCTTGCGGCGATCACCGAGCTGTGGCGTCGTGGAAGCGTCGTCACGTCGTGGCTGCTCGATCTCACCGCGCAGGCGCTCGCCGAGGATCCCAAGCTCGAGAAGTTCTCGGGCAAGGTCTCGGACTCGGGTGAAGGTCGCTGGACCGTCGATGCCGCCGTCGATCTCGGCGTGCCCGCGAACGTGCTGACCGCCTCGCTCTTCGCGCGCTTCGCTTCGCGTGATCTCGACGTGTTCCAGAACAAGGTGCTGTCCGCCCAGCGCTTCGGCTTCGGCGGCCACGTGGAGAAGAAGTGAGGGGAGCATGACCACGCTGATCCAACCCGCGAAGCGGGAGAGGTCGGACGCGCTCGTGTTCTTCGGCGCGACCGGTGACCTCGCGTACAAGAAGATCTTTCCTGCCCTCCACGCGATGGCCAAGCGGGGCAAGCTCGACTTTCCCGTGGTGGGCGTCGCGCGATCGGGGCACGGCCTCACCGAGCTCGTCGAGCGAGCGCGCGCGAGCTGCACCGAGTACGGCGGGCTCGATCCCAGCGCGTTCGCCCAGCTCGTGCGGCAGATGCGCTACGTCGACGGCGACTACAACGATCCCGTCACGTTCCAGCACCTCAAGAAGGAGCTCGGCGACTGCAAGCGGCCCACGCACTACCTCGCGATCCCTCCCAGCATGTTCGGTCCCGTGATCGAGCAGCTCGGCGCCTCGGGTGCGGCGGAGAACGCGCGCGTCGTGGTGGAGAAGCCGTTCGGGCGTGATCTCCAGTCGGCGCGCGAGCTCGATCGGATCATCCACACCGTGTTCCCCGAGCACTCGGTGTTCCGCATCGATCACTACCTCGGCAAAGAGGCAGTGCAGAACATCCTCTACTTCCGCTTCGCGAACGCGTTCCTCGAGCCGATCATGAACCGGCAGTACGTCGAGAACGTGCAGATCACCATGGCCGAGAAGTTCGGCGTGACGGGGCGCGGCAAGTTCTACGAAGAGACAGGCGTCATCCGCGACGTCATCCAGAACCACTTGCTCCAGGTCGTGAGCTACCTCGCGATGGAGGCGCCGAGCTCGATGATCCCGGAGGCGATCCGCGACGAGCAGGCGAAGGTGCTGCGCACGGTGCGGCCGCTCAGCCCCGACCACATGGTGCGCGGTCAGTTCCGCGGCTACCGCGACGAGCCCGGTGTGGCGAAGGACTCGTACATGGGCACGTACGCGGCGCTGCGCCTCTACGTGGACTCGTGGCGCTGGGAGGGCGTGCCCTTCTACGTGCGCGCGGGCAAGTGCCTCGCGACGACGACGACGGAGGTGATGGTCGAGCTCAAGAACCCGCCGCAGGTGGTGTTCAACGAGGCCGCGCCATCGATGGGCAACTACCTCCGCTTCCGCTTGAGCCCACAGGTGCACATCGCGCTCGGCGCGCGCGCGAAGCGGCCCGGTGAAGGCATGACCGGTCGTCCGGTGGAGCTGTCGATCGTCGACGAAGGAAAGCCGGTGCCGGGCGAGGGCGTGCGGCTCGGCGACTACGAGCGCTTGCTCGGCGACGCGATGGCGGGCGATGCGACCCTCTTCGCGCGCACCGACATCGTCGAGGCCGCGTGGGCGATCGTCGATCCGATCCTGCACGGGCCGAGCGCGCTCTACGAGTACGAGCCCGGCACGTGGGGGCCCAAGGAGGCCGACGAGCTCACGCGGGCGGTGGGTGGATGGAACACGCCTGCTTGAGTGCGCGCTCTGCTCGTTGCGCGCTTCGCGCGCGTCGGTGGGAGTCGGCAACTCCCCCCTATTCCCCCCTGCTCGTCCTTCGTCGCTGCGCTCCTCCATCCTCGCTGCTCCAGGGGTCTGCTTCGCAGCCCCCGCCGCAAGGCGCCCCGACGAGACGATTCCTTCCAGCATTGTGATCCGAGCTCGCAAGTGTCTCGTCGTGAGAGGAAGTCATGGCAAGCAAGAAGTCGAAGACCGCAGCCACGTCGTCGATCCTCGTGATCGACGTGGGCGGCAACAACGTGAAGGTCGCGCTCGGTCATCACACCGAGCCGGTGAGGGTTCCGTCGGGCAAGGACATGACGGCCGCGCAGATGGTCGCGGGCGTGAAGGCCGCGACCAAGGGCTGGGCCTTCGATCGCGTGAGCCTCGGGTTTCCTGGGCCGGTGAAGGACGGCAAGCCCGCACGCGAGCCGGTGAACCTCTCGACGGGCTGGGTCGCGCTCGACTACGAGAAGGCCTTCGGTGTGCCGGTGCGCATCGTCAACGACGCTGCGCTGCAGGCGCTCGGCAACTACGACGCGACGTCGCGCGGCCGCATGCTGTTCATGGGGCTCGGCACCGGCCTCGGCACCACGCTCGTCGGCGACACGTTCGTGCAGCCGCTCGAGCTCGCGCACCTGCCGTACCGCAAGGACAAGAGCTACGAGGACTTCGTGGGCGAGCGCGGCCTCGAGCGCCTGGGCAAGAAGAAGTGGACCGAGCACGTGTTCGCCGTGGTCGCGCTCTTGCGCGATGCGATGCAGGTCGACGAGGTGGTGCTCGGTGGTGGACAGACCAAGCGCCTCGAGGAGCTGCCGCCTGGTGTGCGTCGCGGACGCGACGACGCGGCGATCGTGGGCGGCGTCGAGCTCTGGTCGCGCTGACGTCGAGCACGGCTCACGCCTCGCGCGGTGGAGCGCGCGTGTCCTCGCGCGTCTCGTCGTGCTCCATCGACTCGACGCGCCAGTGCGCGTAGACGAACGGACCTGTCTCGAGCTGCCAGCTCACCTCGGCCTCGAACGGCACACGCATCCCCGAGACGGTCCGCCAGTCGCGATAGACACCACTCCACGGGCGCAGGATGCCGCCGTCGGAGTAGCGCTGCGCCGTCATGCGTAGGGGCAGACCGTCGGCGCCGAACTCGAAGACCCCCGACACCTCGCCATTGCCGTGGTCGAGCGTCGCGCGCGCGTGCGTCGCGTCGATCGCCGTCCAGCGCACCGTTCGCGTGTCGAAGAGCGCTGTCGGGTACCACGGCATCTCGGCGAGCAGCCGCAGCGCAGAGCCCTGATCGAGCTCGGGCCCGCGCGCGTCGGCGATGGGGATCGTGTCATCGAGCAGCACGAGCATGCTGCCCTGCCCCGAGACGCTCATGTCGCGCACGTCCACCCAGAGCCCAGGCCCCAGGCGCACGCGGCCCGTCCACACGAAGCCCGGCGGATCGACGGTGAAGAGCTGCGCGCCGCGGATCGGGCGAGCCTTGTCCCGCACGCTCATGCGAAAGGTCCCTCCGTGGCTGAGGCGCAGCGTGCGCACGGGGACGCGGCCTCTCACGGCGAGCTCTCGGTAGCGTGCGACGGGGGCTGGGAGCGCGACGTCGGTGGACGACGCAGGCGCGGTGTGCGGCAGCGCGAGCAGCGCGCGCATCTCGTCTGCGACCTGGTCCTCGAAGCGTCGACGGTTGAGCCGCACCACCACCACCGGCACGACGACCGCGACGAAGCAGAGCACGACCGCGAACGCCTCCCATCCGAGCCACCTCGCCGCGAGCATCGCGAGCCCGACGCCGAGCAGCGTGCCGACGAAGACGAACGTGTGGAAGCGCGGACCCGCTCTCGGGGCCTCGATGGTCTGCTGCATGGGATCGCCACGCTCCTTTGCGTCGGCATCCGGGCGCCGTGCGCGAACCTCAGCACGATGCGGGCCGTGCCGATCATCACGGGCGAGCCTCCGAAGACACGCTTCAGGGTCGACGCTCACGTCTCACCCGGGGCGAAACGCCGCTGCGCTAAGCTTCGGCCCATGCGTCGTCGACAGCTCCTCGCGCTCGCCTCCGTCTCCGTCGTCGCGCTCGCTCCTGGCGCGCCCGTGCTCGCGGAGTGCGCCGCGCCCACCGAAGAGCGCGCGCAGTGGCTCGTCACGACGGTGCGCGCAGGCGGTCCGCTGTACGTGTGGCTCGGCCAGCCGCGTGGTCTGCCGATGCCTGCAGAGCTGCAGCTGAGCGGCGTCGGTCAGGGCGCTCGCCTCAACATCACGTGGATCGTGCCGGGTCTCGCCCGCGTGACCATGCCCGCCGACGCACGCGGCACGGTGCGCCTCACCGCGCCCGCGCGCAGCCACGGGGGCGCGAGCGAGTCGTTCGACGTGACGATCACGCAGGGGGCGGCGGCGGCTCGCGTCGCGCCCGCGCCCACGTCGGTGCGTATGGAGCGCGCGTTCGTGCCCACGCGCTGGTCGCAGGGCGAGACCCTCCGGGTTCACTTCGACGCGGCGCCCTCGAGCATCCGTCACGTGCTCGCGCGCTGGGGACGCGAGGGCTCGTTCGCGACGATCGCCGCGGGCGCGACGCAGGCCGTGGTCTTCCAGGACGGTCGCTGCGGCACGCGTCCCGTCGATGCCGACGCACCGGCAGCGGGTGATCGCGTCGAGGTCTCGTTCGTCGACGACGAGGGCAACCTCTCGGGCTCGACGCGCGCGACGATGCCGTGATCAGATCTTCGTTCGTCGAGCCGTGAACACGTCGTCCCGCACGTCGCCGGTGTTCACCACGTCGGATGGCTCGAAGATCACGATCTCGGCTTCGTCGTCCGCGGCCGTGCGGTGCTCGACGCCGCGCGGCACCACGAAGAGCTGACCCGCCTCGAGCGTCACGATCCGATCCCGCATCTCGATCCGCATGCGCCCACGCCAGACGAGGAACATCTCCTCGGCGTGATCGTGCTGATGCCAAGGGAACACGCCCTGGATCTTCACGACGCGCACGTCTTGTCCGTTGAGCTCGGCGACGACCTTGGGCCGCCAGTGCTCGGTGAACGAGGCGAACGCGTGCCTCAGATCGAGCTTGTCGTTCATGCGTCGCACGGTGTCACCGCGTCGCTCGACGGTCGAACGCGCGTAGGATCACGACATGCCGACGATGCACCGACGTCACTTCCTCGCGCTCACTTCGATCGCCCTGAGCGCCGCATCCACCTCGATCGTCGTCGCCGACTGCGCGCCCAACGAGGAGCGCGCGGGCTGGCTGACGACGAACGTGCACCCCGGCGGCGATGCGTTCGTGTGGCTCGGACAGCCGCGAGGCCTGCCGGTGCCGACGGATCTCGAGGTGACGATCAGCGGCGCGAGCTCACGCCTGCCGATCGTGTGGGTCGTCCCCGGCGTCGCGCGTCTTCGCGTTCCAGGAACAGCGAGCGGCGTGATGCGCATCGCGACACCACCCCGCGGACGAGGCCCCACGGGCGCGACGTTCGACGTGACGCTCGCGAGCGGCCCGCCTCCCGCGCGGATCAGCGCGCCGCCGAGTGGGCTCTCCCTGGCGCGCTCCCGCCATCCGATTCGTTGGGGCGAAGCCGAGGACGTCGAAGCGAGGTTCGCGGCGGCGCCTCCTTCGGTCCGTCACGTGATCATGCGGTGGTCACGCTTCGGCGCCGCGGCGTCGCTCGCGGCCGGCACCACCCGCGTGTCCGTCTACATGCAGGGCGGCTGCGGATCATCACCGGTGGACGCCGCGCCCCCCGCACGGGGAGAGCGCGTGGAGCTCGCGTTCCTCGACGACGAAGGCAACGTCTCTTCGTTCACGAGCGCGGTGATGCCTGCATGAGCAGCGCACCGACTGCGATCGAGATCACGCGTGGTGACTTGTTCGCCGTCGACGTGGAGGCGATCGTCAACCCCGTCAACACGCGTGGCGTGATGGGCAAGGGGCTCGCGCTCGCCTTCAAGAAGAAGTTCCCCGACGCGTTTCGTGCCTACGCGAAGGCCTGTGAGCGCGGCGAGGTCGTCGTCGGTCGGATGCACGTGGTCGAGCGTGAGAGCAAGCCCCGCTACGTCATTCACTTTCCGACCAAGGACGACTGGCGCGCGCCTTCCCGGATCGAGTACGTGCGTGACGGGCTCGTCGATCTCGTGAGGGAGATGCGTGAACGTGAGATCCGATCGATCGCGATCCCCGCGCTCGGGTGTGGGCTCGGCGGGCTCGACTGGGACGACGTGCGGCCGCTGATCGTCGCGGCGCTCGAAGCAGTCGAGGCACGGGTCGTGGTGTTCGAGCCTTCGTGATCAGCACGAACCTAGCGCCAGGCTCATGGTGGCGACCGAGATGAACATTCTGCGTGGCCAGCCCTCGTCGGCCAGGACGACGAGGTCGCACGAGAAGTCGTTCACGTCGGAAGGTTGGATCCTCCGCGTGACGTATCCCCCGCCCCCGCCGGTCATCGTCGCCGTTTCGCCGCACTCACCAGCCGGGGCGGGTTGCCACGGGTCACGGCGTCGCTTCCCGCAGCCGCGCGAGCTCGCGGCCGGTCATCGGGCCGCGGAGGTAGCTCATCGCCCAGCGTGGGTTGAGCAGCGTGAGCTGGTTGCCCTTCGCTTCGCGTACGACGAACCACCTCGGGCCGAGCTTCTTGAGCACGCCCGCGAGCACGCTCTTCTTCTTGTCCTCGCCCAGGCCCTCGACGACGCGTGCGCGGTCCGCGTCCGTCTGCAGGCGTCCGAGCATCCACGTGCCAGCGTTGCTGAGCGCGCGGTAGTCGAGGTCCATCGGGTTCTGCGTCGCGATCACGCAGCCAACGCCGAACGCGCGCGCTTGCTTCATCAGCGCCACGATCGGCCGCTTCGTCGGTGGATTCGCGGGGTGCGGCGGCACGAAGCCGTACACCTCGTCGAACGCGACGAGCGCCTTGAGGCGCGAGCTCCCCGGCTGGCTCCGCACCCAGCTCAGCACCTCTTCGAGGACCACGCCGAGCACGAGCTGTTTCTCGGCGTCGTCGAGGTGCGCGACGCTCACGATCGTCGCGGGCGTTCTGCCATCCACCTTCTGCATCCAGGCTCCGACGTCGATCGACTGACCCCGACGCCACGACGCGAACGACGGTGACGCGACCAGCGTGTTGAGGTCCGCCGCGAGCTCCGCGCGCAGCTTCGGCGACACGAACGCGTCGAGCTCGAGGTCACCGATCTGCACGATCGGTGGCTCGTTCAGATCGGCCATCAGCTCACCGAGCGTCGAAGTGCCTCCCTTCGACAAGCGCCGCTCCGCGAGCACCGACAAGAGCGCATGCTCCCGACTGCGCCCCGGATCCGCGTCGCGTCCGGTGAGACGAAGCACGAGCGACACAGCGGCCGACAGCGCCGCGCGTGCGGCAGCGGGAGCCCCGTCCCAGCGCGTGCTCCGTTGTTCGAGCGCCGAGAGCAGGTGCAGCGGCTCACCCGCCTCCGAGCCCGGCGTGATCACGCGCACGTGCATGCCCTTCGCGTACGCCGCGAGCTTGGCTTCATCGATGTTCCACGACGCGAGCCCCTTGCGCCGCGTCTCGACGGCGCTCGCCACCACGGGCGGATCGGCGATGCCATCGTCGTCGCCCGCATCGGCCTCGACCCACGGCGCCATCGCGGAGGGATCGAAGGAGGGCAGGGCGAGCGCCAGATTGGCGAGGTCGCCTTTGACGTCGATGAGGAGACAGGGCACCTGCGCCGACAACACCTCTTCGACGAGCACGGTGAGGAGGCCAGTCTTGCCACTGCCGGTCATGCCGACGATCACGCCGTGGGTGAGGAGATCGTGCGCGGGAATGCCATAGGCACCCAGGTTCGTGCGGGAGTCGAGGGTGTAGCGAGCACCGAGGTTCAATGTGGGAGTCATGGTGTGTCTCTTGGTGTGGGGAGAGGGGCAGTCGGGGGGGCGGGGTGGGAATGCGGGATCTGGTTCCGGTTCCGGTTCCGGGATCCGGTTCCGGTTCCGGTTCCGGGATCCGGTTCCGGTTCCGGGATCCGGTTCCGGGTTCCGGTTCCGGTTCCGGGATCCGGTTCCGGGATCCGGTTCCGGGATCCGGTTCCGGGATCCGGTTCCGGTTCCGGGATCCGGTTCCGGTTCCGGATCCGGTTCCGGTTCCGGGATCCGGTTCCGGTTCCGGGATCCGGTTCCGGTTCCGGTTCCGGGATCCGGATCCGGATCCGGTTCCGGGATTCGGTTCCGGGATCCGGTTCCGGTTCCGCTTCCGGCTCTTGGTTCAGGCGCGCATTCGCCGCCAAGTCATGGCCGCGACCCGATCGAGCGCTGCGTCGATGTCGGTCGCGTCGGCCTCCGTGAGGTAGCCCCACGCCGCCGCGACCTGAATGCCTGCGCGCACTTCTCGCGCGCTGCCGAGAGCCGTGTGGAGTCTGGCGCGCCGATTGCCGCGGTCGCTTCCCTCCGCCTCCGCCAGATTCAACGCGACGCTGCTGGCAGCGCGTCGAATCTGGCGGGTCAGGTCTCGGTCGTGGCCCTCGATGACGCGGACGATGGGTCTGAGTCGAGCAACGACCTGGAGCATCAGCGTGAGCGCCGAATTTTGGCGTTCGATGGTCACGTCAACTTCGTCGACCAGACTCACGTGTTCGGAAACGCGGGACCCCCGTTGATGGGAAATGCCGGACCACCATTGACCGGCACGGGTCCACCGGGCGTGACGAACGCGTCGTCGTCGCCACCGAGGTCCTCGTCCTCGCTCTCCTTGCCCTTGCGACTGCGACGGCCCGAGTAGAGCGACGGGACGAAGCGCTGCGCGTCGCCCTCGAAGTGACGGATGAAGAGCACCATGCGGCGCAGCTCCTCGTACTCACGCACGAGCAGGCTGAGCGCGCGCAGCCGCGTCTCGAGCGCCGACGTACGACCGCTGCTGCCCTGCGGCCCTGCGGCGAGCGCCTTGCCGAACCGATCGGCGATCTCCTCCGCCGCGTCGAGCACGTCCGGCGTGATGGGCGTGTGCGCAGCGATGGCGCGCCAGTTCTCGCGAAGGAGAGACGCCAGGCCGATCACGGCGTCGAGCGCACCCTGGTAGCTGCGCGGGTCGCGGTGGCTCGCGACGGAGGCGCGCGAGAGGTGCCCGCGGATCGCGAGGGACTCGGCGTCGACGAACAGCCGCTCGTGCATCGCGACGATCTCGCGGTGCATGGGCGCGAGCTGGACGCCCTCCTCCTGGCGCTCGTGGTCGTTCCAGGCCTGACGCGCCGCCTTCGCGGTGGTGTCGAGGCCATCCAGGATCTGCGCCGCGAAGGGGCCGAACTGGGCGACGAGCTCACCACGGAGCTCCCCCGCGGTGTGCACCGCAGCGCGCGCGACGGTGGTGGCGAAGGGGACGTCGAGGCGGATGCGACGGTTGATCCTCTCCTCGGGCATCGCCGCGAGGCGCTCCCGACGCGCCTCGAGCGCGGCCTGGTAGCTGCTGGTGTCGTTCTGGTTGTCGTTGAGGTTCGGCACGTTGTTCTCCTTGTTCTCCTTGCTGTTCTGGCTCTGGGTTTCGTTGAGGTTCGGCATGTTCGCTTCCTTGTGTTCCTTGCTGACGTTGAGGGTTTCGATCGACCGGGAACCAACTGAGGTGGGCATGAGCGCCCTCCTTTCCTGCGGTGCACTTCGCGCCGCTGGTGCAGTCATCAGCCCAGCCCCGATCCGGTTTCGTCCCCTCGCGAACAATTTCACAACGAGCCGGGAACACTGGCGTTTTCCCGGACACGCACGCACCCCGACGCCCTTACGCACGCCACGGATCGGGCTCCGAACCTCCCCCGATCGCTGTCGTCAGCGTCCGATCAGCGTCCGAACCTCGCCGATCGCTGTCGTCAGCGTCCGTTGAGCTTCCGAAGCTCCGCCGACGCTGTCGTCAGCGTGATCGCGAGGTTCCGAAGCTCCGACGGCGCTGTCGTCAGCGTGATCGGGAGGTTCCGAAGCTCCGAAGGCGCTGTCGTCAGCGTGATCGCGAGGTTCCGAAGCTCCGACGGGGCTGTCGTCAGCGGGGTGGGGAGGATCGGAGGCTGGAACGGCGGTCGCGACAGCGATCGCGGAAGTTCCGATGCTGAAACTGCGGTCGAAAGACCCCGGGTGAGAGGTTGCGAAGCAGAACGCGTCACACGCGCGAGGGCGAATCAGCTCGAGTCGCCAGCGTCGACGTGCGCGGGCTTCGCCGAGACCACACGCGCACGCTCGGCCGCAAGGCTTGTAGGGGATGTGGGTCTCCCGCTACGGTCGTCCGCCATTGCATGCCGATCAAGAAGTCCGAGCTCTACACGTCCCTCTGGAAATCCTGCGACGAACTGCGCGGCGGCATGGATGCCTCGCAGTACAAGGATTACGTCCTGGTCCTCTTGTTCGTGAAGTACGTCTCGGACAAGGCCGCCAGCCAGAAGAACTACCTGCTCGACGTCCCCGAGGGGGGCAGCTTCGCCGACATGGTCGCGCTCAAGGGCGACAAAGAGATCGGCGACAAGCTGAACAAGATCATCGCCAAGCTCGCCGACAAGAATGAGCTCAAGGGCGTGATCGACGTCGCCGACTGGAACGACGCCGACAAGCTGGGCAAGGGCAAGGACATGGTGGACCGGCTGTCGAACCTGGTCGCCATCTTCGACAACCCGGCCCTCGACTTCCGGGGCAACCGCGCCGAGGGCGACGACCTGCTCGGCGACGCCTACGAGTACCTGATGCGCCACTTCGCCACCGAGAGTGGCAAGAGCAAGGGCCAGTTCTACACGCCGGCCGAGGTCTCGCGGATCATGGCCAAGGTCATCGGCGTTGGCAGCGCCAAGAGCGCGAGCCAGACCATCCACGATCCCACCTGCGGCTCGGGCTCGCTCCTCCTCAAGGCGCACGACGAGGCCAAGGGCGCCACTGGCCTCGACCTCGCGCTCTACGGCCAGGAGATGGACAATGCCACCAAGGCGCTGGCCCGCATGAATCTCATCCTGCACGACTGCCCCACCGGCGAGATCTGGCAGGACAACACGCTCTCCGCGCCGCACTTCAAGGACGCCAAGAGCGGGGCGCTCAAGACATTCGACTTCGTCGTCGCCAACCCGCCGTTCTCCACCAAGGCGTGGACCAACGGCTTCGACCCCGCCAACGACCAGTACGGCCGCTTCGCCTTCGGCGTCCCGCCTCAGAAGAACGGTGACTACGCCTTCCTGCTCCACATCCTCTCTTGCCTCAAGAGCACTGGCAAAGGTGCGGTGATTCTCCCCCACGGTGTGCTCTTCCGTGGTGGTGCCGAGGCCACCATCCGTCGCGAGGTCGTCAAGCGCGGCTACATCAAGGGCATCATCGGCCTGCCGGCGAACCTCTTCTACGGCACCGGCATCCCCGCCTGCATCCTGGTGCTCGACAAGGAAGGCGCCGCCGCCCGCAAGGGCATCTTCATGATCGACGCCTCCAAGGGCTTCATCAAGGATGGCAACAAGAACCGGCTGCGGGCGCAGGATATCCACAAGATCGTCGATGCGTTCACGCGCCTGCTCGAGCTCCCGCGCTACTCGCGCATGGTGCCGCTGGGGGAAATCAGCGACCCGAAGAACGACTTCAACCTGAACCTGCCGCGCTACATCGACTCAAGCGAACCCGAGGACATCCAGGACATCGACGGCCACCTGCGCGGCGGCATCCCCGACCGCGACCTCGACGCGCTGGAGCGGTACTGGAAGGTGTTCCCCGGCGTGCGCGAGGCGTTGTTCAAGAAGGCCGGACGCCCGGGCTACAGCGAGCTCAAGGTCGCCGCCACCGACATCAAGGCCACCATCTTCGGCCACGCCGAGTTCACCGCCTGGAGCACGCAGACCAAGAAGCTGTTCGCCAAGTGGCGAGCCGAGGTCGCGCCCCGCCTGGCGGGCATCAAGAAGGGCGACAAGCCCAAGGTGCTCATCGAGTCGCTCGCCGAGGAGCTGCTGGCCACGTTCCAGACGGCGAAGCTGCTCGACGCTTACGACATCTACCAGCACCTGATGGACTACTGGGCCGACGCCATGCAGGACGACGTCTACCTCATCGCCAGCGACGGCTGGCGCGAGGCCGCCAAGCCGAGACAGATGATCGAGGACAAGGACAAGAAGTCCAAGGACAAGCCCGACTTCATCCTCGGCAAGCAGAAGTTCAAGGTCGAGCTGATTCCACCCGCGCTGCTCATCGCTCGCCACTTCGCCGCCGAGCAGGCCGCCATCGAGAGGCTCGAGTCGGAAGCGGCGGCCGTCGCCCAGGAGATGGAGGAGTTGGCCGAGGCGCACGGTGGCGAAGACGGCCTCTTCGCAGAGGCCAAGAACGACAAGGACAAGCTCACCAAGGCCTCGGTGTCAGCGCGGCTCAAGGACATCAAGAACGACCGCGACGCCGCTTCCGAGCGCAAGGTATTGGGGGACTACCTGGCCCTCGTCGAGAAGGAGTCGGAGGTCAGCGCGAAGGTCAAGACCGCGCAGGAAGAGCTCACCGCGAAGGTCGCCGCCAAGTACGGGAAGCTGACCGAGGACGACATCAAGGCCCTGGTTGTCGAGGACAAGTGGCTGGCCACGCTCGAGGCGGCCGTGCAGGGGGAACTCGACCGAGTGTCGCAGACGCTGACTGGCCGCGTGCGTGAGCTTGCCGATCGCTACGCCACCCCGCTGCCGAAGCTGACCACTGAGCTGTCCCTCCTCGCCGCTAGAGTCGATGAGCATCTCAGAAGTATGGGGGCAGCGTGGTAGCCACAGCCGCGGCACTACACGAGTCGTGGGCATCCCCTAAAGGCTGGAAGCCAGTTTGCTTGGGGCAGATCTCGAGCCTCATCACGAGCGGGTCACGCGGCTGGGCAGCGCACTACGCTGACGTGGGCGCTCTGTTTGTGCGAAGCCAGAACGTGCGCGACGGGCGGCTAGATTTCAGCGACCGGCAATGCGTCGTCCCGCCAGCCGGGTCTGAAGGCACTCGGACACGTCTCGCTCCTGGCGACGTGTTGATTACGATCACCGGCAATAGCGTCGGCAATGTCGCCTGGGTGGACCAAGATTATGGCGACGCCTACATAAGCCAGCACGTTGGACTCGTAAGGCTGACCGACCCGACGCTTGCGCCCTTTGTTTGCCGGTACCTCGCGCCAGGGGCACCAGGAAATCCGCAAATTGCTGCGAGTCAGTCCGGACAGAGCAAGCCGGGTTTGAACTTGGGGAACCTTGCGGAGTTCCTGGTCAACTTCCCGCCTCCAGTCGAAGCCAAGGCCATCGCAACAACGCTGAGCGATGTGGATGCGCTGCTCGGTGCGCTGGACCGACTCATCGCCAAGAAGCGCGACCTCAAGCAAGCCGCCATGCAGCAGCTCCTCACCGGCCAGACCCGCCTGCCGGGGTTCAGTGGCAAGTGGGAGGAGCGGCGTGTTTGCGACATGGGCGAGGTGCTGGCAGGCAAGGCCCTCGACGTGCATGGAGCCGGACGTCACCGGCCGTACCTGCGAACCAAGAACGTCCTCGACGGGCGCATCGACATCGACGATGTCCTGGAGATGCCGATGACCGATGCGGAGTTCGAGCGGTTCCGCGTCAAGCACGGCGACGTACTCCTCAATGAGGGTCAGTCGGTGGAGCTGGTCGGACGGTGCTCTCTCTACCGCGACGAACTCCCGGTCCCGTGCGCGATGCAGAACCAGCTACTCCGCTTTCGCGCCAAGCCGACGACCGCGTCGTCGTTCGCTGAGCAGGTATTTCGATGCTGTCAGCACGACGGCACGTTCGCTTCGATCGCGACCCAGACAACCTCGGTAGCGCACCTCGGCAGTGTCCGATTTGCCAACCTTCGACTGCGTTGGCCCCTTGAACTCAAGGAGCAGGAAGCTGTTGGAGGCGTCCTTGCCGACATGGACGCCGAACTCCTTGCCCTCGAACAACGCCGCGACAAGACGCACCTGCTCAAGCAGGGGATGATGCAGGAGCTGCTCACCGGAAGGACGCGCCTCGTATGAGCACCATCGGCGAAGCGGAGAAGCGGACCCAGCGGCGCGTCGCCCGGCTGTTCGTCGATGATCTCGGCTACGAGCACCTCGGCAACCTGAGCGAAGGCGACAACCGTAACATCATCGAGGGCCAGCTCGAGCACTTCCTGTGGGCCTATCAGGGCTTCGCCGAGCGCGAGGACGGCGACACCGTCATGCGCCGCGCCATCGCCGAGGTCGTCAAGGTCGCGGGCAATACCAGCCTCAGCCTCTACGACCGCAACCGCGCCGTCTACGAGCTCCTGCGCTACGGCGTGAAGGTCAAGGTCGACGTCGGGGCGCAAACCGAGACCGTCTGGCTGATCGACTGGAAGACGCCGGAGAAGAACCGCTTCGCCATCGCCGAGGAGGTCACGGTCAAGCCGGCCGACCCGAAGGCCCACGGCAAGCGCCCCGACATCGTCCTGTACGTCAACGGCATCGCGCTCGGGGTCCTCGAGCTCAAGCGTTCGACCGTGTCGGTGGCCGAGGGCATCCGCCAGAACCTCGACAACCAGAAGAAGGAGTTCATCCAGCCCTTCTTCTCGACCATGCAGTACGTCATGGCCGGCAACGACACCGAAGGTCTGCGCTACGGCACCATCCAGACCCCCGAGAAGTACTACCTCACCTGGAAGGAAGACGGCCCCGGCGACAACCCGCTCGACAACGGCCTCCGCCAGCTCTGCGGCACGGCCCGGTTCCTCGAGCTCATCCACGACTTCATCGTCTTCGACGCCGGCATCAAGAAGCTCTGCCGCCACAACCAGTACTTCGGCGTTCGCGCTGCGCAGGAGCACGTCCGCCGCCGAGAGGGCGGCATCCTGTGGCACACGCAGGGCAGCGGCAAGAGCCTCACCATGGTGTGGCTGGCCAAGTGGATCCGCGAGAACGTGAAGGACTCCCGCGTCCTCATCATCACCGATCGCACCGAGCTCGACGAGCAGATCGAAAAGGTCTTCAAGGGTGTCGCTGAGGACATCCACCGCACCAAGTCGGGCGCCGACCTCATCGCCGCGCTGAACGCGACCAAGCCGTGGCTCCTCTGCTCGCTCATCCACAAGTTCGGCGGCAAGGAGGATGGTGAGCAGGTCGGCGACATCAAGGGCTTCGTCGAGGAGCTCAAGAAGTCGCTGCCCAAGGACTTCCGTCCCAAGGGGGATCTCTTCGTCTTCGTGGACGAGTGCCACCGCACTCAGTCCGGCGACCTGCACGAGGCCATGAAGGCCATCATGCCGGGCGCGGTCTTCATCGGCTTCACCGGCACGCCGCTGCTCAAGGCCGACAAGAAGAAGAGCATCGAGATCTTCGGCCGCTACATCCACACCTACAAGTTCGACGAGGCCGTGAAGGACGGCGTGGTGCTCGACCTCCGTTACGAGGCTCGCGACATCGACCAGAGCATCACCTCGCAGACGAAGACCGATCAGTGGTTCGAGGCGAAGACCAAGGGCCTCACGCCGCTGGCGAAGGCCCAGCTCAAGGCGCGCTGGGGCACGATGCAGAAAGTGCTCTCCAGCCAGTCTCGCCTGCAGAAGATCGCGGCCGATCTCCTCCTCGACATGGAGACCCGCGACCGCCTGAAGAGCGGGCGAGGCAACGCGATGCTGGTGGCGGGGAGTATCTACGAGGCGTGCAAGTTCTACGAGCTCCTCGCCAAGACCCTTCTCGGCGGCAAGTGCGCGATCGTCACGTCGTACACGCCGCGGGCGGCGGACATCAAGGGCCAGGAGAGCGGCGAGGGCGCCACCGACGCGCTGGAGAAGTACGGCACCTACCGGCAGATGCTGGCCGACTGGTTCAACGAGCCACCCGAGCAAGCGGTGACCAAGGTCGAAGCCTTCGAGAAGGCGGTGAAGAAGAAGTTCATCGACGAACCCGGGCAGATGAAGCTCTTGATCGTCGTCGACAAGCTGCTCACCGGGTTCGATGCGCCGCCGGCCACGTACCTCTACATCGACAAGCAGATGCGGGATCACGGCCTCTTCCAGGCGATCTGCCGCGTCAACCGTCTCGACGGGGACGACAAGGAGTTCGGCTACATCGTCGACTACAAGGACCTCTTCAAGAGCCTGGAGGGAGCCGTCGAGGACTACACGTCCGGGGCGCTCGATGGCTACGACAAGGAGGATGTCGCGGGCCTTCTCAAGGACCGGCTCAAGAAGGCCCGGGAGCAGCTCGAAGACGCGCTCGAGGCGGTACGTGCCCTCTGTGAGCCCGTCGCGCCGCCAAGGGATGACCAAGCGTTCTACGCGTACTTCTCGTCTGCCGAACACGGGAACGGTGCGCAGCTCAAGGCCAACGAGCCCCAGCGCCTCGCTCTCTACAAGCTCACGTCGTCCCTCGTGCGGGCGTACGCGAATCTCGCGAGCGAGATGACGGAGGCCGGGTACACGGCCGCGGAGGCCGAGCAGATCAAGAAGGACGTCACCTTCTACGAGAACCTTCGTGCCCAGGTGAAGCTGCACAGCGGTGACGCGATCGATCTGAAGCAGTACGAGCCGGCGATGCGGCACCTCATCGACACGTACATCCGTGCCGAGGAGAGCGAGAAGGTCTCCGAGTTCGATGACCTCTCGTTGGTCCAGCTCATCGTCGAGCGCGGTGCTGCAGCTGTGAAGGCGTTGCCCGAGGCGATTCGCAAGAAGGAGACGGCGACGGCGGAGACCATCGAGAACAACGTCCGCAAGCTCATCATCGACGAGTCGCCCATCAACCCGAAGTACTACGAGAAGATGTCGGAGCTCCTCGACTCGTTGATCGAGCAGCGACGACAAGCGGCGATCACTTATCAGGAGTACCTCGCGAAGATCGTGGAACTGACGAGGAAGGCAAAGAGCGGTCCGAACGCGGGCGCCTACCCGCCGTCGCTCGACAGCACCGCCCGGCGGGCGCTGTACGACAACCTCGATCGTGACGAGGCGCTGGCGCTCAAGGTCGACCAAGCCGTGCGGGCGAGCCTGCAGGACAGCTGGCGCGGGAACGCGCTCAAGACCAAGCGCGTGCGCCAGGCGATCGCCGCGCTCCTCGACGGGGACGACGCCCGCACCGATCGAACGCTCGAGCTCGTGAAGAAGCAAAATGATTACTGAGACCTCGACGCTCGTGGTGGGGCAGCTCCGCGTCGCCGTGGTCCGGAAGTCGATCAGGAACCTGCACCTCGGCGTGTACCCGCCCGACGGACGAGTGCGCATCGCCGCGCCAATCGGCCTGTCGGACGCGGCGCTCCGCGTGGCGGTTATAGGACGGCTGCGGTGGATCAAGCGGCAGCAGGAGGGCTTCGAGCGTCAGGCCCGCGAGTCCCCCCGCGAGATGGTGAGCGGCGAGTCGCACTACTTTCTCGGCCGACGTTTCCGCCTTCGGGTGGAAGAGGGACCCGGACCTGGCGGCGTGTCGATCCGCGGCCGCACACGGTTGCTACTCCGCGCACCGGTCGGGTCCCCCGAGAAGCAGCGGGCTCACATCCTCCGTCGCTGGTACCGGGCACGGCTCCGTGAGCTCGCGGCCCCGTTGATCGCGAAGTGGGAGAAGGTCCTCGGCGTCACGATCACCGCGTGGGGGATCAAGCGCATGAAGACCAAGTGGGGTTCATGCAATGCGAAGGCCCGGCGGATCTGGCTCAACCTCGAACTAGCGAGGAAGCCTCCAGAGTGCCTCGAGTACGTGATCGTGCATGAGCTCGCCCACCTTCTGGCCCCGCGGCATGACGAGCGATTTCACGCGCTGATGCACCGACACCTACCCGGCTGGCAGGCGGCGCGTCGACTCCTCAATGCATCACCCCTCGCGAGTGAGGAATGGCCTGGTTGATCAAGGATCATGCTTTGGAGGATCTGTGGCCCTACTGCTGACGATCGAAGAGCTCTACAAGCGCATTCAACTCTTGCACAAGGACGGAGACCTCGATGCCGTTGTGGTGCATCTGAACGACACGTATCACATCGCGGAGCGACGCCGCGGCGCCACGCTTCAGTTGCCTGGCATGCCGCGGGTGAAGGCGTTCATCGACGAGTTGCGGTCCAAGATGAATGGCTACCAGACGAAGTTGCTCGTCGTACATAGCGGCGACTTTCTCTCGCCCTGTTGGCTCAGTTATCAGGACGGGGGCGCATCGATGGGCGAGATGCTGCGAGAGTGTGGCCTGACTCACTTCACTCTGGGCAATCACGAGTGGGATCACGAAAAGGAGGACCGCCCGTCCACACTCCAAGAGAGACTGGCGGAGTTGGGTGACCCCAAAAGGACCGCCCAGCGCGGCATTCTGCGCGCCATCGGCGTCCTCTCGGGTCTCGATCCCTCCATGGCATCAGCGCTGCCCGGCGTTGTCCACTCCAGCAGGGCCGGTACCGACGACTCCGTGCTCATCATGGGGATCATGGGGCAGTCGGTGTCCAAGACCGTTGGAGAGAAGGGTGTTCGCTTCAGGTGCGCGAACTTGGAGGACCGGATCGAAGAATTGGTGCGGTGTTGTCGCCTCGAACAATCGCCGCCACGACACTTTATCGTCTTGTCCCACTGTGAGGTGAAGGACGATGAGCTCGTTGTCGAAAAACTTGCGGGAACCGGCGGCGCGGGCCCGTTGACGTACATCCTCGGGGGACACGATCACCATATTGCCAATTCTGATTGGAGCCAGAACGAACGCGTGCTTCTCACGAAGAATCCTTCGAACTGCGGAACGGTGAAGGTTCTGATCCTGAGAAGGTCTGCGACAACTGTTACGAATCCTCTGGACAGCATGCGCGTCTACCCGGGTCAGATCGCGCCACTCGAGGACTCGAAACTCGCGCTGAGAGTGCATGAGATTGAAGATGGGGCCTGGAACAAGCCTACCCACGCCCCTCGACCACTCAAGACAGCGACGGCCATCGGCGGGTCGGGGGAGATTGACCTTCGTGAGGCGTCGATGCGCGAGGAGTCGAGTGATTTTGGAACGTTCGTTGCCGAACGAATCCGGGCGCATCTCGGAGCCGAGCTTGGCGTGATCAACGGCGGGGCGTTTCGCATCGACAGCTGCGTGGAGCTGCCGATCGACCATCGTCAGTACTTGGACGTCTTTCCGTTTCCGGGCGACATCGTCTCCGTTTGCTTGACCCGCAAGGAGTTGGACCAGTTGCTAGAGAACGGCAAGGAAAGGGGCGGGGGATTCCTCCATTTGTCTCACACGCCCGAAAGCAACACGGACGATGTGCTCGTCGCCGGCCCGGCCTACATCCTCGAACGGGGCGGCGACGAACTCGTCGCTGAGATGGCTCATCGGAAGTTCACGAACCCTCATGGACGAGGATTGTTGAGCGAAGCGCTCGCCAACTCCAGCTTCACCGGTCAGCGCTCGTCCGAAGCGGCTCACGTCGGTGCCGTGGAGAAGTTTGTCGCGCTTGCAGATGAGCTTCTGCGTGCAGGTCAGGACGCCCCCCGGGCCGTGCGGCGTCTTACCGCAACGTCTCCCGTCTTGCTTGCGGCAAGTGCCGCCTGCGCGGAGTTGGGCTGTAATGTGTACCAACTCAAGGGCGGTCTGGCGAGCCACCCCGCGTTCGGGGGAGGCGGAGTCGCACTCACACGTAGCAACGGGGAACTGCGACGCCTCGGAAACGCGATGCAGGTCGCCGAGTACATCGACAAGCCTTACACGGACGCCGTCGGAGGCCCTTCTCCGTTACCGTCGGTAGCTCAACGGGGCAGTAGCTAGATGGCGAGCGGAGTCTTTGTGAGACGGTAGGTGCTCCCGTCTCGCGCGTGTTCCGCGGGCGCATTGACGTGGTTGCCTAGCTATTTAGTCTGCTCGCCACGCAGCTTCGTCCGCGTGGAGTCGGACTGCCGTGGCGTGGTGGGTTCGAGCGGATGCAGCGTTTGGAGTCTCGCGCCACGTAGCCCTCACCCTCGGCGCTTCGCGCCTCTCCCTCTCCCGCGCGCGGGAGAGGGAACTGGTTGCGCGACCTCGGCGAAGTCGCGGGCCTGTGCTCGGTGGCTCTCGTGTCCCCTCCCCCGGCCCCTCCCGCGTTGCGGGAGGGGAGAGCTTCGCGAGCTCGTTGCGATCGCCTGGTGGCGCGACCTGGACGAGCACCGCTGACCCACCCCCGGCCCCTCCCGCTGGCGGGAGGGGGGCCTGTTTGCTCGACGGCTTTTCGAGACGGCTCCACCTGGACGAGCACCGCTGACCACACCCCCGCCGGCTCCACCTGCACCAGCACCGCTGACCCACCCCCGGCCCCTCCCGCTGGCGGGAGGGGTGCCTGTTTGCTGCCGAGGCCTCGCTGACCTCCGGGCTCTTTTCGACGGAACGCATCGAGCCCCGCTGCTCTCGCAGGCGGGGCCCGATTGATGACGTGCTCTCTTCAGGTGCTCAGGTGCCGCAGCCGCGCTCGCCGGTCGTCTCGACGCAGGCGCACGAGCCGCAGGCGCCGCGGGTGCGCCACGTGCCGTCGCAGCACTGGTAGCTCTGCGAGCACGCGGTGTCGGCGTAGCGGCCGCCGTACGTGTGACGGCAGGAGTCGCCCGACGGAGTCGACGGCGCGGGCGCGGGCGAAGGCGAGGGCGCCGGCGTGCTGCCGCCGAGCGAGCTCGAGCGGGCGATCGAGATGATGTCGCCGATGCGCGGGCGGAGGTTGTCGCCGGGGCAGGTCGTCGACTGGCCGGGGTGATCGCGGTGACCACGCACGTTGCTGCTCGAGACGCTGATGCCGTAGAGACGCGAGAGCGTGCCGATGAGGCGGCCGGCGGCGTCGATCATCGCGCGGGGCGGCGTGGAAGGGCCGAGGCCAGCGCAGCCGCTCGTGTGGAAGCAGCCCACGAACGAGACGCCGATGTTGCCCGTGTTGTTGTTCGCGACGTGCGCGCCGAGCAGGTGGAGCGGACGGCCCTCGTAGATCGTGCCGTCGATGCCGATGAGGAAGTGGTAGCCGACGTCGCACCAGCCGCGCGAGTCCATGTGGTAGGTCTGGATGCCGCGGACCTGACGGCGCGGATCGGTCGAGCCCGAGACCGTGTGGTGGATCGCGAAGCGGACGCGGCTCGAGTCGCGGCTGGTGCAGCGCGTCGCGCGTGCGCCCCACGACTCGCGGCTCGTGATGCCGATGCCGCTGAGCTCGCTGCGGAGCGCCTCGCGCGTGGTGCCGAGGTCCTCACCCGACTCCTCGTGCACCTCGGGGATGGACGCGTTCCAGCGGAGCGTGCGGATACGCGAGGTCTCGATCGCACGGATGCGGAGGCGCGCGCCATCACCCGCGGTGAGGTTCGCGATGCCGACCTGCGTGTCCTCCTCGCCCCAGCTCGAGGTCACCGCCGTCCACTCGCCCTCGAGGGTGCCGTCCAGGCTCTGGGCATCGAACGCCGGGAGCACGCCGGCCTCGTTCAGCTCCACGAGCACGCCGACGCGGGTCACGCCATCGGGCGCGTCGAGGCGGGGCGAGACCAGCCAGTCGCCGTCCGGTGTCCAATCGTTGAACATCTCGGCGCCGAACATCTGGACCTCGGCGACCTCGTCACCGTGGGTGGGCGCCTCGGCCTCGCCGAAGCGGTTCACGCAGCCGGAGCACGCGGCCGCGCAGAGAAGAAGGAGCGCCGCGGTGCGGAGCATCGAGCGGGCGGGGAGGGTGGAGAGCGTCGTCATGCCCCTGCCTATCGCAGGAGGTGTGCACAGTTCGTTCACCCCCCGCTGCGGCCTCGGGATCGCGCAACTGTGCCAACTTCGTACACCCCGGCGGATGCTTTATTAGTGCGGGTTCCGGTTCCGGTTCCGGGGTCCGGTTCCGGGGTCCGGGTCCGGGTCCGCGGTCCGGTTCCGGGATCCGGTTCCGGTTCCGGGGTCCGGGATCCGGTTCCGGGATCCGGTTCCGGTTCCGGTTCCGGTTCCGGTTCCGGGATCCGGTTCCGGTTCCGGGGTCCGGTTCCGGTTCCGGTTCCGGGATCCGGTTCCGGTTCCGGGATCCGGTTCCGGTTCCGGTTCCGGATCCGGTTCCGGGGTCCGGGTCCGGTTCCGGTTCCGGATCCGGATCCGGTTCCGGGATCCGGTTCCGGGTTCCGGTTCCGGTTCCGGATCCGGTTCCGGTTCCGGTTCCGGTTCTGGTCCCGGTCCGGGGCCTTTGACGACCGGCATCTGCGTTCCATACTCGCGCCCCTCATGGCGACCCACATCACCAGCGACTGCATCAACTGCGGTGCCTGTGAGCCCGAGTGCCCGAACCAGGCGATCAGCGAGGGCGACGACATCTACGTGATCGATCCGAACCTCTGTACGGAGTGCGTCGGCTTCTACGATCACGAGGCGTGTCAGGCGGTGTGTCCCGTGGAGTGTTGTCTGCCTGATCCCGCGCGTCCCGAGCAGGAGCCCGAGCTCCTCAAGCGCGCGCTCGAGCTGCACCCCGAGGACGCGAAGCTCAAGGATCGCGCTGCGGCCAACGAGTACCCGTCGCGCTTCCGGAAGTGACGCGGTCGTGATCGCGATCGCGCGATCCGAGCTCGTCGGCGTGTGGGGGCTCGCCGCGGCGATCGCGCTCGCGGGATGTGCGCCTTCGATCCCATCGTTCTCGGGCGCCCGCACGACGCCCGACGGTCGCGTCGACTTGCTCGCGGGCATGAGCGCGCGTGTGCCCACGGGTGATCTCGCCAGCGGCGACGCGATGGCGCTCGCCGCGCCGGGCGGGATCGCGCCTGCAGGCGCCGTGCGCGTCGGCGTGAGCCGCGAGCTGGATCTCGGTCTGGTGGTGTCGGCGGCCTCGGGGCGCGCGGAGCTGCGGTACGGCGAGACCGTGGGATCGATCCGCCTCCACGCGGGCATCGCAGGCTTCGGCGGCTACGCGGTCACCGATCCCGATGCGAACGGCGCGCAAGGCAGCGGCTGGCGCGCAGGCGCGTTCGTGCCGCTCACGCTCGGCTTCGACGTCGCAGGAATTCTCGAGGCGTGGGTCGGCGCGCGCTTCGCGTTCGAGCGCGTCGAGGGACAGCTCGGGCCCACCACGATGATGCCGACGTCGACGAACGCGACCTCGTCGGCGTGGGGAGTGCGGGGCGGCGGTGTGGTGGGCCTGGCGCTCGGCTTTCGTCGCGTGCACGTGCTCGCCGAGCTCGCTGTCGATGGTGAGTGGTGGAGCGGCCAGCTCGCGGGCGTGCCCTTCGAGCGCTCGGGCGCCGCGCTCACGCCTGCCTTCGGCGTACGCATCAGGTTCTGAGGGACGGGTCCGCATCCGGGTTTCGGATCCGGTTCCGGGATCCGGTTCCGGCATCCGGTTCCGGTTCCGGTTCCGGGATCCGGTTCCGGTTCCGGTTCCGGTTCCGGGATCCGGTTCCGGTTCCGGGATCCGGTTCCGGTTCCGGTTCCGGTTCCGGTTCCGGGATCCGGTTCCGGTTCCGGTTCCATCGGGCCCTGAGCAATATTCCGACACGCGCGCGACGCCTGATCCGTCGAACGCGCGCGTCGCGCTCGGCATCTGCCTCGACATGACCCGCACGCCTGTCCCGGTGCTCGTGTCGATGGTGCTCGTGTCGATGCTCGTCGCGCTTCCTCTCGAGGCACAGACGGCCTCTCCGAGCGTCACGCTCTTTCGTGGAGACGGGAGCTCCGCGTACCGGCCGAGCGCGGGGTCGAGCGAGTGGATCGCGTGGGAGCGTCCGCGCGTGACGCTCTATCCCGAGCGCGAGTCGCCCTATCCGTTCGTGCGATCGGATCGTGACGTGGTGCGCCTCGAGGTGCTCGGCGGCGTGAACGCGCCGCTCGGCATCGATCTCACGCTGCGTCTCGCGATCGCGCAGCACTTCTTGATCACAGCGTCCGCGGGCGTCGTCACGTTCGGCGGCGCCGCGCGCACCGTGGCGTTGGGCTACGTGGACGAAGAGGCGGCGCAGAGCGCGCTGCTCGTCGATGGCGCGCTGATGCTGCGCGTGGGCGTGGGCGCGCGCATCGTGGAGGGCCTCGAGATCGTGGGCGGCTATGCAGTGCTCCACCGCGAGCTGACGGTGCGGAGCGACTTCCTCGAGCTGCTCGGCGTGACGGGCATCACCGGCGCCGAAGGCCGCGTGACGCTGCAGGCGCTGTGGGCCGAGATCGGCTGGACGTTCACCGTCCTCGATCACTTCCTGGTGCGTCCTGCCATCGGCGTGATGCACGTGCTCGACGCGAGCGCGTCGCTCGTCGGTGAAGGGCTGAGCGACAACGAGGCCGCGTACCTCGATCGCACCGCGCGCACGGTGGAGACGTACGCCGAGCAGTACGGCACCTCGCCCACGCTCTCGCTGACGCTGGGCTACCGGTTTTAGAGAGACCAGCGGAGCGAGAGGCCGACGTGCTCTTCTTGGCGCTGACGCATCCACGTGGCGAGCGAGCCCACGCTCACCTCGGCCATCAGCGAGAGCTCGCCCATCGTCGCGTCACGCACGCAGCCGCCCAGCATCGCGCCGAAGCGCGCCTCTTCGAGGATGCGCGCCCCGCTCGGTGCGACGTAGCCCACGTGCAGCGCGCCGCAGAGCTGTACGTTGCCCATGGCCGACGCGGGCGAGCCCGATCGCAACACCACATCGACGCTCAGCTCCGCCGACTGCATGCCTCCGTCGTCGGTGAGGAGGCTCGTGTCCGACGCGAGGTGCACGCCGAGCGTCGTGCGCGCCAGGCCGTGGAGGACGCCCGCGTCGAAGAGCAGGCCGCCGCGCGCGACGAGCGCGTTGGTCATGACCACGCCCATGCGCGTCGCGCCCGTGGTGGAGAAGTCGCTGACGTGCTCGAAGCCGCCGCCCGCGAAGAGCGCGATCGAGGACGTGACCGCCGTGCGGTAGGTGCCCGACACGGTGAACCCTGCGCGCACGAACGCAGCGGGTGTGTCGAGCGATCCGCTCAGCGTCACCGACGGCTCGAGACGGATGCGTGCGCCGCGCGGCTCGCGGAACGCGTCGAGGCCTGCGCCTACACGGTTGCGGAGACCGTCGTCGAAGATGCCAGTGGAGACGACGGGCGCGTTCGGACCGCTCACGCCGAGCTCGAGGCGGTCGATCGCGCGCTCGAGCGCGAAGGGCTCGGAGGTGTCGTTCGTGCGTGAGGCGGTGCGCGCATCGTTCGCGAACGGGCTCGCGAGCAGGCGCGCCCTCGAAGACGACGCCGACGCGCTGCGCGCCATCTGCCGGCGACGCTCGACGAGCATCGCGTGCTGGAGGTGGCGGCGTTCCTCCGCGGCATCCTCTTCGATCACGTCGTCGCTCTGATCCTCGTCCTCGTCGATGCGCGGCTCGTACGCGCCGTCATCGCCCTCCGCATCGAACTCGGTGACGATCGGCGGCAGCGGACGTTGCGGCGGACGCGTCGCGGGCAGGTCTGCGTGATCGGCCTGCGTCTCGCCGTCGAAGTCGGTCACGATCGGCGGCGGCGGTCGATCCTGTGCGTGCGCGGCGCCCGCGAGGCCCGCCGACGCGAGCCACACCGACAACGCTGCCTCGACGCGCATGAGGCGCGAGGCTCGCCCGCCCTCGCCGCGCTGACAAGATCGGGCCCGGTGAATCGGCAACGCCCTGTTCGCAAGGCGCGTGTCGCTCGGGTTAGGCTGACGTCATGGTCTCGACCCAGGACGTCGGATTCGGAACACGGTGGGCCAAGCTGGTCGGCAAGAGCGCGCGCTGGGAGCCGGGCGGCGACGACGTCTCCGCGCTGCACGTGGAGCCCGGGGATCCGCCCAAGATCGGGATGGGCCTCGTGAGCATCTGGCTCGTGGGCGAGGGCTCGGTCTACGTGTGCGATCCGCGCAAGGGCCTCAAGGCGATCAAGGACCTCGAGCCGCCGATGCAGGCGAGCGAGGTCTACGCGGTGCTCGAGCGCGCAGGCGCGATCGTGCACGTGAGCCCGCATCCGCGCCGCGACTCACAAGCATGAGCGTCTAGCGGGGCTCGCTCAGCAGCATGCCTGCGCCGACGGTGTTGTTCGTCGCTTCGTCGACGAGGATGAAGCTGCCGGTCGTGCGGTTGCGACGGTACTCGTCGTAGGCGAGCGGTGAGCTCACCCGCAGCGAGATGCGGCCGATGTCGTTGAGCTTGAGCTGCGCCACGCCCTCTTCGCGGTGGAGCGTGTTGATGTCGAGCCTGTACTGGAGGTTCGTCACCATCGCCTTGGCCCAGCGCGTCGTGTGCTTGATCGCGTAGCGGCCGCGCACGTTGAGCGGCTGATCGCTCATCCAGCACACCATCGCCTCGAGCTCTTGTCCGACGAACGGGCGGTTGTTCGGACGACACAGCATGTCGCCGCGCGAGACGTCGAGATCATCCGCGAGGTGCACGGTGACGCTCATGGGCGGGTAGGCCTCGGCGACCTCGCCGTCGAACGTCTCGATGCGCGCGATCTTCGAGGTGAAGCCGCTCGGCAAGACGACCACGTCGTCGCCCGCGCGCATCACGCCGCCCGCGACCTGACCTGCATAGCCGCGGTAGTCGTGGTGCTCCTGGCTCGAGCTCGTGGGACGCACGACCCACTGCACGGGGAAGCGCGCGTCGACGAGGTTGCGATCGGAGGCGATGTGCACGTTCTCGAGGTGATGGAGCAGCGCACTGCCCTGGTACCAGGGCATGTTCTTCGAGCGGTCGACGACGTTGTCGCCCTTGAGCGCGCTCATCGGGATGAACGCGATGTCCTGCACGTCGAGCTTGCTCGCGAAGCTGCGGAACTCCGCCTCGATCTTGCGGAACACGGCCTCGTCCCAGCCCACGAGGTCCATCTTGTTCACAGCGAGCACGAGGTGCGGGATGCGCAGGAGCGACGCGATGAAGGAGTGACGACGCGACTGCTCGACGAGGCCCTGTCGCGCGTCGACGAGCACGATCGCGAGGTTCGCGGTCGAGGCGCCCGTCACCATGTTGCGCGTGTACTGGATGTGCCCCGGCGTGTCCGCGATGATGAACTTGCGGCGCGGCGTGGCGAAGTAGCGGTACGCGACGTCGATCGTGATGCCCTGCTCGCGCTCGGCGCGCAGGCCATCGGTGAGGAGCGCGAGGTTCGTGTACTCGTCGCCGCGGCGGCGCGAGACGTCCTCGACGTGCGCGAGCTGATCCTCGAAGATGCTCTTCGTGTCGTAGAGGAGGCGTCCGATCAGCGTCGACTTGCCGTCGTCCACGCTGCCGCAGGTCGAGAAGCGCAGCAGCTCTGCGCCCTCCTCCATCACCGCCACGTCGCGCGTCACGAGCTCCGAGTCCATGCCTTCTCCTGAGAGACCGAGAGAGAATCTCTCGGGAACGAACTGTAGTACGGGGTCCGGGGGCAACGCCCCCGGCGCGAGGCGCTTGCGCCGCGCAAGGGATAGGCTCGACGTCGAGCCGAGATCCCGCGGAAAATGCGCGGGAATCGACGCTCGACGTGCGAGGCCGACATACCGGGAAGCCCTCGCGGTGGCAAGCATCGCGCTCCTCCTGGGAGGGGGCGTCGCGGGCTGCTGCTTCGACGCGAGCTCGCCGCCGCCGCACTTCGAGCCGCTGCCGGCGCCGACGCCATGGCCCGAGCCCTACGCGCCGGAGGACATCGAGCCGCCGCCGCCGCTGGCGCCCTACGTGGAGCCGCCCTATCGCTATGGGTCGCCGTCGATCGCGGCTGCGCTCGAAGAGGCGGCGCACGGGACGCCTCAGCGCGCGGATGCGCCGCAGATCTTCGGGCGCGCGCGGCCGATCGAGGGCGAGATCCACCGAGGGCTGCTCGTCTGTCGTGCGCAGATCCGCGGCCACTACGACGACTCGCTCTTCGCGGGTGGGGCCGACGTCGCGATGACAGTGACCCTCGGTCAGGGCGAGGCGATGAGCACGGGCCAGCACGCTTCGCGAACGTTCACGTTCCCGATCGCGAGCCTGGATGTGGGCACGACCGTCGCGGCGAGCGTCGTCGACGTGGACGTGCTGTTCAGCGATCCGATCGGAGGCGGCACGGCGAGCTACGAGCGCACGCCGTTCACGATCGAGCATCCGAACGCGAGCATCGAGTGTCGCGCGCTCCCGAGCGTCGAGGCCGAGGTGCAGCGCTCGCTCGCGCGCTTTCGTCGCGTGCTCGATGGCTTCCACTCGGGCGAGCCCGATCTCGTCGCGGGCGATCTCGGCTTCCCGAGCGTCCAGCCGGTGCGCGCCGCGGCAGAGGACGTCGCCAGCTGGGTCGGCTGGAGCGACCCCGAGCTGCGCGCGGGCTTCGCGCACGCGCTCGAGCTCGGTGCTGCCTACCTCGCCACGATCGGGCCCGCCGTGGCCGCCCGACACGACGCGCTGCCTCCGATGAACGAGCCGACGAATGCGGGCGATCGCACGCTGCGCATCGTGCGCGTGGCCTGCGACGACGAGGCGCGCGCGCTGCGGGCCGAGATGGGCGTGCAGGTGAGCGATCGTCGCGAGCCGGCGTGTCACGTGATCGTCGAGGTGGAGGCGCGTCGCGCGATGCGCCTCGCACCGCGGCCGCCCGCGATCGACGAGGCCTGGACGCTCAGCGAAGACGGAACCCGCGAGCGCGCGCAGCGCATCGCCACGCACTGCGGCGACGAGTGGCTCCGCGCCGATGCGCCGCGCTCGATGCAGCGCGGTGACCGCTGCGAGGTGCACTCGGCGTGAGCGCGCCGGGCGCGATCCTGCGCGTGGGCGCCGAGCTGTCGCTGACGCCCGTGCTCCTGCGCTTCGACTGAGGATGTGGTCGGCGTGAACCACGAAATAGAGATGCTTGTGGACGCGCGGCAGGTGCACGCGTCGAATCTCCGCGGCCGAGCCGATGCGTCGAAAGACAGGTGTGGTCGGCCCGACCAGGCTCAGCGTCTCCAGTGCTTCGGCAACGTCGATGGCGATGCTCCGTGGAGCATCCGCGCGATGTTCGCGCCACCACGCGTCAGCGGCCGCGATGTCCTCGGCCGCTTCCGACGTGACGATGACCTTCACCGCGAACGCAGCCGCGCGATCAGCTCGACTGCGTCGATGGTGTTGCTCTCGTTTGCCGAGGCGAGACGGCGCTCGAGCTCCTCGTCGAGCTCGGCTGGCCAGGGCTCTTCGAGCATCACCAGCTCGACCTCGGAGCCTTCAGGCAGCTCGGGCGCGTCATCGACGACGATCTGCCCTCCTCGCACCTGTCCTCGAACACGCAGCATCGAAGGAGGGTAGCCGATCGAGACGCGCGGGCCCGTCTCACCGTTCAGCTCGGTCGCCGACGACGTGTGCGAGCAGGTACACGAGCCACCGGCCACCGTGCGGGGCCGCGCTCGGGCGCGCGAGCAGGAACACGGGCTCGGCCACGTGGAGGGCGAGGCCCGACGCGGTGAGAACATGGTCGAGCGCGAGGCGCGCGGCGCGTGCGTTGCCGTCGTCGAACGGATGGAACGCGCACACGTCGAGATAGACGCGCGCGGCACGCACCAACACGGCGTCGCGCCCGGAGGCCTGCGCGAGCGCGGCCTCGACTTCCGTCTCGAGCTTCGATCGCATGCCGTAGCGCTCGCGGCCTCGTTTCGCGTACGCATCGGTGGTGCGCAACGTCGCGGGTCGACCGAGCGAGAGGCTCGTCCACGCGGCCAGTCGTTCGAGCGTGAGCGGCTCGCCCGAGGTGGCGCTCGTTCGTGCAACCGCGATCGCCTCGCGCATCTGCGTGGCGCGATCGGTGTCCCGCGCTGCGTCGTGCGTGTCGACGTAGGCGAGGTGACCGTCACGCACGACGGGTGCTCGTGTGGATGGAAGAGGCGACGCGTCGGTGAACGCTTTCTCGCGCGCCGCGATCCACTGCGCGAGCACATCGGGTTCCGCGCGCAGCGTGGCCTGCTGCGCGATCAACGCGTCGCGGACCTGGGAGGCAGCCTTCGTGAGCGTCGCCTCGTCCGGCGCGACCCAGCTCCGGAACACGCCGGAGGCCGCTTCGAGGATCGCAACGCCGATCGCGTCGTCGTCGTCTCCGCGCCGCTCGAGGTACCAGCGAAGGACCGTGGCGAACGTCGCGTACCAGGCGTCGGTCGCGCCGGTGCGCTCCACGGCCCACGACGTGAGCTCGACCACTGCGTGCTCCGCCGCGCGAGGAACGTCGAGGTCGAGCCCCTCGATCTCGAGGCGTGTGAAGCGACGATCGAGATCCTCGAGCACGGCTCGCCAATCGAGCACGGCCCGCTTCACCTGCGCGATCGATGCCGTCACGGCCTCCGCGTCACGAAGCCGCAGGCTGTCGCGAGGACAGCACCATTCCCTGACCGGACCGCCACAGCCGGGCTCGGACGCAGCCCACATCCAGCCGTTGATCCACGGGCCGAACCGCGCCGTGAGCGCTCGATCCAGCTGAAGCGCGAGCAGCGCGCGCTCCGTCGCGACAGTGGGCGGTGGGGCGTGATCGGGATCGAGCGGGCGTCGTCGTGCTCGCTCCACGCTTCGCTCGGCCGCTTCGTGGACGAGGGGATCGACGACAGCGTCGAGCTCGTTCGGGTCGAACTCACGCTCGGCAGGGCTGACGTCCTCCCATCGCAGGCGCCTCGCATAGAGCGGCGGATCCACGTGCAGAGCGTACGCGCCGAAGCGCCTCGGTGAGATCCACTGAACGCTGCTTCAGGCGGTCCATCATTCTTCACGTGTTCTTCGAGCTCGGCGCATCGCGCGTCGGGCGTTTGGTGCGTATGACTCGCACCGCATGGACGAACGGCTCGACAAGCTCGGCATCCCTCCGCAACGGCCCTGGCGGAAGTGGGTGATGCGCTTCGTGTTCGTCGGTGTGATCGTGGGCGCGGTCGTGGGCTTCGGCGCCTACCTGCGGAGCAACGCACCGACGGGGCCGCAGTTCGCGACGTCGGCGATCACGCGCGGAGAGCTGGTCGCGACGGTGAGCGCGACGGGCACGCTGCGGCCGAGGAACACCGTCGAGGTCGGCCCCGAGATCTCGGGGCGCGTGCGCTCCGTCGCCGTCGACGCCAACGATCACGTCACGGCGGGGCAGGTGCTCGCGGAGATCGAGACCACGCAGATCGACGCACAGGTGCAGACCGCGCGCGCCAACCTCGCGTCGGCGAGCGCGGGCATCCGCGTGGCGCGCGCCGCGCTCGATGATCTCCGGCGAACGGCGACACGCACCGAGCAGCTCCACACGCGGCAGCTGGCCTCCGACGCCGAGCTCGATCAGTCCCGCGGTGCGATCGCGCGCGCCGAGGCCGAGGTCGCTGCGGCCGGGGCACGCGCCGCTGTCGCGCGGGCCGAGCTCGATCGCATCTCGGCCGATCTCGATCGCGCGCGGGTGGTCTCGCCCATCGATGGCATCGTGCTCGCGCGGAACGTCGAGCCCGGTCAGCCGGTGGCGGCGACGCTGAGCGCGCCGGTGTGGTTCATCCTCGCGGAGGACCTCTCGGCGCTCGAGCTCGAGGTCACGATCGACGAGGCCGACATCGGCCGCGTGCGCGAGGGCATGGAGGCCACCTTCCGCGTCGATGCGCATCAGGATCGCGAGTTCCGCGCGACGATCCGCCGCATCCACTTCGCGTCGCGCACGGTGCTCAACGTCGTCACCTACCCCGCCGAGCTCTCCGTCGACAACGCCGAGGGGCTCCTTCGGCCCGGCATGACCGCGACAGCGACGATCGTGAGCGAGCGGACGAGCGATCAGATCCTCGTGCCCAACTCGGCCCTGCGCTTCGTGCCGCCGATCGCGCAGCGCTTCGGCGGGCCGCGTCGCGTGACCCCGACGGGCCCCACGATCTGGATCCTCCGCGAAGGTCAGGCCGAGGCGCTGGGCGTCGACACGCACGGCACCGACGGACGCAACACCGCGATCTCGGGCGAGGGCGTCAGCGAGGGCCTCGAGGTGATCACCGGCCTCGCGCGCGACGCCGCCGAGGGCCCCACGCCGTGACCGGTCTCGTCGAGATCCGCGGCATCCACAAGGTCTACGGGCACGGCGAGACCGAGGTGCGCGCGCTCGACGGCGTGTCGCTCGACATCGAAGAGGGCGACTTCGTCGCGGTCATGGGCCCGAGCGGCTCGGGCAAGTCGACGTTCATGAACATCCTCGGCTGCCTCGATGTCCCCACGGCCGGCAGCTACCGCCTGCGTGGCGTCGAGATCGGCAAGCTCGATCGCGACACGCTCGCGCTCCTGCGTCGTCACCAGCTCGGCTTCGTGTTCCAGGGCTTCAACCTCCTCGCGCGCACGACGGCGCTCGAGAACTGCGAGCTGCCGCTGCTCTATCAGGGCGTGGCGCGCACCGAGCGCCGGGCGCGCGCGCTCGACGCGCTCGATCGCGTGGGGCTCGCCAACCGCGCGAACCACCTCCCGAACGAGCTGTCGGGTGGACAGCAGCAGCGCGTGGCGATCGCGCGCGCGCTCGTGTCGCGACCGGCGGTGATCCTCGCCGACGAGCCCACGGGCAACCTCGACTCGACGCGAAGCGAGGAGATCATGAAGCTGCTCGTGGAGCTCAACGAGACGCAGCGCATCACCATCGCGATGGTCACCCACGAGCCCGACATGGCCGCGTACGCGCGACGCGTCGTGGTGTTCAAGGACGGCCGCGTGGTGACCGACGAGCGGCAGCGCGCGATCCCGCCCGACGCCCGCGGCGAGAGGCAGGGGGCGGCCCTTTGATCACGACGACGCTGCTCATGGCGATCACCGCCATCCGCAGGAACGCGATGCGATCGTTCCTCACCACGCTCGGCGTGATCATCGGCGTGGCCTCGGTCATCGCGATGGTCACGCTGGGCCGCGGCGCGACCGCGAGCGTGACCAACGACATCTCGGCGCTCGGCAACAACATGCTGATCATCGTGCCGGGCGCCGATCGCCGCTTCGGCTCGAGCTCGAGCGCGCAGCCGTTCACGCAGGACGACGTGAACGCGATCCGCGAAGAGGTTCCTGCCGTCGCGCTCGTGGCGCCGACGTCGGGCGGCGCGGGGCGTGCTGTCTACGGCAACCAGAACTGGTCGACGGGCGTGACCGGCGCCGACAATTCCTACCTCCGCGTGCGCAACTGGAACGTGGAGCTCGGTCGCGAGTTCAACGACGGCGAGGTCCGCACGGGACAGGCCGTGTGCATCCTCGGCGAGACGCCACGGCGCGAGCTCTTCGGCGCAGGCAGCCCCATCGGCGAGCAGATCCGCGTGGGCACCGTGAGCTGCGAGGTGATCGCCGTGCTCGAGAGCAAGGGCACCTCGACGTTCGGCGAAGACCAAGACGACTTCATCCTCATGCCCTTGGTCACGTTCCAGCGGCGCATGAGCGGCAACGAGAACATCGGCGCGATCCTCGTGTCGGCGACCGAGGGCGTGCCCACGCGCGACGCGCAGCTCGATCTGATCGCCCTTCTTCGTCAGCGTCGGCGCATCCACGTGGGCGACGAGGACGACTTCGTCGTGCGCGACATGCAGGAGATCGGTCAGGTCGTCTCGACGGTGACCGGCGTGCTCACCACGCTGCTCGGCGCGATCGCCGCGGTGTCCCTCCTCGTCGGCGGCATCGGCATCATGAACATCATGCTCGTCGCGGTGACCGAGCGAACGCGCGAGATCGGCATCCGCATGGCGATCGGCGCGCGCGCGGGCGACGTGCTCCTCCAGTTCCTCGTCGAGGCGATCACGCTCTCGGTGCTCGGCGGCGTGATGGGCATCGCGCTCGGTCTCCTCGGCAGCTGGGGCGCCGCCCGCGCGTTCGATCTGCCGTGGGTGCCGGGCATGGACGTGATCGCGGGCTCGTTCTTGTTCTCCGCGTTGGTCGGCGTGTTCTTCGGCTACTACCCCGCGCACAAGGCGGCCCAGCTCAACCCGATCGAGGCCCTTCGTTATGAGTGAACGAGCGCTCCTCGCGATCCTCCTCGTCGTGCTCCTCGGATCCTCCCCTGCTGCGGCGCAGGAGACGGCGCTCGGCCCCACGCCCTCGCGGCCGGAGGCCGCCGTGGAACCGATGGCTCCGACTCCGTCGATCGACGGAGTGGAAGCCATCGAGCGCGCGCTCGCGGCACACCCCGGCTACCGCGCTGCGGCGATCGAGGTTCGCCGCGCTCGGCATCACTACGTCGGGGAGACCTATCGGTGGGTGCCGATCCTCCACCTCGAGGGCGCCGCCAACATCGGCAACACACCCTCGCTGCAAGCGAACCAGAGCGTCGCGTTCCCTTACAGCGAGAGCGTGCAGCTCGTCGCCGAGATCCAGCAGCCCTTCGACGTCGGTACGGTCCTCGCGCTGCGCGCGACGGGCTCGCGTCGCTTCTCGCGCTCGTTCCTCTCGTTCATGGCGGGCGCCGACCCGTTCGTGTTCAACCTCGGGCCCGGCTACGGCTTCGATCTCACCTTCACAGCCACGCAGTCGTTCCTGCGCGGCTTCGGCGCCGACGTCGGACGCGCCGAGCAGCGCAACGCGGAGGCCGCGCTGGTGAACGCGGAGGCCTCGCGCGATCGACGCGCGACCGAGCTCGTGCGCGACACGCTGCAGGCCTACGCCGAGCTCTGGTACTCGGAGCAGGCCGTGGTGATCAACGGCTCCGCGCGGGACCTCGCGAACCGTCAGGTCGAGGACGCGCGGGCTCGCCTCGAGGTCGGCGTGCTGTCTCCTGCCGACACGCTCGCGTTCGCCACGCGCGTGGCGTCGCTCGAGGAGGCGCTCGCGCTGTCCGAGGCCGATCGACGCACCAAGGCGATCCTCTTGGCGACGCTGCTCGGCATGCCGCTCGGCACCGAGATCCACGCGACCGACGATCCACCCGCGCTGCCCTTCGAGGTGATCGACGCGCAGGCCGTGGCCCTCGCCGTGGAACGATCGCCGCAGCTCGCGGAGCTGCGATCGCAGGTGGAGCTCACGCAGCGCGCGTCCCGCGTGGCCGCCGAGCCGCTGCGGCCGCGCCTCGACGCGCAGGCGCAGGTGGGCTTGCACGGCCTGGGCTACGACGATGCGGCGGAGCCCTTCGCGCAGGTCGCGAGCTTCGCAGCGTTCACGGCGATGGTGAGCGTGATCTACGAGACGCCGCTCGAGGACGCGCGCCTCCATGCGGAAGAAGAGCGCGCGCGCCTCGGCGTCGACGTGGCGGAGCAGCGTGTGGCCGAGGCTCAGGCGACGATCGAGCAGCAGGTGATGGGCCTCCTCCAGCAGCGGAACGCGGCCCGACGTCGCATCGAGCTCGCGACCCTCACGGTGGATCTCGCGCGGCAGAGCGCCGAGGCCGAGCGGGGCCGGCTCGAGATCGGCACGCGCACCCCGACGGCGCTCCTCGCCGCAGAGGAAGAGCATCGCAACGCGGAGCTTCGGCTTCGTCGCGCGCGCGTCGATCTGTACGTCACCGAGACCGCGCTCCTGGCGTTCGTCGGCCACCTGCTCGACGGTGTGACGCTGCCCGAGTGAGCGCGGTACCGTCTCGTCCGTGCGCATCCCGAGCGAGCTGGGCGCGACAGCTTCCACGTACGACGCGAGCGTGATGCCGACACGCGAGCGCGCGCGTGCGCTCGGGCTCGTCGTGCCGGTGAAGGGATGGTTCGGTCGAGAGCGCGACCTCCTCGCCGAGGAGCCCGAGCGCACGCGGCAGTCGGTGGAGGTCGTGGTGCGCGCGCTCCTCACGACCCGCGCGATCCGCGAGGCAGACGACGAAGTGGGCGCGAGCACCCTCGTGCGTCTCAGGGACGAGCACGAGCGACCCACCGAGCGCTTCGTCGCGGCGACGTGGCGGACGCTCGCCGCGCGCGTCGACGCGAGGACGAGACGGCCCTGTAGCTCGTGCTCGTTCACGCCGGGCCGATCCACCTGCATCGGTTGCGACGGTCGAGGCGTGATCGTCATCGGCCAGGGCCGCAGCCAGGAGGTGCGCACGTGCCCCGGCTGCTCGGGCAAGAAGAGCGTCGCGTGCTCGCGATGTGATGGTGCAGCAGAGACGGTGATCGCGCGCGTTCGCACGCACGAGGATCGTGTGGGCGAGCTCGAGCACGTGTTCTCGTCGCTGCCCGAGGCGATCCGAGATGCCGTGTCGCGCCATCTCCTCGCTGCCACCGAGCTCGACCCGGCGTTCGCCGTCGACCTCGATCGCCCCATCGTTCCGCGCGAGACGGGCTACCGCGGAGAGGTCGTCCTCGAGACGCCGCACCTCTTCGGCATCGACGTGACGATCCCGCTGGGCGAAGCCCGCGCGGTGCTCGCTCGGCTCGCGGCCTCGGGCACCGTGGTGGACCGCGCGCAGCAGGCCCACGCGGTCCCGGTGTGCGTGCTCGAGTACGGCAGCCACGACCTCGCGCTCGTCGCGAGCTCCCACGAGACGATGGTCGCGGTGATGTCCGCGAAGGAATGAACGACGACCTTCCAGTGTAGGTGCGCGCGATGCGAGACACGAACGAGCCACGTGCAGCTGCGACCTCGAGCGCGCGCCTGCCCACGCTCGCGGAGGCGCGCGAGAGGAAGCTCGTCGCGGAGAAGTCGGGCTGGTTCGGAGACACGAACCTCCTCGAGTCCGATCCTCGATCCGAGCGCCACGCGCTCGCGCTCGTCGTGCGCGCCCTCGTGCACACGCGGCGGCACCACGATCGCGAGGACGAGCTCGGCACCGGGCTCGTCGAGCGCCTGATCGCGGCCGCGTCACAGGTCCCGGCGCGACGCCTCCGTGGCTCGAGCTGGCAGTGCGTCGTCGCCGTGCACGACCGCGTCGCGCGGCGATGTGACGCGTGCTCGTACCGGCCCGGCACGCAGATCTGCCAAGGGTGCGGGGGCGGTGGATCGATCCGACGCGGCAACGACGAGCGTGATCGCATGCCGTGCAGCGGCTGCCGCACGACGGGCACCGTCACGTGCGCGCGCTGCGATGGTGGCCTCGCGATCCAGCGCGTCACCGTGCGGACGTTCGAGGATCACGTGGCCGAGCTCGAGCACGTGTTCCTGCCGCCGATCCCGATCGCGATGACGGCAGCGATCTCCGAGCACCTGCTCGCGATCGACGAGCTCCCCGCAGAGCTCGCTGTGGATGTCGATCGTCCCGCGACGGTGCCGCTCGGCTCGTACCGCGCGAGCGCAGGCTTCACGCCGCCTCGCTTCCACGGCATCGACGCCGTGCACGTGCTCCCCGAGGCCAAGAGCACGCTGTCGCGGCTCGCGACGCAGGGCACGCTCGTCGAGCGCGTGGTGCAGGCGCACGCGGTGCCGATGCTCTTGCTCGACTACCCCGGCCACACGGTGGGGATCGCCTCGGTCGGCGAGACGCTCACAGCGTTCGTGGCCGAGAACGACGGCAGCTGAAGCGAACTTGCGGTGCGGGCTCGCGCGCACGTATTCGTCGGGCATGTCGGACTCGATCGAGGCGCTCGCGGGACGTGTGCTGTGCGTGGGCTTTCCCGGGCGTGAGCTGCCCGACGCGCTCGCGGATCGCCTGCGCGAGGACGCGCTCGGCGGCGTGATCCTCTTCAAGCGCAACGTGGGCACGATCGACGAGGTCGCGCAGCTCGTGTCTCGCGTGCACGCGGCGAGCCCCGCGCGCACGCCGCTGGTCGCGATCGATCAAGAGGGCGGCCGCGTCGCGCGCCTCGGCGCCCCGATCGTGAAGCTCCCCCCGATGCGTAGGCTCGCCGAGCGTGGTGATCCTTCTCTCACGGAGCGCGCGGGCCGCGTGCTCGGCGAGCAGCTCGCGGCGTGCGGCATCAACGTGGACTTCGCGCCCGTGCTCGACGTGGACACCAACCCCGACAACCCGATCATCGGCGATCGATCGTTCGGTCGTGATGCAGAGACCGTGATCACGCACGCGCTCGCGTTCGCGCGTGGGCTCTCGTCGGGTGGCGTCGCCTCGTGTGGCAAGCACTTCCCCGGGCACGGCGACACCGACCTCGACAGTCACCTCGCGCTGCCGCGCATCGCGCACGATCGGGTGCGCCTCGATCGCGTGGAGCTCGCGCCGTTCCGCGCGGCGCGTGGCGTGGTGCCCTCGATCATGACGGCGCACGTGGTCTTCGACGCGCTCGATCGCGAGGTGCCAGCGACGCTGTCCAAGCGCGTGATCACCGGGCTCCTGCGCGAGGAGCTCGGCTATGACGGCGTGATCGTCTCGGACGATCTCGAGATGAAGGCGGTGTTCGATCGGTGGGGCGTCGCCGAGAGCGCCGTGCGTGCGATCGAGGCGGGCTGTGATCTCGTGCTCGTGTGCAGCCGCCTCGACCTCGTGGAGGAGGCTGCAGCGGCGCTCGCGACACGCGCGAAGGCCGACGCCGCCTTCGCCGCGCGGCTCGCCGAGGCC
>JAFLCL010000160.1 GCA_017303575.1 Deltaproteobacteria bacterium
CGCTGAGCGAGTGCGCGTTGGGCGTCATGCCGCCGCAGATCCATCGGTACGCGAGGTCGCGCTCGCAGAGACGAGCCAGGTGCTTGGCGCTGCCGACACCTTCGCTCGTCGCGAAGAGCCAGAGCGCCAGCAGCACCGCAGGGTCCAGAGCGGGCCGGCCGGCCTTGGAGCCGCGCGCACGGATCTCACCGTAGAAGGCGGAGAGGTCCATGCGTTCGACGGCAGCGACGATCACCCGTGCGCGGTGGTCATCGGGAAGCATCGCGTCGAGGTCCAAGATGTCCCAGCGGGCCTGCTTGCGGTCGGCGGTCTCGACCCGGGGCTCCTCACGACGATGCGGCGCGGTGCTCATGGAGGATCAGATCCACGAGCACCCCGAAAGATTCATCCCCCAGGAGATTCTTTCTCGCTCTCTCAGATGTCGTGGCAGAGGGCGCTCGCGGTGGCCGCGCTCGTGACCGCGTGGCCGGCAACCGGTGCTGCGCACGGGCGCGAGCCGATGATCGGGCAGATCGCATTCGATCCGAGCGACCGGGATCACTTCGTCCTGCGCGGCACGTGGGCGTTCCTCACCACGAGAGACGGCGGCGACACCTTCACGTGGAGTTGTGCGATCGCGATCGACTACGACCGACTCACCGAGGACCCGCCCATCGCGATCACCGCATCGGGCCGGATCGCCGTGGGCACCTTCGACGGTTTGCGGTCCTCGAGCGCACGGGGCTGCGAGTACCTGGATGCTCCCGGCGACGCATGGGGCACCTATGCCATCGACGTCCAGCGCGATCCGCACGATGACGCGGGGCTGTGGGTCGCGATGTCGCCGGGCGACCGGGGCAACACCCTGATTCACAGCACGAACGAGGGCGAGTCGTTCGAGGTCGCGCACACGTTCGAGGCCGGCGTCCTCGAGCGCGTTCGCGTCGCACCCAATGACCCCATGCGCATCTACGTGAGCGGTGCGATCCCGCGCACGAGCATGGAGACCCGTCACGTGTTCGTCTTCCACTCCGAGGACCGCGGGGCGACGTTCGCACCAGTCGAGATTCCGTTGACGTCGGAGGAGCGCAACGCGCACGTGGTCGCGGTCGATCCGACGGACTCCGATCGGGCGCTCGTGCGCATGACGCGCATCGTCACCGATGAGGTGCCCGAGCGCTTGCTGCTCACCGAGGATGGCGGACGCACCTTCACGACCGTTCTCGAGGCCCTCGAGATCATCGCCGTCGTCTTCTCGCACGATGGAGAGCGCGTGTGGGCGGGCAGCTGGGACGGCGGCTTCCATCGCTCGGACGACAGCGGCCGCACGTTCACCACGCTCGACCCCGATCTCCGGGTTCGGTGCCTCGCGGAGCGGGCCACGGACGCGGGCGAGAGCGAGCTCTTCGTGTGCGTCGACGAGCTCACGAACGACTACGCAGTCGGTCGCTCGTACGACGGTGGCGAGAGCATCGCCCCCATGTGGGCGTTCTCGGCCGTCGAGAACGTCACGGGCTGTGACGGATGCAGTGTGGTCGGCGCGGTGTGTCCTGCGTACTGGCCCGACGTGCTCTACGACATCGCGACGATCGGCGGGCTGGACGGCGGCCCGCTGCCGGGTCCGACCGACGCGGGCCCTCTGATGTGCGGGGAGGCGGGCATCCCGTTCGACGCTTCGCTGCCGCGCCCGGACGCGGGGATGCACACACCCACCGCACGATGCGGCTGCGTCGCCGGCGGCGCGACACGTCGGCGCGTGTGGGTGCTCGGCCTCCTTCTCGGATTCGCGGAGCTGGCACGGCGAAGGCGCCAGCGGTGACTGCATAGGAGCCGATGCCTCGTCGGTGAGTGGGGCAGGGGCATGACACCAGGATCTTTGCGCCCCACACCAAGACCGTTCTTCTGCGTGGAGGAGGACTGGCGTGGACGACTGCTGCAAGGACAAGGGACGAGAGCTCGCGGCGCTCGCCGCGCGCGAAGACTAGAGGCGCGTGCTGCAGCCGGCGGGTCGACGGGGCATGCCTGGCCGGACGTGCTGGTGGGCTCTCTCATCGCGTTCGTCTTCCTGCGTTCCGCGCGGCGTGTGCTCGCGGAGGCATGGCCCGCCTACTGCGGCGCCTGAGGGCTCGCGCGGCGAAGGGCCGGCGTTCGTCCCCGCTGCGCGAGCTTTCCCATCGTGATCGGGGGTCCGGTTTCGTGCTGCGGACCGACCTCGACGTGTGCGAGGCGAGCCTCGCGCGTCGCGAGAGCCTCCGGTGGATCGCCTTCGGGTGCTCGTTCACCCACACGCGTCGTTTCCCGCGGTGAACGTCGAGGATGCGACCGGCAGGCTCCGCGCGTTGGCGATGTCGCGGCGCCGCGAGCGATGGAGGTTCGTGCAGCCCCAACGAAGGCTGGGACCCAACGACGAAGCATCGCGAGCGACGAACGAGGTCCGTGTTCGCGCGGTGGAGCTCGGGCTCCCGCCGATGGAGGCTCCGGGCCGACGATGAAGCTCGGACCACGGCAACGAAGCGCACCGGCCGACGAGAAGGCTCGACAATTCAGCGAGGAAGCGTCTCGAGCCAAGGACGTGGCGGCCGTGCCGGCAACGGAGTGTTTTCCAACAAAACAAGCCACTTCTTTAGCCCGCCCTGCACGGAACGAGGAAACCTCGGTGCTCCGGGAGATCCCTCACTGGGAAATTTGCCTCACGGGGCAGTATCCCCAACACCAGCGGCCGTCGCGCCCTCTTCGGGCGAGACGAAACAAGCGGGGTGCCGATGCCGAAGTTCAAGCGGCGCGTCACCGGCAAGGAAGTGTCGAGGCAGACACTGCTCCTGACGCCGGGTCGCGCGTTCCAGTTCCTCATGGGGATCAACAACCTCCCCACGGTTCGCGAGCTCATGACCACGCTCGGGTTCGACGAGTCCGAGCGCGAGCGTGGGTGGGACCTGCTCCGCACCGTCGGCATGCGTCCGCGACCCGACCGCCTCACCGACGTCGACGTGCGCAACGCCGTCACCGCCATCGACCAGTGGGACGAGCGCGCGTTCGTCTTCATCGACTCCGCCTTCACGCGTCACCCCGACGCGCACGCGGCCGTGCTCAAGGACCTCGCACCGATCGCCGGCGACGGCGCGGTGATGAACGCCGACACGCTGCTTCGTCGTCTCGCTGATCTCGAGAAGACCGAGGAAGGTCGCGCTGCGCTCGCTGCGCTCGCGAAGAAGGGCCTCGGCGAGGCCGAGCGCAAGCGCATCGCGGGTCTTGTCGAAGTCGCGATGGGCAAGGGGAAGATGATCGCCGCGACCACGCTCACGGATGCCGAGGCAGCGCACGAGGAGGCGCTGCTCGATCTGCGCGACTGGTACACGGAGTGGGCCGAGATCGCGCGCTTCAGCGTGAAGCGTCGCGACTACCTGATCACGCTGGGCCTCGCGGAGCGCCGCAGCGGCGACCTCGATCCGCTCGACGTCGTCGATCCGCCGCCCTTCGTCGATCCCACCGAGGATCCGACGGAGGAGCCCACGGACCCGAACAAGCCGAGCCGCTGATGCCGAAGCGAACCATCTACGAAGTGAAGCCGCAGGGCGACGGCCCGGGCCTGAACACGAAATGGGCGCTGAAGAAGCGTGGCAACCAGCGCGCGACGGCGGTCGTCGACAACAAGAAGGACGCCATCGCACGCGGCCGCGAGCTCGCGAAGAAGGAGGTGCCCTCGCAGCTCCTCGTGCACGACGCGAAGGGCAAGTTCGAGCAGGAGTTCACCTACGGCGCGGACCCCTTCCCTCCCAAGGGTTGAGTGACGCTCACCTTCAACATGGGCAAGCGGCGCACACTGATGGGTGCGGACCGCGGCGGGTTCGAGCTCCCGGCCGACGACCTCGTCACGCATGGCGTGGTCGTCGGCATGACGGGCTCGGGCAAGACGGGGCTCATCACGGTGCTCGTCGAGGAGGCGATCCGAAACGGGATCCCCGTGCTGCTGCTCGACGTGAAGGGCGACCTCGCGAACCTCAAGCTCGCGTTCCCCAGCTACGACGCGAAGCACATCGCACCGTGGGTCGAGGCGGCGCGTGGCGATGAAGACGGGATCGCCGATGGCGCGCTCGTCGATGAGGTCGCGGCGGAGCGTCGCAGAGAGCTGATGTCGTGGGGCATCACGGAGAGCGATCTCGCGCACTACTGCGCGACCACGCACGTCCGCGTGATCACGCCGGGCAGCGACGCCGGTGAGTCGCTGCATCTCTTGAGCGCGCTCGAGCGGCGCAGCGCTCGCTGGGACCACGACCTCGTCGGTGCACGCGCCACGCTCGAAGCGGCCGTCTCGATGGTCCTTCGGCTGATGGGCCGCGATCCCGATCCGGCGCAGAGCCGCGCCCACGCGTTGCTCACGGCGATCGCCGAGCGACGCCTCGTGGCGAACCTGCCCGCCGATCTCGCGTCGCTCTTGCCCGACATCATCACGCCGCCGTTCGCGACCATCGGCGCGCTCGACGTCGAGACGTACATCGGCCTCAAGTCACGCGGCGAGCTGGCCGCGGACTTGAACACGCTGATCGCATCGAGCTCGCTCGCGCGATGGCGACAAGGCCAAGACCTTGACGTCGGCAAGTGGATGGAGCCCGTCGACGGCAAGACCACCGCGACGATCATCAGCGTCGCGCACCTGCAGGACGCCGAGCGAGCACTCGCGCTGGGCGTCGTGCTCGAGGAAGCCCTCGCATGGACGCGCTCGCGACCGGGCACGAACAAGCTGCGCGGGATGATCGTGTTCGACGAGATCTACGGCTACCTCCCGCCGCATCCGTACGACCCGCCCACGAAGAAGCCGCTGGTCGCGCTGATGAAGCAGGCGAGAGCGTTCGGCGTCGGGTGTATCGTGGCGACGCAGAACCCCATGGACCTCGACTACCGAGCGCTCTCGAACGCGGGGACCTGGATCCTCGGCCGCCTCCAGACGCCGGCCGACCTCAAGCGCGTCATCGAGGGCCTCGGCGAGACGATGAAGGGGCCGATCGCGAAGAAGCTCATGCGCATCGCGAAGCGCTGGTTCCTCGTCAGGATGGTTGGCAGCAACGAGCTCACGATGCTCCACCCGCGGTGGGCGATCTCGTTGCTGCGGGGGCCGATGACAGCACTCGAGCTCCGCCGAACGAGACGTGAACGGCGCTGACTCGCCGTCGTCGAGAGAGCGCCGCCGGCTCCGGCGACGCGAATCGCTCGCTTCGTCTCGGCTGCTCGCAGGCCAACGTCGGAGTACGAAGGGCCGAGGAGCCATCGAGCCACCATGTCGAAACCCTGCCGGAGTACGTCTGTCACCTCACGGCTCCTCGGCCTGGGGATGGCGCTCTCGTGCATCGTTCCTTCTGCCACGACGCTCGCGCACGGCCGCGAGGCATCCGTTGGTCTGGTCGCGTTCGATCCGAGCGACCGCGACCACTTTCTCCTGCGGGGTACCTGGGCGTTTCTGACGACGCACGACGATGGCGCGAGCTTCCGTTGGACATGCGCCGACGCGGCCGGCTTCGACCGGTTCACGGAAGATCCGGCCGTGATGATCGGGTCCGACGCCCGCGTCCTCGTCGGCACGTTCGATGGCCTCCGGAGATCCAACGACGTCGCGTGCGAGTACGTCGATGCGGTGGGCGACGTCGGAACCTCCTACATCATCGACCTCCAGCCGGACACGATGGATCCGCGCGTCGTCTGGGCGGTGCGAACGCCGGGCGATGCTCCGAACACGCTGCTGCGAAGCGAAGACGACGGCGCCACGTTCGCGGTCGCGCACGAGTTCGAATTCGGCATCCTGCTGGACCGGGTTCGTGTGGCTCCCTCCGATCCGCGCACAGTCTACGTCTCGGGCGCGGCGCCTCGGCGCGGCGACACGCCGCGTCGCGCCATGGTGCTGGCGTCCTTCGATGGTGCGGAGACGTTCACGACGGCGGAGATCCCGCTCCTCGACGGCGAGCGGTCGGTGCACGTGCTCGCGGTGGATCCCGCGAACCCGAGACGCGCGTTGTTTCGCATGACCCGGACGGTCACCGACACGGTTCCCGAGCGCTTGCTCCTCACGGAGGACGGCGGCTCGACCTATGGCACGGTGCTGGAGATGCGAGAGATCGTGGGTCTGACCTTCTCGCACGATGGCGAGCGCGTCTGGGCAGGTAGCTGGGACGGCGGCTTGGCCCGGTCCGACGATGCAGGCGCGACGTGGACGCTCATCGACCCCACGCTCCGCGTGCGGTGCCTCGCGGAGCGCTCTGGCGTGTCCGGCGGCCGCGAGCTCTTCGTCTGCGTCGACGAGCTGACCGAGCCCTACGCGGTCGCGCGTTCGTACGACGACGGGCACACGCTCGAAGAGGTCTGGGGCTTCCACGACATCAGCAATGACCTCGGTTGCTCCGGCTGCACCGCAGTCGGCGCCATCTGTCCCACCGACTGGGCTGACGTCCTCTACGACATCGCGTCGCTCGGAGCGATCGATGCTGGTCCCTCGCCCGACCCCCTGGACGTGGGGCCTCCCACGCAGTGCGAGGGCGGCACCACCTTCGATGCGGCGTTCCCCGATGCTGCTGTCGTGAGCACGACTCCTCCGGCGAGCTGTGCATGTTCGGTGGGGCCGTCTCAGCCTCGGCCGATCTCCTCGGTCGCATGGCTCGCTCTCCTCGCAGCGCTAGCGCGCCGTCGCCTCAGGCGTTCCTAGTGGACTGATAGGAGTGATTGTGCGAGTGATTCTCTCCATGCGAACCCCCGACCATGCTCTGCGCGCTGCTCGTCCTCGCCGCCGGCTGCGGTCCTGGCGACTCCACTGCCGATACGGGTGAGCTGAGCGGCCTCGTCGACTGCGACGCCATCATCGAAGCCTGCCACGACTACGACATGGGCTTCGGCGACCTCTCGGAGTGCCACGATCTCGCGCACGACGCGACGAGCAACATGGTCTGTCTCCCCGAGCGGGATCGCTGCGTCGCCCTCTGCGAGGCCGCCGCGATGGCCGACTCGGGTGCGGAGCACGATGAGGATGGCGGCGCGCACTGACGTGCGGGTGTGGGTGTGGGCGTCACTCTGTCTCGGCCTGCTCGTCGGATGTGAGCCAGCGCCCCCCGTGTGCTTCGAGCTGATGCTCGAGTGCGAGGGCGTCAGCGCGCCCGACTTCGCGACGCTTCACCGCGAGGTCCTCCAACCTCGCTGTGGAACGGGTGGCAGCTGCCATGTGGAGGACGACGTCCCCGCAGGGAACCTGCGCCTCGATGAACGGGCTCTCGCGTACGAGCAGCTCGTCGACCCTCAGCGCGACCTCATCGTCCCGGCCCGCCCCGAGTGCAGCCACGTGGTCCGACGGGTCACCTCGCGAACCCGCTTCGTACAGATGCCGCCGGCGGCGCCGCTGACGGACGAGGAGACCTGCGCGATCATCGCGTGGGTGGGCGCCGGTGCTCGCTGAGCATGTGCCCCCGACCCGGACCTCGAGCGCGGGTGGTACGCGGTGCAGGTCCAGTTCGAGGAGATCAACGCGCAGCTCGGACAACGTGCCCCCTGGCTCCGCGGCCTCACGGGGTACGACCCTCCCGCGATCGACGGCTGGACCACCATCCGCTTCCACGTCGGTCAGCTCCCGATCGTCTTCGTGACGGGCGGCCTCTCTTCAGACTTCGCTCGAGTGGCCGATCTGACGCTGCTCCTCCAGGCGGGCGAACAGCTCACGTTTCGCGACGACTTCATGGATCACCTCGTGGTCACGGCGGACGGCGCGCCACTCCGCTGTCATCCGTTCCCCGACGTCACGGAGAGGGTCTTCGCGCTGACCGAGCTGCGCCTCACCTGCGAGGCCGTCGCGCGCGACGCGGTGATCACGATGCGCGTCGACGAGACGCTGCGCGTGACGGGCGATCGTGCGCTCTACGACGTGGCAGGACACTCGCCGCCGACGTGGACGTTCCTCGCGTCGGAGCCTCCGCAGGGCGACGGTGTGCCTGGCGACGCGCTCTTCGAGGCGCCCTGAGCGCGAGACGGGGCGGGAGCGCACGCGGGGCCGTAGGTCGGGGGACGGGTCGCAATGGCCCTCTGGTCCGGCGCTCCGCCGTGACGCATCTGTGAGGGGTGCCCACGACGACGAGCTCCGACCGTGCGCCGACACCGCTCGATCGCCTGCTACGGCTCGTGGGTGACGTGCGGCCCGGGGAGGGTTCGAAGGCCACGATCCTCGGGACCTCCCTCTTTCTCCTGCTCGCCGCCTACTACCTCCTGAAGGTCGTCCGCGAGTCGCTGATCCTCTCGAGCTACGACGCCGAGGTGAAGGTGTACGTGGCCGCGGGGCAGGCGGTGCTGCTCATCCCCGCGGTCATGGGCTTCGGCTGGCTCTCTCAGCGCGTGGGGCGCTTTCGTCTCGTCGTCTCGTCCACGCTCTTCTTCGCTGCGAATCTCGTCATCTTCGCCGCGCTCTACGCCGCGGGCGTGCCGATCGAGCTGCCGTTCTACGTGTGGGTCGGCATCTTCAACGTCTTCGTGATCTCGCAGCTCTGGGCGTTCGCGACGGACGTGTACTCGGAGAAGGACGGCAAGCGCCTCTTCGCCGTGATCGGCCTCGGCGCCTCGCTCGGCGCGATCGCGGGTGCGTACGCGGCCGAGCCGGTCGGCGATGCGATCGGCACGTTCGGCATCTTCGGCCTCGCGCTCGCGCTCCTCCTCTCCACGCTCGTGGGCTCTTGGTGGGTCCACCAGCATCCCGACGGGCACGCCGATGGTGCGCGCGAGGAGAAGCCCGAGCGCGAGAAGCCCGCGGCCGAGGGCGGCAAGAACGCGCTCGCGATGGTGCTGAGCGATCGCTACTTCGTGCTCATCGCGGTGCTGCTCGTCCTCTTGAACTGCGAGAACACCCTCGGTGAGTTCCTGCTCGATCGCGTCATGCAGGAAGACCTCACCGAGCGTCTGGGCGCATCCGTGAGCGCGGACACCCTCGAGAACGAAGTGCGCGCGTTCAAGTCGATCTACTTCGGTGCGTTCAACACGCTCGGCTTCCTCATCCAGCTCTTCGTCACGGGTCGCCTCATGTCGCGCAAGGGCGCGGGCTTCGCGATCGTGGTCCTGCCTGTCGTCGCGCTGGTCGGACAGCTCGGTGCGTTCGCGTCCGGCCTCGCGCTCATGGCGCTCGCGAGCGCCAAGGTCGCCGAGAACTCCGTCGACTACTCGCTCAACGGCACCGCCAAGAACGCGCTCTTCCTGGTGGTGCCGCGCGAGGCCAAGTACAAGGTGAAGGTCTTCCTCGACACCGTCGTCGTGCGCTTCGGCGACGTGATCGCGGGCGTGCTCGTGATCGGCGCGATGGCCGCGGGCGTGGGCACGTTCGGCTTCCTCGCCATCAGCACGGTGGTGACCGTGCTCTGGCTCGCGGTGGCGTGGACGCTCCGTCGCGAGCACGCGCACCGTGCGCAAGCGCCGCAGTCCGAGCAGGCAGGCTCTGCGAGCCACGAAGGCGAGGGCACGAGCGGTCCCAAGCGCGCGACGAGCGCGCGGGCGCTGGTCGAAGCACAGACTTGAGCCTGCCGATGTGCGCGCGAAGCTCGCGCGGATCACAAGCTCGACCAACCAGACACGAGGTGAGTGGATGTTGCGCTCTCGTTCGCGCCGCGGCCCGCAGCCGCGCGCCCTCCGTGTGATCCCGCTGCTGCTCACGGCCCCCCTGCTGCGGGCAGCGCGCCTGGTGTCCGCACTGCACAGGCTCGGGGCGGTCCGCGTCGTCCACGTCGCGGGCGTGCTGTGCGTCGTCGTCGTGCTCTTCCCGCAGCGAGGCGCTGCGCAGGCGAGCCTCTCGCTGACGCCCATCCAAGCGCTGCCGCCGTCGGTGCCGGCGGGCGCGACGTCAGGACCTGCGGCGACGGTCGTGCCGGCCGCAGCGCCCAGCGTCTTCAGCACGCCGGGGCTGCCGGGTGATCACTACGTCGTCGGCAGCGGCCTCTCGCTCGTCGCCGGGATCCAGATGTTCGTGACGCGTCCCGACGTCGACGCGGTCGCCACCCCCATCACGACGAACTGGCGCGGCGGCGTGTTGCTCGACGAGCCCATGCGCGACCTGATGCGCATCGGCGACGACGAGGCTCGCGAGCGCGCCGCGACGGTGAGCGACGCACTCCTCTTCGCGACCGTGGCGAACGCGTTCCTGATCGACGCGATCGCCGCGCCGATCGCGCAGGGTGACGCACGTCGCGCGCTCGACGCCGGCGCCGCGTACTCGCTCGCGATGGGCATGACGCTCGTGCTCGGTCAGATCGTGAAGGAGGGGGTGGCGCGCGCGCGTCCGTTCGAGCGCTACTGCCTCGAGGATCCCGGCGGCTTCGGCTGCGAGAACGCCGATCGCTTCGCGAGCTTCTACAGCCTGCACTCGGCGGTCGCGTTCACGTCGGCTGGCTTCTCGTGCGCGATGAGCCTCGAGCGCCAGCTCTACGGCGATCCCATGGCCGACGCCCTCAACTGCGGGGCGTCGATCGTCGCCGCGACGACGGTCGCGCTCCTCCGCATCGCGGCCGATCGGCACTACTTCTCGGACGTGGTGATCGGCTCGCTGATGGGCCTCGCGATCGGCTACGTCGTGCCGCTCTTCGTCGTCGCGTCCCGCCCGCCCGCCGGCGCCGCCGAGAGCCCGGCGCCCGACGCGACCGCCGTGGTCACGCCGCTCTACACGCCGGGGGCGAACGGCAACCTCCGCACGAGCACGGTCGGTCTCAGCGTCGCGGGCACTTGGTAGCGCGCGCGGCAGGGCGGGAGATCAGAGGCCGCCGGGCTGGCTGCCGAAGGTGAGACGAAACACCTGCGGTCCGCCGCCGTCGTCGAAGCTCGCCGTGGCCATGCCGGCCTGCACGACGAACGGCTGATCGGGATTTCCGGCGCGGAGCCCGATCGCGTACGACATGCGGAGCAGGTCCGCGTCGAGGCCGTCGAAGTGACGGCCGAACGCGTTGCCGCACGACACGATCACGAAGCCATCGAGCCACGGGGCCACTGGGAACGCGTAGTCCACGCCGAACGCGAGCGCGCTCTCGCCGACGACCCAGCCGTTGCGAAAGCCCGGCATGCGGCCCATCGCGCCCAGATCGGCCAGCTCCGTGAACGGCACGCCGTCGGTGCCCATCGGCGTCGCGAGCTCCGCCGTGCCCCACGCGCCGAGCGTGCGTCCGCCGTTCACGTCGACGTAGCCGCCCAGCGCGCCGCCCCAGAGGAGCCAGCGCCGCGCCTGCGATGCGTTCACGTCGAAGCCCAGCTCTCCGTGCACCTCCACGCGCACGCCGCCGGTCGGCTCGGGCGCCGACTCTCGCGTGTCGAGCGCGAGCTCGAGGCGCTGGAAGTACGCGACGTAGCCCGTGAGGAAGCCTGGGGGATAGTCGGGGAACCAGCCGTTCGCCACGCCCTGACCGAGGCTCTCCTCGTCCTCTTCGTTCGCGCGCGTCTCGTAGAGCTCGTTCGCCGACACGCCCGCGACCACGCGGATCTGGCTCGATCGGAACGGGCGCACGCGCAGCTCCGCCAGGCCGTCGACGTTGCGGCGGCCGTAGCGCGTGACGCGATCGGGGCGCGCGCGGGGACCGAGGCCCATGAAGAGGTAGTCGGGTCGCTGCCAGCCATCGACCTTCAGCTCGATCACGGAGTCACGCGCGACCGGGAAGCGATCGACCAGCGTGCCGCGCAGCCAGTCGGGGCCTCCGAACCCGATCTGCGCGCTGAGGTGGTTGTCCTCGACGAACGCGTGATCGAACCAGAGATAGACGCCCACGCTCGGGATGAACCCGAAGTCGATGAACGCGGTGGGGATGATGCCCCACGGCAGCGGCTCGTCGGCGATCGGCAGGTAGCGGAAGACGTCCCACTGCTCGCGCTCCGCGGTCGTCATCAGGTAGCCGATCGGCTGACGCAGCACGTACTCGACGAGCAGGTAGAAGGGGAACAGCACCACGCGCGGCAGGTCGAGCACGACGTCTTCGATCGGCCGGGGCGCGTCGGGGCGGCCGTCGTAGTCCGGCACCTGGCGTCGCGCGATCCGATGCCTGGGGTGCACCTCGGGGGTCTGTTCCTCCTCGTCGGCGCAAGCGATCGAGGGTGCTCCGATCGAGGGAAGCGCCACCGCGCACGCGAGCGCGACGAAGAACGCGAATGCCAGACGACGCATCACGGCGTGCCTTCGCCTTCGAGCCGCTCGAGGCCCGCGATCGACACCCGTCCGCTCCACACGTGCACGTGCACGCGCAGCGGACGCGTGCGCTCGCGCCCTTCGGTCGAAGCCACCACGTCGATCACCACGTAGCCGGACTCGAGCTCGGGGCTGATCGCGAGGCACGGACCGTCGGCCTCGATCGAGATCACCACTGGCAGCTCGCGCGTCGGATCGAGCGCCCACGCGCGCGCCTCGTAGCGCCGCGTCTCGCGATCGCGAAAGCCCGTGGTCACGGCGCGATCCTCGAGACAGATCGCGCGCCTCGCGCGCACCGTGCGCGGGCTCGTGAGGGGCGAGAGGCGTGTGAGCCAGCGCTCGAGGATGCGATCGCGACGGCCCACGAGGATGCGCGTGAGCTCGCTCGACACGATCGGCTCGGCGAAGCGGCCGCGCGCGACCAGCGCCTCGATCTGTGCGTCACCGAAGCGAGCGAGGATGCGCGCCATCCACGCCGCGTCTCGCTCCGTCATGCGCTCGTAGGCGGGGTTCGGATAGCCGGGCCGCCAGTGCTCGGGCTCGAAGCGCTCGAGGTCGAAGTAGCCGAGCGTCGCGCCCGCGGGGCCGAGCTGCGCGTGCTCCCACGGGCGATCCGCGAGCCCGAGCGTGAAGAAGTCCTCGCCGAGCGCCTGGAAGTCGACGTAGCCCGCGTGGCCGAAGCGACGCGTGAGGAGCTCGTTGTCGACGGCGATCCCCAGCGTGTCGCTGAAGTCGATCATGTAGTGGCGCACGTAGCCCACGTCGTCCTCGCCGATGAACGCGGCCATCGTGTTCTCTTGCCGGCTGTCGATGTGCGAGAGCCACGCAGAGAGCACGAACATCGCGCGCACGTCGCGGCGGTGCTGGTGCGGCACGACGTCGTTGGGATCCTCGTCCCACGTGCCCTCGTAGCGCCACGGCGAGATGGGCTCTCCGTCGATGAAGCGCGAGAGGCTCGCGCGGATGCGGCCCCGGTCGTCGGTGACGGCGTCCGCGAGGATCTCGTCGACCCGCGCGTCGGTGAGCGGCTCCTCGCGCCCGTCGGTCGTGCGGCTGATCGCGTCCTCCGCGAGATCGAGATCGTCGCGCGCCACGTAGATCACGCGGTTGCACGGCGTGAAGTAGCCCGCGGCCCAGAACACCGCCGCGCCGATCGCGTCCGCGGCCGAGGCGCGCTCTCGTTGGTCGCCGTGATCAGGCTTCATCAGGTAGAGGCGTCCACGACCGTCGCGCACGAAGAAGCCGGGGTTCGAGCCGTCGGGCTTGCCGCGCGTGATCACGAAGGGCGGTCGCACGTCGTCGTCGACGCCGGGGATGCTGCGATCCTCGTCACCACACGCGCCCGCCGCCACGACCTCGGGCGCGAGCGCCTCTTGTGCGAGACGACGCGTGTACCAGCTCGAGTCGGGCACCTCGTCCCACGCGTTGACGTTGATCGCCTCCGCGTCGAGCTCGAGGCGCAGCGCCTCGGAGAGCGGTCGGAAGCTGCTGTTGTCGACGCCATCCCAGAAGTACGGCGAGTACCAGCTCGCCGGCGGAGGGCCGAACATGCGCTGGTCGTGATCGTTCCATACCACTTCGTGCCGCGGGAACCGTCGCAAGGCCGAGCCACACCCCATCGCGAGCAGCGCGCTGGAGAGGGCGAGCGCTGCGACCACGCGCGTCACGTCGGGCCCGTGACCTCGGCGGCGGCGATCGGTGGTGGTCCTGGCCGCGGGAGAATGCTCCAGCGACGATCGGGATCGAGCCCGCCGAGCAGCGGCGCGCGGACCGTCTCGGGCAAGACGTTCGAGAGGAGCTCGAACGCAGTGCCGCGTACGGCCGGATCCTCCGAGGCGAGTCCACGCAGCGCGAGCTCGAGCTTCTGACGATCGACGAGCACCGACACGAGCACTAGCACGTAGCGCAAGCTGCGCGTCAGCTGCACGCGACGAAGCTCCGTCTCGAGCGTGCTGGCATCGTCCTCGTCGTCGTGGGGCTCGGGTGACATCGCGGCCCACTCCGCGCCCTCTCGCTCGATCTCGCGCGTGATCGCGCGGAGGATCCGTGCCTGGTCGATGCCGGGCGCGTCCACCGCGGCGAGGTGCGCGAGGCCACGCGCGCACTGGAGGCGCACCTCGAGCAGCTCGTCCTCGAGGCCCGCTTGGAGGCCGAGGATCGCGCCCGCGACGGTGCCCTTGCGGAAGAGCTGCGCGATGCGCGCGCGCACGCCCGGTGGTGTCGTGCGATCGACGAGCGCGTCCACGAGCGCGCCGGTCGTCTGGGGGGCCAGCGTCGTGAGCGCCTTCATCGCCGCGGCGCGTACGTCGTCTCGCCCGAGCAACGGCACCACGACACGCACGAGCGCAGGATCGATCGGGCCGCCGAGCGCGTTGCGCACCACCGCCGGGTCGGGCGACTCGAGCGCCGCGACGACGGGCCAGAGATGCGTCGCGCGCGCCTCTTCGGTCGGCGACACGATGTCGTCGAGCGCGATCAACGCGAGCCGATCGGCCACCGGCTGCTCGATCGCGCGGCGCGTGGTGCGATCGAGATCCTCGGTGGCGCCGAGCGTCATGCCTCGACGCAGGAGCGCGGTGAGCGCGTGCACGTAGCCCTGCGAGATCAGCGGGATGACGATCAGCGCGACGACCGCCGCGACCGACGCGGCCACCATCGAGACCGACGGATCGAGCTCGTACGCCACCAGCGCGAGCACGAGCAGACCACCGAGGATGTCGCCGATGCGCGTGGCCGCCACGTCGACGAGGGTCTTGGTGCCTCGCACGACCTGTCGCGGCAGCGGGTTGAAGTAGATCTCGTACGACGATCGCAGGAGCGAGTTCGAGAGCAGCATCTCGGCGGCACGCAGCGCCGCGGCGAACGGCAGCGTCATGCCGAACACGCCGAGCACGCCGAGCACGACCGCAGCAGGCGTCGCCGCGGCCGTCGCGCTCACGCCCGCCCGCTGGAGCGCGATGCGACCGATCGTGGACTGCACGACGAACCCGAGCAGGCTCGTGGTCATGTAGAACGCGCCGAAGAAGCGCACGAGCGACGCCTCGTCGGTCAGGCTCGCGTCGGCCATCGCCTTGAAGCCGTAGTCGAGCAGCGCCTCCCAGATCGCGACGAGCGCCGCGAGCCCCGCGAGGCCCCAGAGGTACTGCCAGCGCACGAGCTTGCGCATCGGCGGCGCAGCGGCGGTGTCGTCGTCGGTCGGATCGGTGAACGTGCCCTCGCCGACCCGACGAAGCGCGATGATCGCGGTGAGCGCGCTCGAGACCGAGAGCGCAGGAAGGAGCGCGCGACCGCCGTTCAGGGAGGGCGCGAGCAGCGCGACGCCTCCGCCGAGCACGCCACCGAGCGCGGTGAACGCGGCCAGGCGCGCGACGTTCTTCTTCGCGACGTGGGGATCCCAGCGCTGCGACACCACCGTCCAGAAGCTCGAGACCACGAGCGCGCCGAAGCCGCTCACGTGCACGTAGAGCACCACCGCCGCCACGCGCGGCTCGGTCCACGACAGCACCGACTCGAACGCGAAGAGCACGGCGCTCAGCCCGAGCAGGCTCGCGAGCACCACGCGCGGGGCGAAGCGCGAGTGCGCTCCGCGGGTCGCGAGCACGGTGATCATGGAGAACACCGCGCCGCCGATCATCACCGCGGGGAGGCGTCGCGGATCGAACGCGTCGAGGAACAGGGCATCACGCGCCGCCTTGCTCGCGATCTGCTCGGTGAGGAGGAGCGTCGCGAGCAGGCTCAGCCAAGCCAGGCCCTCGGCAGGCTTGCCCTCGCCAGGCCTGCCTTCGCCAGACTTGCCTTCGCCAGACTTGCCTTCGCCAGACTTGCCTTCGGCAGACTTGCCCTCGGGAGGCTTGCTCGTGGCCGTTTGGCTCATGCGGACGACGCGACTTAGCCCCATCGATGCGGGCTGACGAGCGTCGCGGGGCTACGAGCGAGGCCTGTGGGTGGATCCCGACACGCACCAGGGTGACATGCGCGACCGAGGCTCGGGCGTAGCGGTCTCGTCCTTGACCCCCCTGGGACGCGACGATACATCCCGCCGCCGCTCGGTTCTCGCGCCACGCATTCGTCGCGCGTCGGGGGCGCTTCCCCGAACCCCGTGCTGACACCGCACTCCGCGATGCCTCGCAGATTCCTCGCTCTCGCGCTGCTCGTCTCGGGCTCGTGCATCGCCTCGGCGGTGGCGGTCTCGTTGGGCGCTGCCCAGGAGGCGGTCGATCCCGACGCCGAGGGGGTCGAGGCCGAGGCTGTCGAAGAAGAAGAGGAAGAGGCGGAGCCCGAAGAGACCGGGCCGCCCGCGGGCACGCCGTACCAGGGCGTCGACGACGAGGACGAGGGCGTTCACCTGCCTCGCACCGCGTGTCAGGGCCGTCGCATCGGCCGCATCCGAGTGCTCGGCAACCGTCGGGTGTCGGACGAAGACGTGCTTGCGTCCGTGCGGCAGCGCGGCGGCCGCATCTGCAACGACTCTGCGGTCGCCGAGGACGCGCATGCGCTCTGGGACCTCGGCTTCTTCGACGACATCATCGTCGAGGCCGATGCGACCGAAGAGCGTGTCGATCTCTCGTTCCGCCTGCGCGAGCGGCCCGCCATCGGCGAGGTCCGCTACGAGGGCAACAACCACGTCTCGACGAGCGACATCGACGAGGTGATCGATCTCCGCGAGGGCTCGATCCTCTCGCGCCCCGCCATCACGCGTCAGGTCACGCGCATGCGGGATCTGTATGCCGAGAAGGGCTACTTCCTCGCGCGCATCAACCCGCGCCTCGTCCGCACCGAGAACAACGAGGTCGACGTGGTGTTCGACATCGTCGAGGGCGACGAGGTCGTGGTGCGGCGCATCCGCTTCGTCGGCAACCGCGCGATCAGCTCCGGCGATCTGCGCGGGATCATGCAGACGGGCGAGACGGGCATCTTCTCGTTCCTCTCGAACAACGACAATTTCCAGCAGAGCAAGTTCGACGAGGACGTGAACCGCCTGCAGGCGATCTACTACGACCGCGGCTACCTCCAGATGCGCGTGGGCACGCCCCGCATCGAGCTCACGCCGGACCGTCGCTTCATCGACATCACCGTGCCGATCGCCGAGGGCCCGCGCTTCCGGATCGGTCGCCTGCGGGTGGTCGAGCGCGACGAGGACGGCGAGGAGGTCGATCCGCTCGGCGGTCGTCGACAGCTGCGCGAGATGGTGGCGGCCAACCCCGGTGACTGGTTCAACCGCACCGCGCTCGCGCAGGGCCTGCAGGGCGTGACGCGGCACTACCGCGATGCTGGGTATGCCCACGTCGACGTGCAGCCCGAGACGGACCTCGACGTCGAGGCGCACACCGTCGATCTCGCGATCGCGATCGAGCGCGGCCCGCTCACGCGCATCGAGCGCATCCAGATCCGGGGCAACACCAAGACCCGCGACTCCGTCATCCGCCGCGAGATGCGCATCTACGAGGGCGACACGTACAGCCAGAGCCTGCTCGAGGCCTCGCGCGCCGCGGTCAACGCGCTCGGCTACTTCGAGCGTGCGGAGCTCAGCGAGTCCGAGGGCTCGGCGCCGGACCTGATCGTGGTGACGATGGAGGTCGCCGAGCGACCGACCGGCACGTTCCAGGTGGGCGCGGGCTTCAGCTCGATCGAGAGCTTCATCCTCACCGCGCAGATCCAGCAGCAGAATCTCTTCGGCAACGGTCAGTCGCTGTCGCTCCAGCTCCAGCTCTCGGGCCTACGGCAGCTGATCCAACTGCAATTGATCGAGCCCTACTTCTTCGGCTCCGACTGGACGTTCGCGTTCGAGATCTTCAGAACCGTCCGGCAATTCCAGTCGTTCAACCGCGAGAGCACGGGCGGCTCGCTGTCGTTCGGTCACTGGCTGGGTGATCGCCGCTTCACGCTCTTCGCGCAGTACCGCGCGGACTACATCGACATCGGACCACGCACTGGCGGCATCTTCGGTCAGGGCACCGGACAAGGCCTCTTCCAGCTGCCGCTCCTGCCGGTCGCGAACCTCTACCGCGAGGGCCTCACGAGCTCCTTGCGCCTCACGCTCGGCTGGGACTCGCGCGACAACCGCATCACGCCCACCGACGGCGTGTACGCGCAGGCCTCGATCGAGGCGGCCGACGAGATCATCGGCAGCGCCAACAGCTACCTCCGCTACCGCCTGTTCACGCGCGAGTACTTCCGCCTCTGGGGCGCGAACCCGAACGAGGCGATCGTGCTCCGCATCAACACGGAGTTCGGCCTCATCACGTCGCGTCAGGGTCAGGGCCCGCCCGTCTTCGAGCGCTTCTTCCTCGGCGGCATCTTCAGCGTGCGCGGCTTCCCGCTGAACTCGCTCGGCCCGCGCGTGGGCATCCCCTCGACGTACGACCCGAACCTGTCGCCGTTCGACTCGGGCACGTCCGTCGGCGGCAACATGCAGCTCTACTACAACGCGGAGATCGAGTTCCCGATCGTCCCCCAGGTGGGCATCCGTGGCGTGATCTTCACGGACGGCGGCAACGCGTGGAACCTCGACCGCTACCTGTGCGAGGCGCCTGCCGCGCCCGTGCAGGATCCGATGGCGGACCCCTGCCGCTTCAACATCCTCGACCTCTACACGTCGTGGGGCTTCGGCGTGCGCTGGAACTCGCCCCTCGGACCGCTGCGCTTCGAGTGGGGCATCCCCTTCATCCGCCGCCCGTCGCTGCAGCCGCAGGACGTCGACTTCCAATTCACGATCGGCCAGTTCTTCTAGGCGCCGCTCCTCACTGCGTTCGTCGCGTCGCGAGGGGCGCGCCCCTCGCCCCGTTCGCAGACGCGAACCGGGCCCCACTCCCGCGGGGTTCGCCTCCGCGTCGCCGCGGCTCACCCCCGCTTCGCGTTCCGACCCGGGGCCCCATCCCCGGGTCGGTGTGCTCGGATGCGAGGAGAGCGGCTCGTGTTGAAGCGACGCAAGGCTTGACCCGTCCGAGGGCTCCGGGTACGCATCGCCCCGCCTTTCGCGCGTTTGAGCGCGAATCAGTGGACCGAGTCCACGCTTCCTAGGAGCCCGCTTTGTCGAACGCCGCCACCGTCGAAGATCTCGTGCCCGCTGAGAAGCGCATGACGGGACCCTCGTGGATCCAGCGCCACGCGATCAGCCTCGTGGTCGCGCTCCTGCTCGCGACGATGGCGCCCAAGGCCTTTGCGCAGGTGCGCATCGCGGTCGTCGATCTTCAGCGCGCGCTCCAGGAGACCGAAGACGGTCGTCGCGCGAAGGCGCGCCTGAAGCGCCTCTTCAAGCAGCGCCAGGAAGACCTCGACAAGCGTCAGAACGAGCTGAAGCAGCTGAGCCAGGAGCTCGAGCAGCAGTCGAAGGTGCTGTCGTCGGACGCGCGCCAGGAGCGCGTGGAGGACCTGCAGAAGAAGGCCCTCGAGCTCCAGCAGCTCTACGTGACCTACCAGCGCGAGCTCGCCGAGAAGGAAGCGGAGCTGACCTCGCAGATCATCGGTCGCATGGAGCAGATCCTCCGGCGCATCGGACAGACCGAGGGCTACACCCTCATCGTCGAGCGCAGCGAGGGCGGCGTGGTGTGGGTGCCCTCGAACCTCGACCTCACCGACGTGGTCATCCAGCGATACAACTCCGGCGAAGGTCGTGAGGGTGGCGCAGCCGCAGGCGGTGGTGGCGCAGCCGGCGGCGGTGGC
>JAFLCL010000161.1 GCA_017303575.1 Deltaproteobacteria bacterium
CGAGCGAGGCGAAGCGGGCGCTGGCGACCTCGCGGCTCGCGAGCACGGCCGCGCGCGCTGCTGCGACATCGTGGGTGGCGAAGCACGCCGCGCAGTGCTGGGCGCCGGGCCCGACGTTGCTGCGACACCGAGGACACACCGCGAGATCGAATGGGTCCGCGGGCACGAGGCCGAAGTGTGAGCGCTCGGTCATCCGGCGGCGAACCCTACACGTGCTCACGGCATTCCGCTGGCGGTGGGGACGAGCGCTGTGCGCGTGACTCGCCTCGGCGCCGAGCCCGCACTATCGTCCCGCGCCCCGATGCTCCTCGATCCCGTGAGCCCCCAACGACGCGCGCTCTTGCGCGGCCTCGCGATCTTCGCGATGGCGCTCGTGGCGGGCGGGGTGATGTGGGCGCCCGCGTTCTACGAGAGCGAGCACTCGGGCTGGGGCGACTGGCAGCAGATGCACCACTGGGCCGAGGTCGGCGTGGTCGCGGCGCGTCGCTGGGGTGAGATCGCGTACTGGAACCCGCACCACTGCGGAGGCGTGCCGCAGTGGGGACAGCCGCAGGCGCAGAGCTACTCGCCGATCTGGATGGCGATCCACCTGCCGTTCGGCACGCACCTCGGACACAAGCTGTGGATCCTCTTCCACCACGTGATCGGGTGGGCTGGCTTCTACCTGCTCGCGCGCAAGCTCGAGAAGCTCTCGCGCTCGGGCGCGTTCCTCGCCGCGACGATCTGGACGACGTGCGGCTTCAGCGCGTGGCACTACGCGGGCGGTCACGCGACGTTCCTCGCGTTCGAGTGGTACCCCTTCCTCCTCCTCGCGTGGCGCAAGGCGGACGAGGACATCCGCTACAGCGTCGCCGTCGCCGCGATCATGGCGGAGATGCTGCTCGAGGGCGCGCACTACGCGTTTCCGTACGCCGCTGTGTTCCTCGGGTTCGACACCGTCGCGCGCATGCTGCGCGGCAAGCGCGTCGAGATCGTCCGCATGATCCGCACGGGCGCGATGAGCGTGGTGCTCACGCTGCTCATGGGCGCCGTGCGGTGGGTGCCGATCATGCTCGCGATGTCGCGCTACCCGCGGCCGATCGAGGACACCGACACGCTCACGTTCGACGAGCTGATCGTCATGTGGACGGCGCGCGAGCACGAGTGGATGTGGCGACCGCACCCCTGGGTGTGGCCCGAGTACGGCACCTACGTCGGCTACGGCGTGCTCGCGCTCGTCGTGATCGGCATCGTGCTCTCGCTGAAGGAGCGTCGGGTGCTCGTCGTCGCTGGCGCGCTCTTCTTCATGGCGTTCACGATGGGCTACCACGGCGCGTTCTGGCCGAGCTCGATCCTCCACTCGCTGCCGTTCTTCTCGAACCTGCACCTGCCCTCGCGCTGGCAGGTGCTCTGCACGTTCTACATGAGCCTGCTCGCGGGCCTGGCGCTCTCGCGCTTCGAGGGCTTCGTGGCCACGCGACGCTTCCACCGCGACACGGCGTGGGCGAGGCCGCTCGTGCCTTGGCTCGTCGCGCTCGCGATCGTCGCGGACGTGTACGTGGTCGCGATCACGATCACCAACCGCTGGGACGGCGCGCCCGTGGGCTTCATGGCCGCCGAGACGCCGCACCTCACCGCGAGCCGCCGCTACCACGAGGAGTACGCGAACTATCCGTCGCGCAACATCGGCACGATGGAGTGTTACGACGCCGTGCCGTGGCCCAAGAGCACGTCGTTGTGGACCGGCATGGTGCCGCAGGTGCGCTTCGCCGATCTGCCCGCGGAAGGCTCGGACAGCTCGCGTCCGCACATGCGCACGACGGACACGCTGCACGCGTACGACCGCACGAACCACACGGTGACGATCGACGTGGAGATGGCCGCGCCCGGGCTCGCGATCGTGAACCAGAACTACGAGAGCCAGTGGCACGCATCCACCGGTGAGATGGCGCCGAGCGACGGGCGCCTCGCGGTGCGACTGCCCGCGGGACGGCACCGCGTGGTGTTCCGCTTCGAGCCCGACGACATGCCGTACTCGGCGCTCACCTCGCTGGCTGGCCTGATCGCAGGCATCCTCATCCTCGTGCTCGCCCGACCGCGACCGCTCGCGCGCGCCCTCGCGCGACCCACTGCGCCGCTCACGCCGACGCCGTCATGAGCTTTCGTGACGACGCCGACGCGATGCGCGCGCGCATCGACGAGCTCGAGAGAGAGCTCGAGCGTGTGGTGGCTCGGTCGGAGCGCATCGAGGCCGAGCGCGACGCGCAGCGCGAGAAGATCACGGAGCTCGAGCGCGAGCTCGCGGTGCTGAAAGAAGATCCCAAGGTCGCCGCGCGCATGAAGGAGAACGCGCGCCGCACCAAGGAGCGCGAAGAGAAGGAGCGGCGCGAGCGCGAGCAGGCAGACGCCAAGCGTGAGACCGAGCGCGAGACCGCGGCAGCCAAGCGTCGCCAGAGCGCGGACTTCACGCCGTGGCTGAAGATCCTGGGCGGCGTGCTCGGCGTCGGCGTGCTGGGGTTCGTGGGCTATGAGGTCTGCGCGCCGCCCACGTGGGGCGGCAGCCACGCGGCGCCGAGCCTCGGCCTCGTCGACCTCGGCACCACGCCCAACCCCGCGCCGATCCAGGGCACCGCGAGCGGTGAGCGATCGACGCCGCCGGGCTGCTCGGGATCGATCCCCGCGGCGCCTCAGCTCGTCGTGCGCTCGGCCGCGCCGAGCGTCCTGTCGTTCGCGGTGCAGGCGTCGGGCGACACGGTGCTCGTCGTGCTCTCGTCGGACGGCTCGACCTACTGCGACGACGACTCGGGCGGCTCCTCGAACCCGGCGCTGAGCTCCGTGTTGCCCGCAGGCGAGCACCGCGTGTGGGTGGGCACCTACAGCGGCGAGGACGCGATCCCGTTCACGCTCGCGATCACCACCGCGCCTGCGCCCGACGCGCAGGTCGACTCGACGGGCCTCGCGCCCACCGCGACTCCCACGCACGGAGAGCAACGGCCGACGCCCATGCCCACGCCGTTCGCGGGGACCGTGATGCCCGTGGTGCACGCGAGCGAGATCGACGATCGCTGCAGGGGCTACCTCCAGCCGGGCCCCTCGCTCGTGGTGCCGGTCGAGGAGCCGAGCTTCGTCCGCATCGACGGCGTGGGCTCGGACGACCTCGTCCTCTTCGTCGAGGGCCCCGACGGTACCGTGTGGTGCGACGACGACGGAGGCCCCGGCACCTCGCCCATGATCGCGCAGCTCTTCGAGCCTGGCAGTTACCGCGTGTGGATCGGCACCTACGCCGCGCGCACCACGTCTGCGGCGTACACGCTCGTGGTACGCGGCTCTCCTCGATCCCAGACGATCGAGCCCGCGCCCCGATCGTTCGTGGCGGGCGCCGAGATCGCGCTCGCAGCCGGTGTCGCGGCGTCGCGCGACGATCGATGCAACGTGCTCGTCCCTGCGGCCCCGAGCGCGGTGCTCGACCTCGAGGGCTACCTCGATGTGACCGTGCGGAGCGCGCAGCCGGGCACGATCCTCCGCGACGACAGCCCGACGGGCGTTCGTTGTCTCACGTCGGGCACCACGACGTGGTCGGCAGGACGACACCGCGTGAGCGTCGCTGTCGATCTCGAGTCGGGTGCCGAGGCCTCGGACGTCACGCTCACGGCAGGCGCAGCGTCGCTCGTGCCCTACGCGCCGTGATCGTGATGGGTGGCGCAGTCCTCTTCGATCTCGACGGAACGCTCCTCGACAGCCTCGAGGACATCGGCGATGCGATGAACGCGGTGCTCGCCTCGCTCGGCCATCCGACCCACACGATGCGCGCCTATCAGACCCTCGTGGGGGAGGGTGCACGCGAGCTCGCGCGGCGCGCGCTGCCGCCCGAGGCACGTGGCGAGGTCGACCACGTGCTCGCCCGCTACAAGGCGCACTACCGCGCGAACCTCGTCGTGAAGTCCAAGCCCTACGACGGCATCGCCACGATGCTCGAGGCCCTGGCGCGCGCGTCGATCCCGATGGCGGTGGTCACCAACAAGCCGCACGACGTCGCGGTGGACATCGTCGCGCAGGTCTTCGCGCCCCACACGTTCGCGCACGTGATCGGTCAGCGCGACGGTCATCCCCACAAGCCGGATCCCTCGGGCGCGCTCGCGGTCGTGCGCGCGCTCGGCGTCGATCCCGCGCAGGCGTTCTTCGTGGGCGACACCGACACCGACATGCGCACGGCGCGCAACGCGGGCATGCGCGCGATCGGCGTCACGTGGGGCTTCCGTGATCGCGACGAGCTCGAGCGGCACGGCGCGCACGTGATCGTCGATCAGCCCGACGAGATCGTGCGACTCGTCGTTCCGTGAGGCCTCGCCAGCGCTTGCTCTCGCGTGGACGAGGAAGCACGCCAGGATGGCGATCACTCCACACGGAGCGTGTAGAGTGGCGCGATGGTCTTTCGTTCGTCAGCGTGGGCTCGCGGTCTCTCGACGTTCTCGATCGTGTCGGCGGCAGGAGCGGGCCTCCTCGGCTGCGTGCCGGCGGTCACGCACACGCACACGACGATCACGTTCGCCTCGCCGGAGCAGCCTGATCTCACCTCGCGTGGTGCCGCGGCCGTTCGCCTACGTGTGCAGGACGCGAGCGTCTCGCTCACGCGCTCGGGCGTGATGATCGATCCGCGGGGCTACCTGCTCACGACGTTCTCGGCCGTCGGTGTGGGCGCGGCCCGCGCGCGTGGAGGCCGACCGGGCACGCTCTTCGGCGGTGGTGACGAGGTGCGCGTCGAGGTCTTCGAGGGGCCGTACTCCTCCACACCGGTCGAGCACGTGGGTCGCGTGGTGCGTGGTGATCTGCGCCTCAACCTCGCGCTCGTGCGCATCACGGGCACGCCCGACGGACCGCTCACCGACGACGTGCGCTTCGCGGCGGTCGAGCCGCCGACCGATGCGACGCTGGCGTGGGGCGGCTTCGGCTGGGCCATCGGCGCCTCGCCCACCATCCCGACGCTCACTGCGTTCCACGCCAACACGACCGCGGGCATCCAGAACTCGGAGGGCCAGGTCGCGGGCTTCCTCGTGAACGTCGTCGAGCCGACGCTCGATGGCGCGGGCTACTACGACGCGCGCGGCGCGCTGGTGGGCGTCTACATGAACGGCTTCGTGCGACCCACGAGCCGCATCCCGACGGCGTGGCGTGAGGCCCTCGCGGCGGGGCACATCGAGGATCGCGTCATCGACGGCATCACCACGCTCGAGCCCGGTCGCTGGGCCGAGGCGCGCCCGATCGGCGATGCCGTGTTCGTGCCTGGCGACGACGAGACACGCGCCGACGTCGTCGAGGAGTACCTCTTCGCGCTGCCTGCCACCGCGGCGGGCACGATCGAGGTCGAGCCGCCCGTGTCCGTCACCGCGTACCAGCGGGGCCGCGTGCTCCAGAGCGGCAACGGAGAGATCTACGTGCCCGCCGAGCCCGACGTCTACGTCGCGGTGCGCATGCCCCGACCCACCGACCCGCGTGGCCTGCGCCTGCGCGTGCGCTTCACCGCGGAGCAGTGAGTGGCGATCGAATCTCTGGTCATGCGGAACGTCTCGAAGCGCGCGATGTCGATGTCGATCGTGAGGCCCGTCTTCGTCCTGATCACCGCGCTGTTCGTCGCGTCGAGCACCGCTTCGGCGCAGGAGCTCACCCGTCAGGTGCGCGAGCGCTGCATCACGAGCGTCGCGCGCATCGAGGTGGACACGCCCCGGGGCACGCTCTCCGGCACCGGCACGGTGATCGATCCGCGCGGGTACGTACTCACGAACTTCCACGTCGCGGGCCACACCGATCAGCGCACGGGCATGCCGGGCACGCACCACGCGCGCCGCTACCGCGTCGCGATCACGCGCACCGAGCGCGACGAGGTCGAGGACCGCTACGTCGCCGAGGTCGTGCGCGGCAGCCTCCCGCTCGATCTCGCGCTCCTCAAGATCGTCGAGCACGCGGACGGCACGCCGCTCACCGCGGCCGACACGTTCGTGGCGATGCCGCTCCGCGACACCTCGCCCGACCTGGGCACGCAGGTGTGGGCGCTCGGCTTTCCTGCCGGCGTGCGCACCGTGAACATCACCGCCGGTCAGGTCGCGGGCTTCGAGCGCAACGCAGACGGCGACACCGCGTGGCTGCGCACGGACACCGAGTTCAACCCCGGCAACTCGGGCGGCGCGCTGATCGATCGCGAGTGCCGCATGGTCGGCATCCCCACCGCCGTCTCGGACAACGTCGAGCCGATCGAGCTCGCGCGTCCCTCGACGCGCATCCCTTCGACGTGGCTCGCCTCGCTCCGATCGGGCACAGCGCTCACGCTCGAGCCCACCGAGGGCATCCTCCCGCTGAGCACGCTCACCGAGCTCGTGGACACGCACCTCGGCGATGCGGCCGGTCGTGCGGGTGAGCTGCGCTTCTATGCGCTCCCGCGCGGCGAGCGACCGGGCGTCGTGTCGATCACGCCGCGCCTCGACATGGGCATCATCGGCTCGGGTGGTCGCATCCTTCGCGAGGGCGAGGGACAAGCGCTCGTCACAGCCTCCGATCCGCAGACCGCGCTGGTGATCGTCTTCGTCCCGCGCGGACAGAGCGGCGCGTTCCCGCGCGTGCGCGTTCGCTACACGCCGATGTCCACGCCTGCCGCGCCGACGGGCAGCGGAGGCCTCGTGCGCGGTCGTGTGGCGATGCCCGAGGGAGGCTCGTGTCGCACGTTCGCCGTGCTCGCGGGCCGCGACGTCGATCTCGCGAGCCTCGCGTCGCAGCTCTCGCGCGGCACCGTGAGCGAGGCCGAGTTCCGTCGTCGCACGCAGACGATCGCGCCGATCGACGACGAGGGCGCGTTCTCGTTCCCCGCGCCTGCAGGCTCGTTCGTGCTCGGCTTCCTCACGCCCTCGCTCGGTCCCGCGGGCAGCGAGCCGCGCAACGTCGACGTGGCCGAGGGCGGCGTCGATCTCGGCACCGTCACGCTCTCGACGTCTTGCCCGTGAGCGTGCGCGCACCGCTCGTGTGCGTGCTCGCGCTCGTCGGCTGTGGTGCCACGGCGTCCACCGCCGAGACGCGTGCGCCCGCCGCGGTCTCGAGACCTGTCGCAGCGACGGCGCCCGACCCGTGCCGCGGCGTGCCCGCCATCGCGTGGAGCGGCCTCCCCGTGAACGTCGACGCGTACGACCTCGAGCTCGAGGCGTGCGTCCATGCCGGCGATCGAGGCTGGTCGGTCGCTGTCGAGATCACCGAGATCGTGGCGGCCGACGAGGAGGGTGAGCGCGGCGTCCCCGCGAGCCCTCACGTGCGTGGTCGTCTCACGCTCCTCTGCAGCGACGGTCCGAGCACGAGCGCGAGACGTGATCTCGGTGCGGTCGAGCTCGGGGGCCTGGACCGCAACGAGGTCAGCGTGGGCGCAGTGGCCGCGGACTACGACGGCGACGGTCGCGGCGAGCTCGTGCTCCGCGTGGGCCGCGGGTTCTACGAGGGCGGCGACGTGACATCGTCGGTGCTCACGTGTCGCGGCGATACGATCAGGGACTACGCGCCCGCCGCGCGCTTCGCGGACTTCGTGCTCGGCACCACCGACGTCGACGGCGACGGCCGCCTCGACGTGTGGTCGGGCCGTCCGTTCACCACGGGATCGAACGGCGGCAGCGATGGGGGCTCGGCGTCGTTCGGGGGGCCGCGCGCCCTCTGGCACGCGCTGCCGGACGGGACCTTCACGTGGCGCGACGACGTCGGTCGTGCCGCGCTCGCGCGCGAATGCGAGGACCTCCGCGGGCCGCTGTACGAGCGCTACGGCGGCCCCTCCGAGGAGTCGTGGAGCCAGATCGTGGAGCGCATGACGTGCGCGTTGATCGGCGGTGAGGGGCCGAGCCTGCTGCGCATGCGCATCGTGACCGAGCAGCCCCGCGCGCAGTGCCTCGAGCTCGGCGACGAAGCGTCGTGCGACGAGGAGCTCGCCACGCTCGACGAGCACCTCGACCGCGTGCTCGCGATCCTCGAAGCGCCCTGACGCCGAGGCCCCGTCGACTCGCGAGCGAACCTGGGGTCTGATGGTGCGATGCGCACCTTCGCCGCTGTCGCCTGTCTCGCCTCGCTCGTCGTGATCTCGGCGACGAGCTCGCGCGCGTCGGCGCAGCTCCACGTCGAGGACTCGCTCCGCGACGGCACGATGGGCAACGCGAGCGGTGGCACGTTCGGGCCGGACGGTTGGACGGTGACGGGCGTGTCCGATCACATCTGGTACGCGCTGCCGACGCTCGTGCGCGGATCGATCGAGGTCACCGTCACCAACGTCTCGAACGCGAACCTGCCGCTCGCCGACCACGAGATCCTCGCGATGTACGAGGCGGGCTACGGCATCAGCGAGCCGATCCGCTACGCGCCCGAGTTCCGTGTGAACCACTACAAGACGCTCGTGCGCATCTACGGCACCGCCGAGCCCGAGCGCACCGGCGCGATGAAGCTGATGTGGGGCATCTGCCCGAGCGGCGCTCCAGGCTACGACGCATGCGGCTGCGCCTCGTTCTTCGAGGAGCCGTTCGCAGGGGCGGAGGCGTGGACCGGCGCGCCGCGACGTCTTCGCATCGAGTGGGGTGATGGTCGCTCGCGCCTCCTGCGCGACGGCATCGAGATCGTGAGCGTCGACTACGACGGCTTCGTGTTCGCGCCGAGCGTGCTGCACTTCATGCTCGGCAGCCCCCGCAACGATGGAGGCCTCTCCGCGATGCCGATCGGCGCGACGTTCTCCGATCTCGTGATCGAGGGTGTGGAGGGCGCGACCGCGACGTGCCCGACGACGGAGCTTCCCGACGCAGGCCCCGTCGCCGACGCGGGCATGTGCAGCGACCTCGTCGTCGCGACGGCCGATGGCACCGCCGCGAGCTTCGAGCCTGGCGTGTTCCCCGACGCGAACGATCTCAACGTCGAGGGCGATGGCACGGGCCCGCAGGCCGTGGTGTACGTGCGCTTTCCTCCGGTCGCGGGACCCGTCGCGCGCGCGACGCTCACGATGACGACGAGCACCGTGCCCAGCGCAGGCGGAGGCTCGGGCATCGTGTGCGAGGTGACGAGCGGCAGCTGGGACGAGGCCTCGCTGACGTGGGCCACACGACCGACCGTGGGCTCACGCTGCAGTGGAGAGCCGCGCGCCGTCGGCCCCGACACGATCGTGCGCTGGGACGTGACCCCGCTCGTCGCACCGGGCGGCGACGTGGAGCTCGCGATCGTCTCGAACGACGTGGACGGCGCGCACTACCTCTCGCGCGAGAGCGGCGCCTGCACGGGCGCACCGCGCCTCGAGGTGGAGCTCGCGCCTCCGAGCGATGCGGGCACCGCCGAGCTCGACGCGTCGAGCGCGGATCTCGACACAGGCGTCGCACCGATGGACGCGCGCACCTCGGGCACCGACGCGGGCGGACGCGGCATCACGACGGGCTGCAGCTGCCGCATGACACGCATCGCTTCGCGCGGCGCCACGCACGTCGCCGCGATGGTGCTGCTCGTCTCCCTCGTCGCGTCACGCCGCCGCCGGCGCTGATCGCGCTCAGCGCACGCAGAGCACCGGGACCGTCGCCTTGCGGATCACATCCGCGGCCACGCTGCCGAGGAACGCGCGTGCGATGCCGGTGCGTCCGTGCGACCCGAGCACCACGAGCGCCGCGTTCGTCGCCGTGGCCTCGTTCGAGATCGCCGCGTCGGGCACGTCCTCGACCACGTGCACCGCGTCTGCAAGCGCGCGTACGAGCGGCGAGGGCTGCGCCACGAGGAACTCGCGCATCGCCTGCGGGGCCTTCACGTCCGAGCTCGCGTGCACGGCCGCCAGGCGCGCTTGCATGGGCTCGGCCCACGACGCCGCGAGCGCCAGCGCGCGTGCGCTCGGATCGGAGCCATCGATCGCGACGAGCCACGTTCCTTCGCGGAGGGACTTCGTCACGCCTCCCGCGTGCGAGGCGTCGTGCGCCGCGTGCGGCACCACGAGCACGGGGCAGTCGGTCTGTCGCAGGAGCTGGTCGGTCGTCGAGCCCAGGATCCGCTCGAGCAACGTGCCCTGCATGCGCCCCGATCCGACGACGAGCACCACCGCCTCGCCCGCGCTCGTCATCGCCTTCGACGTGGCCGCCAGCGCCTCGTAGGGGCGCCCCTCCACGATGCCGAGCTCCATCGGCACGCCGAACGTCGCATACCTCGTCTGGATCCCGTCGAGCTCGGCCTTCGCCTGCGCGATGCGCTCGTCCATCTTCTGCACCATCGAGCGCGCCGCCTCCGACTGCGCGAGCGCCTCGGCGTCGGGCCGCGCGCCGAGATCCATCGCGTGGATCCCGCGCAGGCGTGCACCGAGATCCTTCGCGAGCAGGAGCGCGTTGCCGAGCACGTGCGTGTCGGCGTGCTCGAAGGCGAGACCACAGAGGATGACGAGCTGTCCGGTCATGCCCGCATCCTACGGCGCGATGTGGGCACGCGCCGTCGACCATGTATGCTCAGCCATCGCTTTTCGATGGGAGGGCTCATGCGCTCACTGGGGTACGTTCGTGTCGTCGTCATCGGGGTCGCTGCGGTCGCCGTCTCGCTCGTGCTCGCCGCGCCCGATCGCGCACGCGCCTGTGGCGGAACGTTCTGTCAGACGCCGATGCAGCCCGTCGTGCAAGCGGGCGAAGACATCGTCTACGTGAAGAACGCCGACGGCACGCTGACGATGAGCGTGCGGATCGTGTACCAGGGCTCGGCGGACGGATTCGCGTGGATCCTCCCGCTGCCCGCCGCGCCGACGGAGATCGGTGTCGGCACCGACGCGCTCTTCCAGGGCCTGGCGGCGAGCACGACTCCGTCGTTCGTGGCCAGCGGCTTCGAGAACCACGGCACGTGTCGCCAGCCACCACGGTGCGACTACCCGATGCCTTCGGGCGGCTGGGTCTGCACGGGCTGCGGCTACGCCGAGGCCGGGTCCGTGGGATCAGGCGGAGGCTTCTCCGACGCCGCAAGCGTGTTCGGGTCCGATGCTGCGGCCATTCCGCCCGTCGAGGTGGTCGCGCGAACGCCGGTCGGTCCCTACGAGTCGGTCGTGCTGCGCGGAGGCTCGGCGACCGAGATCCAGTCGTGGCTCACGGACAACGGCTACTTCATCCCCGAGTCCGCGATCCCGCTCATGGAGGACTACGCGGCCGCCGGACAGGTCTTCGTCGCGCTGCGTCTGCTGACGACGAGCACCGTGAACAGCATCCGTCCGATCGTTCTCCAGCTCGGTGAGAACGAGCCGTGTCTGCCGATCCGGCTCACGTCGATCGCCACGGTGCGTGGCCTACCGATCACGACGTACTTCCTCGCCGACAGCCCCGCGGTGCCGACGAATTACTCGCTGATCGACGCGCCCGAGGACGTGCGCCTCTACCGCGGCGGCACGACGTGGTCCGCGGAGTACGCGAACGCGATCGCGGCCGCCGGCGGACAGGCCTTCGTCTTCGACTCGGCCCAGGCACCGCCCACCCTCACGCTCGCCCTGCCGTCCGTCGACGACCTCGCGGTCGGCGAGACGACGTTCGCCGAGCTCACGCAGCAGCTCTCGATCCGCGGCTATCAGGGCGAGAGTGGTCTGGTCGACCTGCTCGCGCGCTTTCTCGAGGGCCCTGCGGACGAGACGACCTACGTCCAGGGCTGCCTCGCCTTCTTCACGTGTGAGGAGCCCACGAGCTTCGACCGCGAGGGCTTCTTCGCGGCGCTCGAGACGGAGGTCCGCGCGCCGCGCGCAGAGGCCGATGCATGGCTCGCCGAGCACCCCGTGCTGACGCGGCTCTATACGTCGATGAGCGCCGAGAACATGACGCTCGATCCCGAGTTCCGCTTCGACGACGGCATCGACCTCCTGCCGTCGCAGCGCACGGCGACGGTGCACACCCTGTGCTCCGAGGCTTGGATCATCGGCATGGCGCCGCAGGAGCTCGAGCTCCCGAGCGGCGCGCGCGTCTCGTGGTTCCCCGGCACGTCGATCACGGACGATGCGTTCTGCCGATCGCGCGGCGGCACGCTGCACACCGAGAGCACGAGCAGCGGCTGCACCGTCCTCTTCGGCACCTCCGCGCCAGCCGCGCGCGGTCTCTCGATCGCAGCAGCGATCGTGCTCGTGCTCGCGCATCGGCGACGCCGACGCGCGTGAAGTGTCGGAAGGCTACGGCCCGCTGACGTCCGCGCAGCGCTGCGTCGTGATCTCGACGTCGAGCTGGAGGCGCGCATCCTCGACGAAGAGTCGGCCCTCCCAGGCGCCGGTCGTGTCGTCGAACGCCACGACGTCCATGCGCCCCATCGTCGAGTAGGAGGGCGGCCCGCCCTGTGGCCCGACGAGGACGACCGCCTCGCGCGGACCGAGCTGGTGCGCGTCCGTCCACGGAGGTGTCGGGCTCGCCGTGAATTCCACGCGCGGCGCGGCGCAGTCGCTCGTCGGCGGTATCAGCAGGATCCGGTGGAAGACCGAGAACGCGACCGACGTGAACAGCTCTGCGCGCACGAGCTGCACACGCGCCCCGTCGAACGTGCCGTGCACGGGCACGGAGAGGTTCGGATCGCCGCCGCACGCGTTGACCATCTGCCTGCAGGCGTCGGTGCCCACGTCGTCGTCGGTCACGTCCGCGGGCTCGGGCGCATCCACCGAGTGCGTGCTCGAACATCCGCTCACGCCGAGCGCAGCGAGCGCAGCGAACGAGACGGCGAGCGCGCGAGAGCCCTCTGTCACGACGGCAGCGTACCTCGTGTCGTCGCGCCGCCGGGTGCGAGCTCATCCACCGATGCGACGGAACGCGTCCCACGACTCGACGCGGATCTCGGCCCGCGCGAGCGCGCGATCGAGCCACTGCTCGCGATCGGCTTGGTCACGAACGAGCTGGTCGAGATCGATCTCGACGCCCGCCAGACCGCCACGCTCGACGAGCAGTCGCACGCGCTCTCGCATCGCGTTCATCAGCGCACGATCGAATCGTCGGAGCTCCGCGATGAAGTCCTCGCGCCGTAGTCGCACGAAGCCCCGTGCCTCGACGCGTACGGGGTCGCGTGTTCGGTAACTCAGCGTGACCTCGTCGTCGGTCGACGAGATCGAGAGGTCGACACCGCCGAGCGCGTCGCTCGGGGCGACCTCGCGCACTCGCCAGACCTCGAAGCCCTCCAACAGGTCCCAGCGATCCTCGCCGCCTGCGCCGTCGATCTCGCGGTAGCGGCGTTCGAGCCACTCGGCGAATGCCACCGGATCGGGCGCGACCCTCGCTGACGCATCGGAGGGTACGGGTGTGAACGCATGCGCCGCCGCCTCCAGCACGTCTTCCCAGACGCGAGCGACTTGGTAGTCCAAGTACGGCCACGCAGGATCGGGTGCGATCTCGGGTCGGAGCGCACCGACGTCGACGTCACCGAGGCGCAGCCAGCTGTATCCGTCCGTGAGCCCGAACCAATGCAGACGGCGCGTCGAGCCGTGTACCCATGGCTCGACGTCGTCGATCTCGCGCAGTCGGAAGTGAAAGATCGCCATGCCCGCCAGCGACCCGCCGGGTGCGCTCGTCTGACGGGGTCAGAGGCCCATGATCTTCGCGATCATGTACTTCATGACCTCGTCCGTTCCGCCGCCGATGCGGAAGAGGCGCTGGTCTCGGTAGTAGCGCGCGACCCAGAGCTCCTCGAGGTAGCCCATGCCGCCGTGGAACTGCACCGCGAAGTCGGCGATGTCGTGCGTCACGCCCGCGACGAAGAGCTTGCTCATCGCGATGAGCTTCACCGTCTCGTAGCTGATGGGGCCCTTGTTCACGTAGCGGTCCGTGTTGAACGCGTCCGTCGCGCGGTAGACGAGCGAGCGCGCGGCCTCGGCGCGCGTGTAGAGCTCCGCGATCTTGTGCTGCCACACCTGGTGCTTGATCAGCGGCTTGTTGAAGACGCTGCGCTCACGGCCCCAGTCGAGGCTGCGCTCGAGGCCGTGGAAGCCTCCCGCGAGCGCAGAGCTCGAGCCGACGAGGCGCTCGCTCTGGAAATTCTGCATCAGGTACATGAAGCCCTGACCCTCTTCGCCCAGGAGGTTCCGCTTGGGGATGCGGCAGTCGTCGAAGAAGAGCTCGGCCGTGTCGCTCGACCAGTTGCCCATCTTCGAGAGCTTCTTCGAGACGCTGAAGCCCTTGGTGTCGGTGGGGAAGAGGAGGATCGAGAAGCCCATGTGGCCGGCTTCGGGGTTCGTCTTCACGAGCAGGGTGACGAAGTCCGCGCGCGTGCCGTTCGTGATGTAGGTCTTCGAACCGTTGACGACGTACTCGTCGCCCACGAGCCGCGCGACCGTCTTGATGTTCGCCACGTCCGAGCCCGCGCCCGGCTCCGACACGCCGAGCGCCGCGACGCGATCGCCTCGCAGCGCCGGCTCGAGGAACTCCTTCTTCTGCGCCGCGGTGCCGAGCTCGCCGATGCACGGCGTCGCCATGTCGCTCTGCACGAGGAGGCCCATCGTCACGCCCGCGAGGCCGCTCTTCACGAGCTCCTCGCTCTTGGCGATCGAGAACCAGTAGTCGCCGCCCGCGCCGCCGCAGTCCTCGGGGTAGTGCGCGCCGAGGATGCCCAGCTTGCCCGCGCGCTCGAACACCCACTTGGGGAACATCTCGTCGCGCTCCCACTCGTCGGCGTGCGGCGCGAGCTCCTTCACGGCGAAGTCCCGGACGGTCTTGCGGAAGAGCTCGTGCTCCTCGGTGAACGGGCTGAACATGGCGTCCCTCTTCTTTCACGGCCCACGTCGGCGCGACGTGCGCGAAAAATGAATGGCCATTCATGTAGAGGAACGCGCCCACGAACACAAGCGAGATCGCGGCCTGCTTGCGTGCTCGGGTGCGGCTGGTCACGCTCCGCACGTCGAAAAACGGCAGGCCGGTTCGGGTGAGCCCCGGCCATTCCTCGCATGCTGCGAGGGCACATCAGCCTCTCCTCACGAGATGAGCTGCCTCGGCATCGGGCACACGTGTGTGTGCCAGAGGGCCCCATGCAGCTGAACCATCTCGATCTCCAGGTCCAAGACATCCAGCGAACGACGCGCTTCTTCGAGCGCTTCGGCTTCACCGTCACCAGCAACGCGAAGTCACCCGCGATCGCGATCCTCCGCGGCGAGGGCGGTTTCGTGCTCGTCCTCCAGCGAGCGGAAGGCGTGCAGTATCCCGAAGACTTCCACCTCGGCTTCCTCGTGCCCGATCGCGACACCGTCACGCGCATGCACACCGAGCTCACCGCGGCAGGTGAGCACGTCTCGCCCCTCGAGGACGACGCGCGGGGCTACCGCACGTACTGCCGCCACGATGGCCTCCTCGTCGAGGTGAGCTGTCGAAGGCAGACCTGACGGCCACACCAACCTCAGGCCGGACTGCGGAAGCGCGACGCGCGTTGCTCGTTGTCCGGCCCACCCCTTCATCGAGGTGGGCCATGTCGTCGGCTCCTGGCCGACGCTGGTCTTCGCATCAATCCGTGAAGGTCGTGCCCCAGTACGCGGTGCCGCGCGGCCACTCGATGGCGGAGGTCCCGCCGCGGCGCACGGTCTGGAAGAGTCGGTAGTCCGCCAGCGTGTCGCCCGAGCCGATCACGCACTGCGTTCCGAGTGCGGTGCCGCTCGCATCGAGCGCGACCGATCGGAGGAGCGGCGTCGCGAGGTCATCGACCCACGACACGCGGAAGCCGCGCACCGTCGAGGCCACGAAGAGCGGTTGTGTCGCTGCCTGTGCGCCGTCGAGCACCGCGGCGCCGGTGACAGCGGAGAGCGCGTCGTCGGTCACGCCGACGTGCACGGCGCCGAGCGCGTCCGTCCACGCCAGCCCGACGCCGCCTGCGTCGAGCGCTGCCATGTCGAGCTGCGTGCAGTCGGGCACGTCGAGCCCAGCCGCGGCGGTGGTGAAGGTCGTCCAGTGCTCGAGCCTGCAGGCGCCGCCGCTCGACCACGACACGAGCGCGCCCGTGCTCGCGGGACGCACGCCGCCCGCTGTCGTGCCCATGGCCACGGACGCGCTCGCGGTGACGCTGCCTCTCGCACCCCGACCGCGCGGTGCGACGGTGATCTCGCTGAGCGTGAGGTTCGTCGGCCCCGAGAGGACCGCGAACTCCGATCCCATCCCGATCACACAGCGGGTCGAGGGACACCTGCCGCCGAGCGAGGCGTCCATCGAGAACCCATAGAGCGCGTACGCGACGAGGCCGAACTGGTTGAACATCATCATGCCGGCCGTGCCATCGCGCGTGAACGTCACGCTCGTGGGGCCGGTGATGCTGCCGGGAGGACCCGTGTAGTCCGAGCCGTTCGGCGCTGCGCCGATGCCCTCGGCCGCCGCTTGATCGGCGCCACCACCCATCGTGAGGATGCCTCGCAGGCCTGTGCTCGGATCGGTCGGTGAGGCCGCGAGCGCGAAGCCGCTGAGCGTTCCGCCCGTCTCTCGCGTGCCCACCATCGTCGCGGTCGTGGGGCAGACAGCGCCCGCGTCGGGCAGCGGCGCGTCGGGGCGAGGGCCAGCGTCCGTGGCGCGGAAGGCGTCGGTGGTGCTGAAGGCGTCGGTGGTGCTGAAGGCGTCGGTGGTGCTGAAGGCGTCGGTGGTGCTGAACGCGTCGAGGCCCGGAGCACCAGCGTCGAGGTTCTGCGCGAGCACCACCGGATCGAGGAAGGGGATGGGCTCACAGAGCCCCGTCTCGGGCGCGCACGACTCCTCGGGACCGCACACCACACCCGCACAGCGCTCGGCGAGGAAGAGCGGCACACGGATCGGCTGATTCGGCAGGAACCCGGTGCGCACGACGCGACGGACGTAGGGCAACCCCTCGGAGGCCGTGCGAGGCTGGCACTCGTCCGTGCGCGCCTCTGCGACGAGCTGCACGCGCGCCTGTGGGTCCTCGTCGGGCGGCACCACGCCGAACGAGAACGGAATGGGGGTACGCGCGTGCGCGTAGTCTTGGCTCGCCACGTCTCTGCCCTCGACGGGCACGCGCTCCACCTCCACGCGCACACAGCGATAGGCCTCGCTCGCAACGTCCCCATCGATCTCGACGAGGAGCTGTGTTGCGGGGCGCGTGCACGCTCCGAGCACGAGCGCCGCGAGCACGGCGAGCGGCAACACCTTCAGTCGCGAGGCGGAGCCCCGCTGCGTGACGAGCATCGCGCCATCGTCGAGGCATCGCGGCCGCCCGGTCAAGCGCGCGGCCGCACCGCTCGAACGAAGAGGCTCGACGCGGAAGCGCCCCGATCGTTTGCGGGTTCCCGTCCCATGACCTACACGCACGTGACGGCGCCGCGAGGTCCCTTCGCAGCGTCGAGAGGGAGCTCGATGCTCGCGCGGCTGTTCCTGCTCTTCACGATCATCCCCTTCATCGAGCTCTTCTTGCTCCTGCAGGTGGGCGATGTCGTCGGCTTCTGGCCGACGTTCGCGATGATCATCGTGACGGGCATCGTCGGCGCGTGGCTCGCCAAGCGTGAGGGCCTGCGCGTGCTGCGCGAGTACCAGAAGGCGATCAACGAGCTGCGTATGCCCGAGGAGGGCCTCACGAGCGCGCTGCTCGTGGTGGTGGGCGGGGCGCTGATGATCGCGCCCGGCGTGCTGACGGACATCATCGGCATCCTCCTGATGATCCCGCCGATCCGTCGCGTGGTCGCAGGTTGGGTCGAGGCCTACGTGAAGAAGCACTTTCTCGGTCCCGGTGGCGCCGGCCGCGCAGGCGCGACGTTCCGACAGGTGCGCGTCGGCCCCGATGGCGTGGTGCGCGAGACGGTGCGCAGCACCGTGGTCGAGACGACGGGCGAGGTCACGAGCGAGACGAAGCAGGACGAGGTCGCCGTGCTCGAGCCCGACCTCGTCGTCGATCGCCGCGGCCGCGTGGTCGCGCGCCTCGAAGAGTGAGAGAGCGAGAAAGGATCCCCGCGCTTCGAGTCGGGCCGCGGCGGAGGGGGGTCCGATGCTCAAACATCCTCGGCCTTCGGCCTGCGGAACTCGCCCTGGACCCCCCACCACCGCGTCCCTTCAGGTCGTGAATCGTTTGTTTCTCGCTCTGTGAGCTTCTCGCCGTCAGCGTGAGGGGCACACGTAGTCGATGCGCATGTCCGTTCGCAGCCGAGGCGAGGTGGTCCTGACGCGCGTCAATCGGCTGCGCGCGTCGTAGGTGTAGCGTCGAACGATGTCGGCGCTCGACCACGTCGCGATGCGTCCGGCTCGGTCTCGCGTGACGTGAGTCCGGGTCGGCGGCGCCGAGGGCTCACACGAAGGGCTCGCGCTCGGCGTGGTGCAGAGCGTGGTCTCCACACCGACGAACACGTCGCTCTCGTAGAGCCAGCGCGAGGTCGACACGGGCGCGTCGTCGTGCAGGGACTCCTCCGAGACGATGCGACCTGCCTCCACGCGCCAGCGGTGGCCGTACGAGTCGGAGCTCGTGTCGTCCCAGAGCGTGTAGTCGCCTTCGCGTGCGCCCGCGGCGTAGGTGAACGTCGTGGTCGTCGGTGGGTAGCCCGTCGGGCGTCGCGTGTGCGTCGTCAGCCGCCCGGCCGCGTCGTACGCGTAGACGGCGCGTCCCCGCCCGACGTGCTCGACCTCGCGGAGCCGTCCTTCGGCGTCGTAGTCGAGGCGCGCCACCTCCGCGGTGTCTTCGCTCGTCGCGTAGCGCGTGCGGCACGGCCGGTTCGGGGCTTGGAGAGGCTGGACGACCGGCGGGCATCCCTGAACCGCGCCGGCCCAGACCGGTCCGATCGACCAGTCGATCATGCACAGCGTCGCGAACGACGGATCGTCACGACGAGGCTCTTGGCTGACGAGCGGTGAGGCGACGAGGCTCACGAACGCACAGAGGGCCAGGCAGAGGCGACGCATCGAGCCCGAGCGTAGGCCGGCTTCGTGCGATCGCCGAGAGGGGAACGCGCTGTCGTTCGCGGTACGTTGGAGCGCGTGATGCGCTCTCTCGCGTGGTGCTCGTGGGCGATGGCGCTGTCGTGCCTGGTCGCGACGCGCGCGCGCGCCGACTCGGTGCTCGTGTTCTCCACGCAGACCGGTCTCCATCGTGTGGACGCCGACACCGGCGTGATCGAAGAGACGCTCAGCAGCACTCCGATCGCCGTCGCCCGCATGCGCGACGCGACGCACGTCGTCTACCTCGCGGTGGGCTCGAACACGGTCTTCGACTTCGATCTCGGCACGCGTGTCGCCTCGAACATCGGTCAGCTTCCGGGCGACGTGGGCCTCGGCTGTGGAGGCCAGTTCGGTCAGCCCGACGACACGACCCCGCACGCGCCCTACCTCGTCGCCGACTTCCTCCAGTTCGCGGAGTCGATGACGATCGCGCACCACCACGCGTGCTTCGAGGTGTTGGATCGCAACCTCAACATGGCGAGCGTGATCGCGCTGATCGACTTCGACCTCCGCACGGGCGGCGTGACGTCGTCGATCACCGCCGCCGAGCACTGTCCATCGCTCGACGACGCGACCCGCGAGGCGCTGCCGTGCATGCGCGCGATGCGACGCCACGCCCGGGTGCGCGAGCTGGCGCGCACGCGTCGACGCGTCCGAACGCGAGATCGCGCGGCTGCGCGAAGCGGAGGCCGAAGCGCTGCTGCGTACCAGCACGCTCGCGTCCGACCTCGCCGGCGCCCGCGAGGTACTGGCCGCCGAACGCCGGCGCGCGGAGGATCTTGCCGCCACGCTCGCCGCGCAGTCGTCCGCACTCGAGACCGCGCGCGCGCGGAGCGAGGACCT
>JAFLCL010000162.1 GCA_017303575.1 Deltaproteobacteria bacterium
GGCGGGCGTGGGCGGCGCGCCTTCGGCCGGCGTGGCCCAGCGATCGACGATGCGGCCCGCGAGCCACGTCTGGAGCTCGGGCCCGAGCGGCGGCTGCGACGGCTCCGCGGGCGACGTGAGCAAGAGGTGGCCCTTGAGCACGTCGTAGATCTCGGCGTGCTCGCCCGCGGAGGGACGCGCGTCGACGAGCGCCTCCATGCGTCGACCGAACTCGTCGAGGCGATCGGTGTCGGCCTGCACGATCGGCGCGATCACCTCGTCGCGCAGCACGTGGCCGTAGAGCTCGACGACCTGCGGACCGACGTCGTCGCCCTGGTACATGCCGAAGCGCATGAGCACGGGGGGGCCCTCCGACTCGTAGGTGCGGAAGAGCTCGGCGCGCTCGCGCAGGGGATCGAGCGTGCCGATCGTGATCGGCGTGGTGCCAGAGGCAGCGCGCGCCGTCGCGACCTGATCGACGATCGCGCCGGTGGAGCTGAGCAGCTCGCGGTTCTGCCACCACGCGTAGGTGGGGAACGAGCTCACGAGCAGCGCGACGCTGAAGATGGCCGCGGCCGTCACCCAGCGGATGCGGGCGAGCCTTCGCTCCTCGGCGGCGCTGCGCGTCGCGAGGTCGGCGTCCTGGAAGACGACGTTCGCGAACACGTCGCGGAGGAAGTAGCTCTTGGCCTCGACCGGCGTGGTCGGCAGCTGGATGTCCTGACGAAGGCCGAAGGCCTCGGCCATGCGGCGCATCACGCGATCGATCGGGCGGCCTTCCTGCGTACCGCTCGAGAAGTAGACGCCGCGCAGCATGGGCGTCTCCTGGAACACGTTGTCCTCGAACACGCGCTCGACGAACGCGGCGAGGTTGTCCTTGAGCACGCCGACCTGCTGCGGGAAGCCGTAGATCTGCTCGCGCTCCTCGATCTTCGGCACCTCGTTGAGGCGGCGGAGCGTGAAGCGATCGATCGTCGAGAGCAGCTCGTCGAAGCGGGTGCGGAACGTCGCGCCCACGTGACCCGGCGTGCCTCGATCCGCGCCCTCGAGCGGGATCGTGTAGCCCCACACCTGACCACGATCGGTCGGCGACAGATCACGGAACGTCTCGACGAAGCCCGGCACGAGGTCGCACTTCGTGAACATCAGGTAGACGGGCAGGCGCAGCTGGAGGCGCCCGAGGATCTCGTCGATGCGATCGCGGCAGCGCTTGGCCACCGCGCCGATGTCGGCGTCGTTCGCACCGCCGAGCTCGGCGATCGAGACGGCGACGATGATGCCGTTGAGCGGCTTGCGCGGGCGGCTGCGCTTCACGAGATCGAGGAACGCGAACCACTCGCCCGCGTCCTCGGCCTCGAGCCAGCGGCCCGCGGTGTCGAGGAGCACGCCCTGGTTCGAGAGCCACCAGTCGCAGTTGCGGGTGCCGCCGACGCCGCGGAGCGCGCCCTTGGCGCCGCCCGAGGTCATCGGGAAGTCGAGGCCCGACGCGCGCAGCGCGGTGGTCTTGCCCGCGCCGGGCGGGCCGACGATCACGTACCAGGGCAGCGCGTAGAGCGCGTCGACGCCGCTCCGACCGAGCTTCGAGCTGCGGAGGGCCGACACGGCCTTCTGGAACTCGCCCTGCATCTGCGCGATCTCGGCCTGCAGATCCGGGCGCGCGTTCTTGGCCTGATCGTTCGCTTGGGCGGCGAGGCCGCGCTCGAGCTCACGCGCCGCGCGTCGCGCGCGGATCGCGTTGAAGGCGACGATGCCGCCCAAGACGAGGCCCACGACCACCGTGATGGCGAGCGGCACGGCCCAGTGGACGCCGAGGTAGAGGCAGAGGCCCCACGCGGTGGCGACGATGATCGCGGCGAGGATGTATTTCCACATGATGTGTCAGCCCCCGAGGACCGTGGCGATGCGCGCCGCGAGGTCCGACGCGGTGGAGGACAACGACAGCTTCAGCCCCGCGTAGAGCATCAGCGACAAGACGACGGCGCCGATGGACGCCGCGATGAGAGGGAGCGCGCCGCGCACGCCGCCGCCGGTCTCGCGCGGACGCGCGCCGGAGGGCGAGAGCTTGGGCGCGATCTGATCGGTGCGGAGGGCCGACGTCACGCGATCGGTCACCGCCGCGAGCTCCACCTCGCCGCCGCGCACGCGGTACTTGCCCTGGAAGCCGAGCGAGAGGCACGCGTAGTACACGCGCAGCACGTCGAGGCGCACCGAGTCGCCGATCAGCGTCGAGAGGCGCTGGAAGAAGCCGTCGCCGGCGTTGGTCTCGTTGAAGAACGAGAGCTGCAGCGTCCGCGGCAGCCAGTAGTCGCGGACCTCGCCGGTGCGCGAGATCGCGACCTCGTCGGCGAACGCGACGAGCGCGTAGCTGATGTCCTGCGCGTCCTGCGACGAGTAGCCGAGGTCGGTCGCTTTGCGCATCGCGCGCTCGACGAACACGCGCATGCGCTGGTGCAGCACCTCGGGCTGCGGGCGCGCGGCCGCGTCCATCTGGCGGATCTGGATGATCCCCTGGAGGACGTCCTTCGTGACCTCGTTGATGCGATCCACAGAAACTCCGTATCGTCAGAGCCCACCCCGCACGGCCCGCTCGGGCTTCGTCCGCCCCCAACAGAGGGCATGCGGGTTCAGGCTGGCTTGCCGGGAATGCCCAAGAGCTGGATCTGCGTCGCGGACGCCGTGAACGGCTGCGGCAGATAGACGGCGATGTTTCGTTCCGCCAGCACGTTGCGCCAATACACGTTGTCGGTCGCGATCGCGAAGTACATGGTCCCCGCCTTCACGGGGATCTCGGCCGGCGGGCGGAACGTGACGTCGACGGGCGATCCCGGCGTGGCCGCCGCGAGGATGCCGTTGACGTCGGTCCACGACGCGACCTTGCAGAGCCGCGGCAGCGTCGTCGCCATCTGCTGCTCGGGCAGCGGCGCGCGGACGCCGAGGAAGAAGCGAGTGCAAGTGGGCAGCCGATCGTCGGCGAGCTGGGCGAAGTGCAGGCCGTCCTGTCGCGCGTCGAGCGTCCACGTGACGCAGTTCTCGCGGATGGCCGCCTGCAGCAAGAAGGTGAGGCGCGCGAACAGCTCTTCGTACGTCGCGCGCAGGTCGAGGTGGTTGTACTTGGGGAGCGAGAGAGGATCGAAGTCGACCGAGAACGTCGCGAGCTGACCGGCGAGCTGCGTGAGCACCAGGTAGAGCTCGCGCGGTGTGCCGTCGCCCGTCTCGGCGAGGTAGTTGATGATCGGCAGGTTGCCGTTGACCGCCGAGAGCAGGAGGTAGCGGCTCACGTCCTGCGCGACGAACTCCACGGACGCCGCGTCGCGCTCGCGCCGCGACTCCGAGAGGCTCCGCTGCCGCGTCGTCATGAGGCGCAGGATGCGGCGCAGGCCCGACATCAAGAAGCCCGAAGCGTCCACGCGCAGGCTCGGCGGCACGAACGGATCGACGAGCGTGAACGCGCCCGTCTCGTCGCGCGCGATCTCCGCGATCGGGATGCTCTCCATGTCCTCGCGCGGCTCTTCACCGAGGAGGAACACGACGTTGCGACGCGCGAGCGCGACGTCGACGCTCGTGCCCGACCCCGCCGCGTCGCCGACTGGTCGGTGCTCGATCACGTAGCGCTCGCGACCACCGGCCTTGGCGCCGTAGTTGTTCACGCCGTCACGCTCGCGCGCGACCGCGAGGTACACGCGCAGAGATGCCTGCGTGGGCGGGAACGCGATCGGTCGGGCAGGCGGGAGCTCGGAGTCGCCGGGCGCGAGATGGAGCGCCGTGCCGCCGGGCAGGATGCCCGTGAATTCCACGAGGCTGAGCTGTCCCTGCGCGAGCGCGCGTCGATCGATCTCGATCTTCAGCACGCCCCACGCGAGCGGGCCGATCGCCTCGACGCGCGCGTTGACGTGTCCCTCCAGGAAGCGGTCCTGCTGCTGGAGATGCTGCGGGGCCATGAGGAGGCCCTCCGTCCATGCGACGCGCAGGGACGGCTTCATCGGACCCCGTCGCGCTTGCCGGGAAGGGCCTGGGCCGGAGCTTCTTTCCCCGGCGCAGGTGCCGAGGGCGCAGAGGGCGCTTCCGGCGCGGCGGGCGCTTCGGGCTGCTCGGGCGCGGCCTCCTGTGCGGCGGCGCAGAACGGGTTCGAGGGATCACACGCGTCACCCGACGTGACGGGCGCGAGCTCGAGATCGCCCTCGATGCGGTTGCTCTCGAGGAAGAAGGTCACGTGCGCGATCGGTGGCAGCTCCGCGTCCGAGCCCGCGTTGCCTTGCGCAGCAGCGCACTGCGACTCGCTGCGCGGCGCGGGCAGCGCGAGCACCGAGCGCCACGTCGAGCCCACCGGCTGACGAAAGATCCCCATGCCCACGAGGAAGTTCGCCTCGGGGTTGCGATCGAGGCCGCGACGCACCGTCTGCTCTGGATAGATGGTGAGCTCGTCGACCGACACGAGGCTCTCGCCGAGCGCCTCCTCGGGCGTCTGCCAGACCTCCTGGAACGACGACTGCTCGAGCGCGCCCACGTCGCGCAGCTGGTAGAGCCGCACGATCGTCGGGAGGCTGCGTCCGTTGGCGTCCGGGTTGAGCCGATCGCTCGCCTCGACCACGAGCGGGCTCGTGTCCGAGAGCTGGCAGAGGTTCGGACGCGTGGAGCCGCAGCCCGTGCTCGCTGCAGCGAACGAGCACACGGACATGAAGAGGACGCGCGCGACGCCTCCCCGAAGCGGTTTCGTTCCGGCAGCCATGGCGGGCAGAGAGTGCCGCCTCCCGCGTGACGAAGGCAAGCTTCCGACGAGGCTTCGGTTGACGGCCTTTCGATCGATCCCCTAGACTCCGGCGACCGAGCGGAGTCAGCTCGGGGGAGGCTCCAAGCACATGGCTGAGACAGTTCATCTCTTTCTCAAGGCGAACGGCAGCGACATCCAGGGCGAGAGCACCCAGGAGTCCCTCAACCGAGCGAACAGCATCGAGTGCCTGTCGTTCCGCGACAGCGTCCGCACCGCACGTGAGGCCGGCTCGGGCATGGCCACGGGCCGCCGCACCTACGAGCCGATCGTCATCACCAAGCGCATCGACAAGTCGTCGCCGCTCCTGGCGAAGGCGCTCTGCCAGAACGAGGTCATCGAGGCGGTGTTCAAGTTCTTCCGCCCCGCCCTCAACGGCGACGGAACGACGCAGCAGTTCTTCACCGTGACCCTGCGCCAGGGCCGCATGTCGCACGTGGTCCGCACCTCGCCGGACTCGTTCGACCCGGCGAGCGCGCAGCGTCCCCCCACCGAGGAAGTCGGCTTCGTGTTCCACACGATCTCGTGGCGCTACGAAGAAGGCGGCGTCGAGTGGGAAGACACCTGGAACCAGCAGGCCTGATCGAGCGCGGCTGACCGCGCGGAACCGGAGAACGAGAGCGTGATCGCATTCACGCTCTCGTTTTCTTTTGGGGCTGCTTCGTTTCTCGCCGCTCCTTCTTGGCGTTTCTGCTTGCGCTCGTTGGTCGTTCTGGGCTCTCGTTTCGCACGCGTTTCGCGACCCGCGCATCGCAGGAGGACACGTTGAGAGGGCTCTTGGATCGGCTGGGCTCGCAGCGTCGCATCGACGTCGTGGAGTCGATCGGTGCGAACCTCCGCGCGCTGTTGAATGCGCGGCAAGGGAGCGCCCCGACCGCGACCGACTTCGGCGTGATCGACTTCGTCGAGGTGGTGCACGATCTGCCGGGCGCGGTCACGAAGGTGCAGGAGTCCATCCGCGACACCATCCAGCTCTACGAGCCGCGACTGCGCAACATCACCGTGCGCTTCGTCCCCGGCCCCGATCCCCTGCGCCTCAGCTTCGAGGTCACCGCGCGCCTCGCGGACGACAAGCGCAGGATCGTCCGGTTCGCGACCAGCCTCGAGGCTGGCGGTCGCTTCGACGTCACATGACCTTCAACCGCTTCTACCAGTCCGAGCTCCTCTACCTGCGAGAGCTGGGACGCGAGTTCGCCGCGACGAACCCGGCGCTCGCGAGCCTCTTCGCCGAGCGGGGCGCCGATCCGGACGTCGACCGTTTGCTCGAGGGCTTCGCGTTCCTCACGGCACGCATCCGCGAGCGCCTCGACGACGCCGTACCGGAGGTGATCGAGCAGCTCTGTCAGCTCGCCCTCCCGCAGTACATGCGCAGCATGCCAGCGGTGAGCGTCGTCGAGTTCTCTCCGACGATCCGCGCGCTCAAGGGCGTGCACAAGATCCCGCTGCACGCCGAGCTCGGCGCGCGCGCCGTGCAGGAGACCGTCTGCACCTTCCGCACGACGCGTGAGCTCGCGCTCCTGCCGGTGAGCATCGCGAACGTGCAGCTCGACGCGGGGATCGAGAGCGCGCCGCGCATCAAGCTCAGCCTCACCACCACGGAGATCGGGGCGACCGTCGTCCCGCAGCACGGCTCGCTCCGCTTCTTCCTCCACGGTGGCCTCGGGCAGACCTCGCTCGTGTACCTCTGGCTCGCGCGCCACCTGCGCCGCGCGATCTGCGTGGTGGGCGATCAGACGATCGAGCTCGGGCCCGACTGCGTGCGCCTCACGAGCGTGGGTGAGGGCGGCTCTGCGTTCCCGTGGCCCGAGTTCGCGCCCGAGGACATGAAGCTCATCCTCGAGTACTACACGCAGCCCTCGCTCCTTCTCTTCTTCGACGTCGTCGGGCTCGAGAAGCTCGCGGGCAAGCTGGGCACGAGCTTCGACCTCGTGTTCCAGTTCGATCGGCCGCCCAAGCTCCCCGAGCGGCTCGAGCGAGAGGCCATCCGCCTGCACTGCGTGCCGGTGGTGAACCTGTTCGAGACGACGGCCGAGCCGATCCGTCGCGAGCTCGGTGCCAACGAGTACCTCGTGCGCGCGGCCGGCATGAGCCCGCGACACGCGGACGTCTTCGAGGTCCTCAAGGTCACCGGCATCCGCCCCAAGACCGCGCCCACCGAGTACCCGCCCTACCATCACTTCGCGACGAGCGCGAAGCCCGTGAGTCGGCCGTATCACTGGGTGCGGCGCGCGATCTCGCCGATCGACGAAGGCCTCGACACCTACCTCTCCGTGGGCCAGCCGCGCGATCAAGCGCCGCAGCACCCCGAGGAGACGCTGTCGATCGAGCTCGTGTGCACCAACCGCTTGCTGCCCTCGGAGCTGCGCGTCGGAGACATCCACGTCGCGACCGCGCGCTCACCGACGGTCGCGCCGTTCAAGAACATCGTGCCCGTCAGCCGCCCCGTGCGTCCCGCGATCGGCACCGAGCTCGCGTGGCGCTTCATCTCGCACGTCGCCGTGAACCAGCGCAGCCTCTCGGATCCGCAGGCGCTGCGCGCGCTCCTGGGCCTCTACAACTTCGCCGAGGGCGTGGACGTCCAGCTCGCGCGCGCCAACCGCCTGCGCGTCGAGGCGATCCGATCGGTGCAGATGGTCGCCGCCAAGCGCCTGCTCGATCACATCCCCACGCGAGGCGTGCGCTCGACCCTCGAGATCGACGAGACTGCGTTCGCGACGCTCGGAGATCTGCATCTCTTCGGGTGTACCCTCGACGCCTTCTTCGCTTCGCAGGCCCCGGTCAACACGTTCCACGAGCTGGTCGTGGTCGCCCATCCCTCAGGAGCCACCCTCGCATGGACGCCACGGAGCGGGATCGAGCCCGTCTACTGAAGGCAGTGCTCGACCTCGGCGCGCGGGGGCGCTTCGTGGCGACGGTCGACATGCTCGAGCGTCTGTTCCCCGACGCGGCGCGCGTGGGTCTCGATGGGCCCGCGCGCAGCGAGGCCGTGCGCTTCCGTGCGGACGTCTCCATGGGCTTCGCGGCGGGTGATCTCAAGTCCGTCGGCGTGGAGCGTGTGCCCTCGACGTCGGGGCCCGATCGCCACGTCATCCGCGTGGAGGCCACGTTCATGGGCCTCGCGGGCTCGAGCTCGCCTCTGCCCAACTACCTCGTCGAGGACATCCTCCAGGACAGCCTCGAAGGCTCGGTGAGGCGCGACTTCCTCGACGTCTTCCACCACCGCCTCATCTCGCTCCTCTACCGCGGCGTGACGCGCGCCTCGATGCCGCGCGAAGAGACGACGCGCACGCCGAGCGCATGGCGTCGACGCGCGCTGGCGCTCGGTGGCATCGACTCGTACGACGCGAGCCCCACGCGCTTCGTCCCCGTCGAGACCGTGCTGCGCATGCTGCCGCTCTTCGTCGGTCGTGCACGTAGCGCGCGCTCGATGCGCACGGCGCTTCGTCACGTGCTCTCACCCGCGCTGGGACCGGACGCGACGGTCGAGCTCGTCGAGAACCTCGCGGGCTGGCTCGAGATCGAGCGCGCGGATCGCGTGCAGCTGGGCAAGGCCAACCACGCGCTCGGCAAGAACATGCACATCGGCTCGCGCGCGCCCGAGCGCTCGGGTCGCTTCGCGGTGCGCATCGGCCCGCTCGACCTCGACAACTACGCGCGCTTCCTCCCTGGCGGCGATCAGCTGCCGGTGGTGCGCGAGACGGTCCAGCTCTTCACGCGCAGCACCGTCGAGTACGACGTGCAGCTCGTCGTCTCCGCGAAGGCTGCGCCGACCTTCCAGCTCTCGGCCTCGCGCCCCGCGCCGCTCGGTCGCACGACCTGGCTCGGCGGCAGCGCGCACGAACGTATCGTCACCGTGCCCCACTCCGTGGATCATGCGCGGGACCCCGCGCGCACCGATCCCGCGCCAGCCGTAGCGGCCTGACGCACCGAACAGCCCCGAACCGATCAGAGGACACCGCATGCAGGTCGAAGCCAAGACGCTCGTTCGCCGACTCACCAAGCCCGCCACCCGTGCGCTCGAGGGCGCCATCGGTGCTGCCGCGAGCGCTGGTCACTACGAGATCACCGTCGAGCACCTGCTCGTGCAGCTGCTCTCGGACGACAAGGGCGAGACCGCGCACATCCTCGAGCACTACAAGGCCGATCGACGCGCGGCCCTCACGCAGCTCGAGCGCGTCGTGCGCGCTCAGCGCTCGGGGCACACAGGTCGCCCCACGTTCTCCGAGACGCTCTTCCAGCTGATCGAAGAGGCGTGGGTCGTGGGCTCGCTCGAGCTCGGCGACGACAAGATCCGCACGGGCGTGATCTTCGCGCAGGTGCTGCGCCGCCTCGGTCGCTTCCTCGACGATGGCCACACCGAGCTCGAGGCGATCCCCTCGGCCAGCGTCGTGCGCGAGCTGCCGACGATCCTCGCGGGCAGTGCCGAGGCCACCGAGCTCGGCGGTCCCAGCACGGGCGGAGGCGCGGCGGCCGGTGGTGCAGCCGCTGCCGCGGGCCCCGGTGGACCGGACTCGGCGCTCGGTCGCTTCACCACGAACCTCACGCAGCAGGCGCGCGACGGAAAGATCGATCCCGTGCTCGGCCGTCACCGCGAGATCCGTCAGGTCATCGACATCCTCAGCCGTCGACGCAAGAACAACCCCGTCATCGTGGGTGAGCCGGGCGTCGGCAAGACCGCGCTCGTCGAGGGCCTCGCGCTCGCGATCGTGGCGGGCGAGGTGCCCGAGCACCTGAAGGACATCGACGTCGTCTCGCTCGACATGGGCGCGCTCTCCGCGGGCGCGAGCGTGCGCGGCGAATTCGAGAACCGCCTGCGTGGCGTCATCAGCGAGGTGAAGGCCTCGCCCAAGCCGCTCGTGCTCTTCATCGACGAGGCGCACATGCTCGTCGGCGCCGGCGGCAACCAAGGCGGTGGCGACGCAGCGAATCTGCTCAAGCCCGCCCTCGCGCGCGGCGAGCTCCGCACGATCGCGGCCACCACGTGGGCCGAGTACAAGAAGTACTTCGAGAAGGACGCCGCGCTCGAGCGTCGTTTCCTCCCGGTGAAGGTCGACGAGCCCGGCGAAGATGCCGCCGTCACGATCCTCCGTGGCCTCGCGCCGATCTTCGAGAAGTCGCACGGCGTCGTCATCCGCGACGAGGCGATCGTCGCGGCGGCGCGCTTCTCGAACCGCTTCATCAGCGGTCGTCAGATGCCCGACAAGGCGATCGATCTGCTCGACATGACAGCCGCGCGTGTGCGCACGTCGCTCAACGCGCGCCCCGAGCCCGTCGTCTCGATCGAGGACGAGCTCGCGGCCCTCAAGCGCGAGGAGGTCGCGCTCGTGCGCGATCAGCTCGAGCGCGCGAGCGCGGGCCCGCAGCTGCCCGAGGTGCGCGCGCGCATCGCGGAGCTCGAGAAGAACCTCGTCGTCGTGCGCGAGCAGTGGGAGCGCGAGAAGACCGAGGTGCAGGGCTGGATCGAGCGCCGCAACGCGGCCAACGAGAAGGCGGCGGCCGCAGGCCCCGACGCGGCGAAGGAGCAGATCGCGCCGCCGAACATCCCGGCCGAGGGTCGCATCGTCCACTTCGAGGTGGACGCAGAGGCCGTGGCCCAGGCCGTGTCCGCGTGGACCGGCATCCCTGCGGGCCGCATGAACTCCGACTCGCTCAAGGTCGCGCTGGAGCTCGAGACGCACCTCGACGGTCGCGTCTACGGCCAGCCCTTCGCGGTCCACGCGGTCGCGGACGCCGTGCGCATGGCCAAGAGCGGCATCCGCAACCCCGACGCGCCCGTGGGCGTCCTGCTCTTCGTCGGACCGACCGGCGTGGGCAAGACCGAGACGGCGCTCGCGCTCGCGGACCTCCTCTACGGAGGCGAGCGCTTCATGACGACGATCAACATGACGGAGTTCCAGGAGAAGCACACCGTCTCGCGCCTCATCGGCTCACCGCCTGGCTACGTCGGTTATGGCGAGGGCGGCGTGCTCACCGAGGCGGTGCGTCAGCGCCCCTACTCCGTGGTGCTGCTCGACGAGTGCGAGAAGGCCGACCTCGAGGTGATGAACCTCTTCTACCAGGTGTTCGACAAGGGCATGTTGTCGGACGGCGAGGGTCGCCTCATCGACTTCCGCAACGTGCTCCTCGTGCTCACGAGCAACCTCGCCTCGGACACCATCGTGAAGATGGAGCAGGGCGACAACCCGCCGACGGCGGCGGAGGTCATCGACAAGATCCGGCCCGAGCTCATCGCGCACTTCAAGCCTGCGCTCCTCGCGCGCATGACGATCGTGCCGTTCCGTCAGGTCGGTGCGGAGGCCCTGCGTCGCATCACGCAGGCGCGCCTCGCGGCGATCGCGAACCGCGTGCGGAGCGCGCACAAGATCGAGACCGTCTTCGAGGATGCGGTCACCGACGATCTCGTGAAGCGCTCGCTGCGCGCGGAGACGGGTGCACGCACCGTCGATCACGTGCTGCGATCGGCGCTCATGCCCACGCTCTCGCGCTTCTTGCTCGAGCACCTCAGCGACGACTCGATGCCCAGCTCGATCACGATCGGCCTCACGCCCGACGGGGACTTCAGGATCGATTGACGCCGCAGCGCGACCTCCCTGCTCGCCCCACCAAAATGTGGGGCGGGCTCGGGAGGGCGTGGCATGCTCGCGGCGCGTGCTGCCCCTGGTCGTCAAGCTCTCGAACACCAAGACCAACACGACGGACGTCTTCGCGTTCGAGTCGTCGCCGGTGCGCATCGGGCGCAACAAGCTGAACGAGCTGCACATCACGGACGACGTGGTGTCGCAGTGGCACGGCATCCTGCGTTTCGGTGAGGGATTCGTCGTCTTCGTCGACCTCGGCTCGACGAACGGCACTGCCTTCAACGGCAACCGCCTGCCGCGCAACACCGAGGTGCCGGTGCTGGCGGACACCATCCTCCGCATCGCGCACCTCGAGCTGCGCTTCGCGCGGGTGCAGGTCCCGCCGAACTCGATCACGCGCAAGCAGTCGAGCTTCCTGTCGGGACCGAACGACCAGAGCATCGCGGGCGCGCGCACCGTCATGTTCCAGGCGGGCGCGATCCAGGCGCCCCGCGCGGAGCAGGCCGATCAGCGTGTGCTGGCGGAGATCCTCCAGGGCACGCGGCCCATCTACCAGCAGTACACGCAGGCCCTCGAGCAGGTCGTGCGTTACCTCGATCACTACCTCGAGCAGGTGCCCGCCGCGGACAGGCCCGCGATGGTGATGGCGCTCCGACAAGAGCTGCCGCACTTCGCGCGCACGAAAGAGTTTCGTCGCATCGCGCTCAAGGCAGGGATCCTCCCCGAGCAGATCGGCGACGTCGACGTCGAGGCGTGGATCAAGCGCCTGATCTTCGGCACCGACGAGGCGCTCGCGGCGCGTGGTCTCATCGACACGCACATGGCGCTCGAGCGCATCGGCGCGATCATGGAGGCCTTCTCGCAGGCGTTCGTCGATCTGCGCGGCGGCCACGAGCAGTTCCTCCACGACGTGGGCGTTCGCTTGAACAGCGAGCAGAGCGGCCTCGATGGGCTGCGATCGTCGCGCGCGGTGCTCGCGTACCTGCTCGACTGGTCCGCCAACGATCAAGGCCGCGTCGACGAGCTCAACCGCGCGTTCGCCGACGTCGCGATGCACCAGGTCGGCTTGATCAACGGCGTGGTCGAGGGCGTGCGCGCCATCCTCGCGTCGATCACACCCGAGACGATCGCGGGCGTGCCCCCGACGCCTCGCTCGAGCGACATCCGCGAGGCGCGCAGCGCCGGTCTCTTCGGCGGCAAGGCCAAGGAGTGGTGGAAGCGCTACGCCACCAAGCACGCCGAGCTCGAGGACGGCGATCGTTTCGCGCGCGACGTCTTCGGCCGTGCGTTCCACACGGCCTACCTCACCATCATGGGCAACCTGAAGCGCTGAGCCCGCCGATCGAGACCGCGTGACCGAGACCTCGACGCCCGATCCTCACACCCCGCCGACGCCGATTGCGCCGACGAGCACCGTCGCGCCGACGAGCACTGTCGCGCCGACGAGCACTGTCGCGCCGACGAGCACCGTCGCGAGCCGCATGCTCGGCGCGACCGACGTGCGCGTGTCCGAGATCGCGCTCGGCTGCTGGGGCCTCGCGTCGCAGAGCTACGGGAAGCTCGCCGCGGGCCGGTTCGAGGCGACGGTGCGCGCCGCGTGGGACGCGGGCGTGACCACGTTCGACATCGCGCCGTTCTGGAGCCAGGCCGTGCAGGGAGAGGGTGAGCGACGCCTCGGCCTCGCGCTCGGCGAGGACCTGCAGAAGGCGGTGATCATCGGCCGGGTGGGGCAGTCGCTCGTGGAGGGCCGCGTGCAGGCGCAGTTCGACGCGCCCGCGATCCTGCGCGACGTCGAGCAGTCGCTCTCGCGCCTGGGGCGCAGCACGCTCGACGTGCTCCTGCTCCACAACCCGCCGCGCAAGGTCATCTCGAGCGGCTACTTCCAGAAGGGCACGGGCTACCTGCTGTCGAGCGGGATGATCAAGTGCTGGGGCGCATCGGTCGGCACCGTCGAGGAGGCGCAGATGGCGATCGAGGAGGGCGCGCAGGTGCTCTGCCTCGTGCACAACCTCGTGCACCGTCACGACCTGCCCGAGCTCGTGACCCAGCTCGAGGAGCGAGGCGTGGGTGTGCTCGCGCGATCGCCGCTGCTCTACGGCTTGCTGTCGGGAGACGCGACCACGCCGCGCTTCACCGCGAGCACGACGTTCGCGAGCGACGATCACCGCGCCCAGCGCTGGACGCCGGACTCGTTCCCGCGTCGCCTCGAGGAGATCGAGCGACACCGCTTCCTCGTCGAGGGCGACGTGCCCGATCTGGCGACCGCTGCGCTGCGCTTCGTGCTCTCGAGCCCGCACGTGGGCGCGGCGCTCGTGGGCGCGCGCAGCCCCGAGCAGATCGTTCACGCCGCGAAGGCCTCGCGAACGCCGCCGTACCTACCGCCCGAGCACGTCGCGAAGATCCTCAGTCTCTAGCCGACGCGTTCTCGCTTGCCGCACGCGCGTGCATGTGGTCTCGATCGCGCGCCCGCGAGATCGGCTCGCGAACGACACACGGAGAGATCGATGGAGCTCAAGAACGTCAAGGCGATCGTGACCGGCGCCGCCTCGGGCATGGGATTCCACTTCGCCAAGCGCATCGCGGAGGCGGGTGGTCAGGTGTGCGCGGGCGACGTCAACGAGGCGGGCCTCGCCGAGCACGGGCCGAGCGTGCACCGTCGCAAGCTCGACGTGAGCTCGAGCGCCGACGTCACAGCGTTCACGAAGTGGGCGGCCGAGCAGATGGGCGGCCTCAACGTCGTGATCTCGAACGCGGGCATCCTGCGCGACGGGCTCCTCGTGAAGCGCGACAAGGAGACCGGCGAGATCAAGGTGATGAGCGACGACCAGTTCAATGCCGTCATCAACGTCAACCTCACGGGCGCGACGATCGTCGTGCGCGAGGCCGTGGCCGAGATGGCGCGCCGCAAGGAGAAGGGCGTCGTCATCCCGATGAGCTCGGTCGCGCGCCACGGCAACCGTGGTCAGAGCAACTACGTGAGCGCCAAGGCCGCGCTGGCCGCGAACGCGGTGACGTGGGCCAAGGAGTTCGGCGTGTTCGGCATCCGCGCCGTCGCGATCGCGCCCGGCATGGTGGAGACGCCGATGACGCAGGGCATGAACCAGAAGGCGCGCGACATGCTCGTCGAGAAGATCCCGGTGGGCCGCATCGGCACCACCGAGGACCTCTGGCTCGGCATCAAGTTCGTGATCGAGTGCGAGTACCTCAACGGCACGACGATCGACATCGACGGCGGCGCCAAGCTCTGACGCGGTCGTTTGCCTCGTAGGGGGACATGGGAGCGAAGCCCTCGCACGGGCCGCTGATCGCGATCTTGGTCGGAACGGCCGTGGTCGTGATCGCCGCGTGCGGGGGCGCCGCGTTTCTTCTCGCGCGTGGCGTCTCCGGCATCGAGCGGGTCGCCGAAGTGCGGCGTGGTCCGACCGAGGTCGTCGACGACGACTACCGCGTGCGTGTCACGCGCCCCACCGACGGAAGGAGCTGGGAGCTGTGGGATCGTGAGCTCGCCGCGAGCTGGTACACAGACACGATCGTCGTGCTCCGCGACGACGGGTGCTCGGCGGGGCTGGTGGTCGCTCCTGCGTCGCGCTCACGCACTCTCGACGAGCAGCTGCGAGCCTCGCTCCCCGAGCTGACCTCTCGCGCCGTGTCCGCGCCCTCGGGCGCGGACGGAGACGCTCGCACGTTGGGCCCCGACGAGGAGGGCGAGACGAGCTTCGCCTTCACTCACGGCGGCATGCTCTACCGCGTGGTGGGCCGTGGCCGTTGCACCACGCGCCTCTTCGCATCGATCGAGATGCTGCCTGGTCCCGTGGTCGCGCGATGGACGACACCTCCGATCGAGAACGCGTTCGGTCGCTCGTACCGCGTCGTCGATCGTGTGTTCGAGTCTGCGGCCAGCGGGCTCCATGTGGATGCGAGCGAGCCCTTCTCGCTCGAGCTCGACGATCTCGCGCGCAACTACGGCCACGCGGAGTTGGCGGTGCGCCACCGCAACGGGACCGTGATCGCGCTCGACCCGTCGTTCGACGTGCGGCCTTCACCGCCGTCTGTGGAGCAGGTGTCGTCCGTCGTGTCCGTCTTCGGTCAGCCGACGCGCTTCGACCAGGTCGATCCGAGCCTCGATGTGTGGGGCGGTGTCGCCGTGCATCCGAGCGCGATGGCCGTGGGCATGGTCGCGTCGGGGCCCGATCGCGAGAGCGTGATCGAGGCCCTCGAGGCGCTGGCGCTGCGGATCGACGTGATCGACGGCGACCGCCTCGCGGTGCTGCGCGGCAGCATGCCCGCGCCCGACGATCGACGTGCGGGCGTGGGCTGGTCGTTTCGCGGCGGTGTGCTCCGAGAGCATCCGAGTGAGCCACGTCCTCGCCTCGAGCTCGTGGTGCCCGAGTGGACCGAGGTGTTCGCCGGCAGCGAGATCGATCCGAGGGATCTCGACGCGAGCGATGGCATCGTGGCCCTGCTCGAGCGGCGTGATCTCGGCGTGAGCGGACGTGTCGCGGTCCGTGCCTCGCGAGGGGCGGGCGGTGCGCGTGGCGAGGTCGAAGCGCTCGCCGCGTTCGAAGGAGCCACGGTCACGCGCGGGCCGGTGGAGGGCGACGCGACGCACGCATGGACCGAGGTGGTGCTCGACGAGCATCGCGACGAGGAGCGTGTGACCCGCATCGAGGTGCTCGTGCGCGATCGCTGGGCCTTCGTGATCGAGCTGTGGTGGCCTCGGATCCGTGACGAGCGTGCCGTCGACTACGCGCGCGGTGTAGCGGAGCTCCTCGCGATCGAGAGGCCTTTCGTGTCGGGAGGTCCGCGGCATCGCGACGAGCGTCTCGGCTTCGTCTTCGATCCCGCGGGCCGGCGGCTACGAGAGCGCGCCGACGAGGCCGATGGCGTCGAGGCGTTCGCGTTCGTCAGCACGCTGTCGGACCTGAACGAGGGAACGATGCTGATCGCTGCCTCCGATCCACGCCCCAGCGCATGCCGCGCGGTGGCCTTCGATCACCTTCACCTGAACCGATCGGCCGCCGCGCTCGTGTCGATCGTTGCCGAAGACGCGAGCCTCGACGGTCACCCGGCCACGGTGCGCACGATCACCGACGTCGGCTTCGAGACCCGCCTCGTCGAGGCGCGCATCGATCGCACGACGTACCTCGTGGCGATCCGCACCCTCGTGGGCGGCGACTGGCAGGGCGAGCTCGCGCGTGTCGACCTCGGGCCGTAGCCGCGCTTCGACTACGCTGCGCACCTGCCACGATGTCGACGAAGAGGAAGAGCTCACATGGCCCGCTGATCGCCATCCTCGGCGGCACCGCGTTGATCGTGATCGCCGTGTGTGGAGGCGTGGTGTTCCTCATCGCCAGCGGCGTCTCGAGCATGGGCGCCATGGTCGAGGCGCGGCGTGGGCCGTCGGAGATCGTGGACGAGGACTACCGCGTGCGCGTGACGCTCCCGAGCGATGGCGACACGACGTGGGAGCTCTGGGGTCCCGAGCTCGCGCGTGGTTGGAGCCCCGACGGCATCGTCGTGCTCCGCAACGAGACGTGCGCGGCGGGCCTCGTCGTCTCGCCGCGCGCGAGCTCGATCTCGCTCGACGACGAGCTCGCCACCCTCTACGCGGACCTCCCCGGCACGCCGACCATCGCGGCGCCCCGTGGTGCGAGCGGTCTGGGGCGCTCGCTCGCCACCGTCGAGGACGGCTCGACCACACGCGCGTTCGAGCACGGCAACACGCTCTACCGCGTGGTCGGGCGCTCGCCCTGCACGGAGGCGCTCTACGGCGTGATCGAGGTGCTGCCCGGCGAGATCACGCGACGATGGACCACGCCACCGATCGAGAACGCGACGGGTCGCTCGTACCGCGTCGTCGATCGCGTGTTCGAGTCCGCCGCGACGGGCCTTCGCGTCGACGCGACCGAGCCGTTCTCGTTGGTGATCGAGGATCTCGTGCGCGATCACTCGGGCGCCGAGGTCGTCGTGATCCACCGCGATGGTGGCTCCGTCAGCCTCGATCCGTACCTCGGCGCGCTGCCGGGGCTCGAGGGTGCCGACTCCTTCGTGGTCTCGCTCTTCGATGGCGATGCGACGTTCGTTCGCACCGAGCCCGACTCCGTCTACTGGAGCGCCGTGGCGCGCAGCGGCGACGTGTCGATCACCGTGCACGCGTGGGGCTCGGAGCGCGCGACCGTGGAGCGCGTCGTGCGCGAGCTCGCGCCGCGCGTCTCGAGACTGGACGATGCCGCGCTCGCGTCCCTGCGCGCCTCGCTGCCTCCGCCCTCGGATCGTCGTGCCGGCGAGACGTGGTCGTTCCGCGATGGCGTGTTCCTCGAGCATCCCGCCGAGCCTCGACCACGCGCACGGCTGACGATCCCGCTCGGCACCGACGTCGTCGCCGGCAGCGAGCTCGCGTGGCGTGAGTTCGACGACGCCGAAGGGCGCGTGCTCGGCCTCGATCGTCGCGATCTCGGCGCGAGCGGCCGTCTCCTCGTGACCCGGACCGCGCTGACCGACGCGCGCGCGCACCTCGCGGCGACCTCGGCGTTCCCCGAGCCCATCGACCCCGACCGCGTCGAGGGCGATGCAGCGCGTGCGTGGATGGAGCGGCGGCTCGACACGATCGGGCCGGCGCCGCGCACGATGCGGATGATCGTCGTCGTGCGCGACGGCTGGGCCTTCACGCTCGAGCTCTGGTGGCGTCCCGAGCGCGCGGACGAGGCGCATGCACACGCCGCAGCGCTCGATCGAGACTTCGTGGTCGAGGGCCCCGAGGTCGCGATGCCCGAGCGACGCCGCACCACCGATCGAAGGCTCGGCTTCTCGATCGAAGGTGGAGACCTCGGATCGCGTTCGCAGTCCACGGAGGCGGTGGGTGAGGCGCGCGCGTTCGCGAGCACGCTCTCGAGCGGACAGGACTGGACAGCCGTCGTCGCCGTGTCCGATCCGCGACCGAGCACGTGCCTCGGCCTCGCGCTCGATCTGATCGAGCTCGACCGCACGGTGGGCGCTGCGTGGACACAGCCGGCCACGCCCACCGAGGTGGACGGTCGCCCGGCGACGATGCGCGTGTGGAGGGACGTAGGCGCGATCACGCGCGTGGTCGAGACGCGCATCGATCGCACCGCGTACGTGATCGTGATCCACGCCACGCGCACCTACGACTGGCAGGGCGCGCTGGGGCGCGTGGAGCTCGATCCGTGATCGGGCCTCGCTCGAGCGGCGCACGTCGTGCGCGCGCTTCGGCTACCCTCGGCCCTTCGTGAGCACGATCGATCTCTCGCCGGGAGCTCTGTTCGCCGGGCAGTTCCGCATCGTGCGGCCGCTCGCCAAGGGCGGCATGGGCGCTGTGTACGTCGTCGAGCAGGTCGCGACGGGGCGCGAGCGTGCGCTCAAGCTCATGCATCCGATGCTCGTCTCGGACGCCAAGAGCGTCGAGCGCTTCGAGCGTGAAGCGCAGGTGGGCTCTCGCATCGAGAGCGATCACGTCGTCGAGGTGATCGCCGCCGGCGTCGAGGCCGCGGGGCCCACGCCGTGGATCTGCATGGAGCTCCTCAAGGGCGAGACGCTCTCCGATCGCCTCGAGCGCGGCGTGCCGCAGCGGGCCGAGGCCATCGAGATCATGGAGCAGCTCTCGCACGCGCTCGTCGCCGCGCACCGCGCAGGCATCGTGCACAGGGACCTCAAGCCCGAGAACATCTTCCTCGCCGAGAGCCGACAGAAGGGCGTGCCCTTCACGCTCAAGGTGCTCGACTTCGGTGTCGCGACGCTCGCGCAGGGCGGCACCGAGTCCGGTGGGCCCAAGACGACGCAGGGCGTGGGCTCGCCGCTGTGGATGGCGCCCGAGCAGACGAACGTGGGCAAGGTCGTGCTCGCGACGGACGTGTGGGCGGTGGGCCTCATCGCGTTCAACCTCGTGACGGGCCGCTCGTACTGGCGAACCGCGAGCACGCCGGGCTCGACGATCACCGCGCTGCTCGTCGAGATCATGGTCGAGGAGCTGCCGCCCGCGAGCGTGCGCGCCAAAGAGATGGGCGTGACCGCGCCGCTGCCGCCTGGCTTCGACGCCTGGTTCGCGCGCTGTCTCGTGCGCGATCCGAGCCTGCGCTTCGCCGACGCGAGCGCGGCGTTTCCGCCGCTGCTCGCGATGCTCGCCTCGCGACAGACCGCGCCCGACGGCTTCGCTTCGACGATGGCGATCGAGGCGCCCTCGGCGCGCTCGGGCGCGACGCAGCCCGATGGCTTCGCCGGCTCCCCCGCGCAGGTGCCCATCGTGTCGCCGACGGCCTTCGACGAGACGCGCCCCGGCCCGCAGCTCGCGAGCGGACCG
>JAFLCL010000163.1 GCA_017303575.1 Deltaproteobacteria bacterium
AGCAGCTCGTTGCTCATCGTGTTGACCCAGCGGATTCCAGGCGCGACGAGCTGGGTCAGGTCCTTGTCGCCCGTCGAAATCAGCGTATCGATGCCGTCGACCGCGGCGTGGGTGGCCAGCGTGCCGCTCCATCGCGACGAGGTCCTGGTGCTCGAAGAGATCCTCGAGCGCGATGCTGCCCTGACCGCTCGATGCACCTCCGGGCGCGAGCTCGGTGAGGAAGTGGCGGATGAGCGGCTGGATGTCGTCCACGCGCTCGCGCAGCGGCGGCAGCGCCACACGCACCGACGCGAGGCGGTAGTAGAGATCGAGTCGGAACGCGCCCGAATTCACGGCCGCGCGCAGATCGCGGTGCGTCGCCGACACCACGCGCACATCGACCGACACGGTCTCGTGGCCGCCCACACGCTGGAAGCGTCGACGCTCGAGCACACCGAGGAGCATCGCCTGCAGCTCCGGGCCCAGCTCACCCACCTCGTCGAGGAACACCGTGCCGCGCTGCGCTTGCTCGAACGCGCCGATGCGACGTCGGTCCGCGCCCGTGAACGCGCCGCGCTCGTGACCGAAGAGCTGGCTCGCGACGAGCTGGGGCGCGATCGCGCCGCAGTCGACGGTCACGAATGGCCGCTCGGCGCGCGCGCTGCGATCGTGGAGCGCACGCGCCGCGAGCTCCTTGCCGGTGCCGGACTCGCCCTGCAGGAGCACGGGCACGTCCGTCTTGGCCACGCGCGCGAGATCGCTGAGCGGCTGCTTCATCGACGGCGAGGTGCTCCACAGATCGCCGAACGGCGCGACGAAGTCGTCGCCCTCGGGATCGCGATCGAGCACGTCGATGCGCACGCGCGTGTCGCCGAGCACCAGCACACCGCCCGAGTCGAGCTCCGCTGATCCGCCGCGCAGCACGACGGGCCCGATGCGCGTCCCGTTCGTCGAGCCCGGATCGGTCACGATGATGCGACCTCGCCGCATCGCGACCTCCGCGTGGAAGCGCGACACGGTCGGATCCGTCAGCACGATCGTGTTGGTCGCCGCGGTGCCGAGCGAGATCACGCCGTCCGACAGCTCCTCGATGCGACCGACGTCCGGGCCATCGATCACCTCGAGGTAGAGCGCGTGCAGCGCGGCGCGCGCGCGGGCCATCGATACGGTGCGGACGTCTTCGTCGGTCATGCGCTGCGCGAGGTCATCGTACCGACTCGCGTGTGACCTCGCCCGAACGAATCGTCACCGTCACGCGACGCGTCTCACCCCCCGAGCGCAGCTCGAGCGTGTGACGTCCTGCCGGCAGCTCCACGCCGACCAGCGGAGTCTCGCCCAGCGATCGACCACGCACGAAGACCTCGGCCGAAGGAACGGCCACGAGGTTCAGGCGACCCGGAGGCCCAGCGGGCGTGCGGGGGCGTGTGCGATCGCGGCTCAGCGTCGCTTCGTCGCCCTCCGCCGAGGGCACGTGGGTCGTCGCCGAGGGCACGCTCCTGGACGCGCCCGCGGTCGAAGTCCCCGGGGTCGAAGTTCCCGGGGTCGATGCCTCCGCCGTCGATGTCGATGGCGTGGAGGAGCCCATCGTCGATGTGCCGATCGTCGATGGGCCCGACGTCGAGGTGCCCATCGTCGCCGACGATCCCGTGCCCGCCGTGTCCGCAGTCGGGGTCGTGTCGCTCTGCGTCGCGGGCTGGCCGCGGGTGCCGAGCCAGAACCCCATGGCCAGGGTCAGCGCGAAGCCGATCACCACGAGCGGCCACATGGGCCGGCCTCGAGGCGCGTCGGCGCGCTTCTTCTCGATGCTCGACTCGGTGCGCTCGGCCGACGCGTGCTCGGCCGTCGTCGCGGACTCGAGCTCGAGCTCGGGCACGAGGCCGACCGGCGCCTGCGCGCGGAGCATCGCCTCGCGCATCGCCCTGCGATCCCCGAAGAGCTCGCGCATCCACTCCGCGATCTCTCGCGAGCCCGCGCGCATCGGTCCCGTCGATCGCGAGCGCGAGTCGAGCGGCGCATCCGAGGATCCACGGCTCGCGTGCTCGTGCAGCAGATCGTCGAGCGCGTCGGCGAGCTCGGCCATGCTGCTCACACGATCGGTCGCCTCGCGCGCGAGGCAGCGCATGACCAGCGCGTCGAGCGCGCGCGGGATGCGCGCTTGAGAGAGCTTCGTCGACGGACGCTCGATCGTCGCGTGGAGCACACGCTGCACGGTCTCACCGTCGTTGGCGCCGCGGAACAAGCGCCGCGCGGTCAGCGCCTCGTGGAGCACCACGCCGAGCGCCCACACGTCGGTCCGTCGATCGACGGTGCGACCGAGCAGCTGCTCGGGCGACATGTACGCGAGCTTGCCCTTCACCTCGCCGCTGCCCGTCTTCTCGAGCTTGTCGCGCGCCGCGGCGACGCCGAAGTCGAGCACCTTCGAGACTCCGTCGTAGAGCACGAAGAGGTTCTGCGGGGAGACGTCGCGGTGCACGATGCCCAAGCCTCGACCATCGGCGCCGCGGAGCTCGTGCGCGGCGTGGAGGCCTCGTGCGACGTCGGCCACGATGCGGCACGCGAAGGGCCATGGCAGGCCCGCGGCCGACTTGCTGCGCTTGAGCACCGACGCGAGCGACTCGCCGTGCAGGTACTCCATCACGAGGAAGGGCGTGTCGCCCTCCTTGCCGAAGTCGAGCACCGAGCAGACGTGCGGGTGCTGGATGCGCGCCGTGATGCGCGCCTCGTCGAGCAGCATGCGCGCGAAGCGCGGCTCCCGACCGAGGTGCGGGTGCACGACCTTCACAGCGACCCAGCGCTCGAAGCCTTCGCCCGCTTGGTTCTGCGCGAGGTAGACCGAGGCCATCCCGCCCTGCGCCACGAGGTAGCGCAGGCGGTAGCGCCCGAGCATGCGGTTCTCGGGGGTGATCGACTCCGCCGTGGGATCGGGGACGGCGTGTGCGGACGCGTCCTCGTTCTCTTCGATCGGCTCCTCGGCGGTCTGCACCGTGACGATCACTATCGCACCGGCCCGACGCCGTCATCACGCGGTCGGCGACGGTCGTCGTCCGCGGAACGCGCCTTGCGATGCTGCCCTTCATGCTCGACACGACGACCTCGCCCAGGGCCTTCGGACCTCGGGGAATGCTCCTGGGGCTCGCGCTCCTCACCTCGATCTCCGCGGTGATCTCGGCCTGCGACGCCGCGCCGAGCGCGCGGACGTGCTCCACCGCGAGCGACTGCCCCCGGGGTCAACAGTGCCTCGATCGGGTCTGTCGACCCTCGTCGGCGACCACCGACGCAGGCACGAGCGACGCCCCGAGCACCGACCCGACGCGCGTGACGAGCATCCGGGTCGAGCCCGAGACGAGCACGCTCGAGGCCTCGGGCAGCGAGGTCACGCAGGCGCTCACTGTCTTCGCTGTGCAGGCCGACGGCGTCGAGCGCGCGGTGCCGGGCGCCCTCTTCGTGCTCGGCGCGGGACCGGTCGGCCGGATGGACGGCGCGACGTTCCGCTCGCCCGGCACGGTGGGCGGTCGCGCGATCGTCTCGGTGACGCTCGCGATCGGAGGCGATGTGTTCCGCGCGAACGCGACGATCGTCGTCTCGGTGTCGCGCTCCGAGGTGGGCGCGGGCGTGCCCGACGACATCGCCGCGCGCTTCGCTGCGGCGACGACGGACGCGGATCCCGCGCTCGTGCCGAACGTGCTCCACCCGCTCGCGGGCGCGGTGATGCCGCTCAACGTCGCGACGCCGAGCGTGCAGTGGACACCGTTCGCCGCGGTGGCCGGCGAGGTGGTGCGCGTGCGCATGACGCGTCCTCACGCGAGCGTCACCGCGTACGTCGCTGCCGCCGATCCCTTCGATCACTCGCTGCTGCTCGGCCGCGACGCGTGGCGCACGATGGCGGAGTCCGACGCCGGCGAGCCGATCGTGGTCGAGGTCGATCGCCTGGTGCCGCGCGAGGGCGGCGACGTGCTCTCGGGCAGCTCGCCGCTGACGTTCCGCACGATGCGCGGGAGCCTCTTCGGCAAGGTCTACTTCTGGGATCTCAACCAGGGCCGCACCGAGACGATCGATCCCGTCGCCGGCGCGCGCGACGTGACGGTGCCCGCGCCCGCCGCCGCGCCGAGCGGCAGTCGCTGTGTCGCCTGCCACACGGTCTCGCGCGACGGCCGCTGGCTCTACGGACGTCGCGAGGACGGCGCCGCGATGCAGTTCGATCTGACGAGCAGCCTCGCGGGCGATCCCTCGCCGATGCGTCATGCGCCTGCCTTCACGCGCATGCTCGCGGGCACCTTCGATCCCACCTCGAGCATGCTCGTCGGCATGGCCGACAGCTGGGCCGGACCGATGGTCGTGGTCGACGCGGCGACGGGCGCGGACCTGGGCATCGCGGGTCTGCCCAACCCCGTCTCGTTCCCGTCGTGGTCACCGATGGGCGGCACGATCGCGTTCGCGGGCAATGCCTCCGTGCATCCTTCGGATGGTCACCCGGTCGATGGCGACATCTTCGTGATGCCGCGAACGAGCGAGTCTCCGCTCGCCTTCGGCGCGCCCACGATGCTGCACGACGGCGCCTCGCTCGCGGGCGCGCCCGAGGGCGGCACCTGCGACACGCACCCGGTGTGGTCACCGGACGAGCAGCGCCTCGTCTTCCAGCACGGCCCGCGCGCGTTCAGCTTCGTGCCCGGCTCGACCGACGTGCCCTCGGGCGCGCTCTACGCGATGCAGCCCGATGGCGCGAACCTCGTGCGTCTCGACAACTTCGCAGGCGGTCCGGCGGCCGCGAGCGCGTACTTCCCCACGTTCGCGCCCTACATCACGAACGAGGCAGACGGTCACCGCTACTACTGGGTCGCGTTCTACTCGCGCCGCGACTACGGCAACGATCGCGCAGGCGCGCGTGGTCTCCGACAGCTGTGGGTCGGCGCGATCGACGCCGACGCAGCGGCGGGTGATCCGTCGTTCGTGCCTTATTGGCTCCCGGGCCAGGACCGCACGGTGCACAACATCGCGGCCTACTGGGCGCCCGAGCCGTGCCGCCCCACGGGCGTCGGCTGCAGCACCTCGAGCGAGTGCTGCTCGGACCTCTGCGATCCCGACGCCGACGTCTGCGCCCCGCCCCCCGAAGAGATGTGCCGCCGAGACGGCGAGACCTGCGGCTCCACCGAAGACTGCTGCGGAGAGGCCGAGTGCGTCGGCAACGTCTGCATCGGCCCTCCCAGCTGAGCGACGCCCGCTGAGCCTGATGAGAAAGCCACCGCGAGGGGCGCGCGGGCGGGGGTCGCAGCGCAGCGTCGGTGCGGAGACAACACGCGGAGCGGAGGCCCCCGCCCGCGTGACCCGTCCACTGGGTTTCAAATCGATGGCTCGCCCAGCGGGCGGTGGGAAGCTGAGAGAGCGAGAGAGAATCCATCGCTTCGAGTCGGGCCGCGGTGGAGGGGGGTCCGATGCTCAGACATCCTCGGCCTTCGGCCTGCGGAACTCGCCCTGGCCCCCCCTCCACCACGTCCCTTCAGGTCTCGTGTCGATTGTTTCTCGGTCCCTGAGTTGACCCGCGTCGAAGCCTCGCCGAGCATCGATGCGTATGCGGGTGGATCATGCAGCAGCTCTCGGGACGCTCCTCGCGCTCGCGGGCTGCTACGCGTCGCACGACCGTGCGCGCGACAGCGGACCGCACGACGTCGGGTCGATCGATCCGCGTGTGCCCGATGCGGCGCGCGTGGACGCGTCCAGACCCGTCGACGCGCGCGTTCCCGCTCCGATGTGTGAACCTGGCACGGAGCCCTGTGGCGTGTCGTGCTGCGATGCGGGCGCGGTCTGCATCGTGCGCGTGTCGATCTGCTGCCCTCCGCCGTACTGGCGGCCCACGCCCGACGACCGCTGCGTGTGGAGCTGCAGCGAGGGCACCACGCCGGATCCGCGCTCACGCGAGTGCGTCTGTCAGCCCGGCCTGCGCGAGACCGGAACCGACTCGTTCGGCCGACGCGTCTGCACCTGACGCTGATCCGTGCGTCAGCGGGCGAGCGACAAGAGGGCGGAGGCGAGCTCGTCGCTCGGGCGCACACCCTCCTTCGCCAAGATCTCGCGCGCCACGCGGGACAGCTCGCGGCGGCTCTCCACGGTGCGTAAGCCATCGAGCTCGCCGCTGACCCACGAGATCGCGGTGAGCGCGCCGCGGATCACCGGCGAACGGACCGCGAGCAAGAGGCCCATGTCGAGGGGCTCGGCTTTGCCGCGGTGACCTTTGCGGTGCTGGCCCGCGAGCTGTCGTGCGGCCGCGGTGATGCCCGAGACCTCGAGCACGTCGACCACCACGAGGAAACGCTCGCGACGCGTGACGAAGCGGTCGATCGCCTCCGTGAGCTGCTGCATCTCGGGGCGATCGACGGCGCCCGTGGCCTCGGCGAGGATCACGGGCGCCAGCGTTCGGATCGTGACCGTCACCCCGAGATCATGGCGTGCAGGTCGCGCCGATGTCCTCGAAGTGGCTGCAGTTGTGGATCCCCCAGCCGAGGTTCGTGCACATCGGGAGCGTCGTCTCGCTGCCCGTGCAGCTCACGTCGTCGAGCCAGATCGGGTCGATGCCGTCGGGCACCGCGGTGGTCACGAGCGCCGAGCCCGCCGCCGTGAAGCCCGCCTGACGACAGGCCACGTTGACGAAGCTGGTCTGTCGCGTGCCGGAGGACTCCATGAAGTCGTCGCACACGGTGCCCCACACGTCGTTGTGGAGGACCTCGATGCGACCCGCGTTGCGCGTCGTGCCGCCGACGAGGCGCGCAGCCCCCTCGGCGTAAGGCGCGCAACGAAGGCCCGCGCCCTCGCTCGCGACGCAGTTGTGCATCCCGTACGCGCGGTGGCTGCAGCTCTCGAGGCGGCGCTCCGTGCCGCCGCAGCTCACGTCGTCGAGCGCGAAGACCGCCGAGGGCGCGTCGTACGTGCCGACGAAGCTCCCCGTGCCGTAGCCCATCTGCTGACACGCCGTGACCGGCCCGTACGTGCTGAAGTCGAAGATGTCGTCGCAGACCTCGCCCCACGCGCCCGCGTTGTACACCTGCAGGCGACCCTCTGCGCCGCTCGGGCCGGCGACGAGGCGGATGTCACCCTGCGCCGGCATGCAGCGGATGCCCACGGCCTCGATTGCGCTGCAGTTGTCGACGTTCCAGCCCGAGAACGCGCACTGCGAGAGATCACTCTCTGTGCCCGTGCAGTAGACGTCGTCCATCACGGGCGTGTCGGTGCCGCCGCCGAAGGCCTCGATCCACTGGTGGCCCGTGCCCGTGAAGCCCAGCTGTCGACAGACGACGTTCGCCATCGCCTGCTGCGCGGCGAGGTCGTACGTGTCGTCGCAGACGTCGCGCCACGCGCCCGCGAACTGCACCTCGAGGCGGCCGTGGTTCGTGCCCTCTCCACCACGCAGGCGGAGCGGGAGATAGAAGCCGGGCTCGACCTGACACGTCGAGCTGCAGCCATCGTTCGCGACCGAGTTCGAGTCGTCGCACTCCTCGCCGGTCTGGATGCTGCCGTTGCCGCAGTTCGTCGCCGAGCAGGCCGTGGTGACGTAGCGGCACGTCGCCGGGCTGCAGCTGAGCGCTCCGCCACCGGGGAAGCCCTGGGTCACGCACGTCTGGCCCGCGAGGTTCGCGCCGTCACACTGCTCGGCGCCCACGATCATGCCGTCGCCGCAGCGGGGCGAGCACGAGGAGGGCATGCCCGTGCACGCGTAGCCGGTGTCGGGCATGCAGCCGGTGCAGCCGTCGCCGTTCGTCGGGTTGCCGTCGTCGCAGGTCTCGCCCGACTCGATCATGCCGTTGCCGCAGCGGGCGGTCGCGCACGCGCTGGTGTCGAAGCCGCAAGTCGTGGAGCACGAGAGCGTGCCCATCGTGAAGCCGCGGCTCACACACGTCGCGCCGCCGAGGTTCGTGCCATCGCACTGCTCGATGCCCTCGATCGTGCCGTTGCCGCAGTTGTTGCAGAGCGCGAGGTTGGGCGTGCAGCTCGCGGCGTTGCAGCTCAGCGTGCCGCCGAAGAAGCCGTACGACGTGCAGGTGCGGCCGCCCAGATCGGTGCCGTCGCAGTCCTCGGTGGGCTCGCGCGTGCCGTTGCCGCAGCTCGCGTCGAAGCAGGCGCTCTCCACGACGGCGCACGAGCTCGAGCAGGTGAGCGATCCGCCCGTGAAGCCTCGCGTCGCGCAGGTCGCGCCGTCGAAGTCCGCGCCGTCGCACTCCTCGGTTCCGTCGGTGCGGCCGTTGCCGCAGCTCGAGCACTCGCTCGTGTCGTACGTGCACGTCGCGCTGCAGCGGAGCGCGCCCGACACGAAGCCCTCGCTCACGCACGTGCCGGAACCGGCCGCCACGCCGTCGCAGTCCTCGCCCGCGTCGATGCGGCCGTTGCCGCAGAGATCGTCGGTGCAGTCGGACTTGTCGAACGTGCAGTCCTCGTTGCAGCCGAGAACACCATCGAGGTAGCCCTGCGTCACGCAGGTCTCGCCGTCGAGGTTCGAGCCCTCGCACTCCTCGCTCGCTTCGATCGTGCCGTTGCCGCAGACGGTCGCAGCGTCGATCACGATCGGCATCGGCGCGTCGCGCCCCGCGTCGGGCGTCGAGGGCTCGAACGCGTCGGGCTCCGCCGAGGGCTCGAACGCATCGATCTCACCCGGGCGACCGGTGTCCCGCGGGCCGGAGTCGTTGCCGACATTGGTGCGACCATCGGCGCAGGCCGCGAGCGAGAGCGCCGCGAGCGTCGAGAGCAGAAGAACGCGAGAAGAAAAGGGCACGTGACCTCCGAGGCTCGCGCGGCATCACCCGCCGCGCGAAGCGGCGGGAGGTGTCCACGCCCGAGGCGCTCGGTCAAGCAGTGGCGGCGAGCAAGGCGAGACGGCGAGTGGGGCTGGGGCCCCGCGCGCAGGCCGAGCGTCAGCGAGGGGAGCGGGAGGGGCCCCGCCTTGCAGGGGAGGGGCCGCAGCCCCTCAAGGAAGCTTGAGCAGCTCCTTGACCTTCTGGATCACCTGCGGCGCCTGGATGGGCTTGGTGATGTACGCGTTGGCCCCGAGCGCCATCGCGCGCTGGCGATCTTCGGTCGAGCCCTCGGTCGTGATCACGACGATCGGCGTGTTCGCGTGCTGCGCGTCGGCGCGGATGCGCTTCACGAGCTTGAGGCCATCCATCACCGGCATGTTGATGTCGGTGAGGATGAGATCGAACTTCTGCGCGGCGAGCTTGCGCAGCGCGTCCACGCCGTCCTCGGCCTCGGTGACCTGGATGCGCTTGACCCGCGCGAGGGCGAAGACGAGGAGCTGCCGCATCATCGGCGAGTCCTCCACGACGAGGCACGAGAAGTCGGTCATCGGTCCGTGGCTCCGGTGGGATCGGCGCTCGCGTCGGACACGTCCCTCTGCCGCGCGAGCTGTTCATGGATGTGGCGAAGCGCCTGCCGCGGATCGGGCGTCGCATCGCCGAAGCGCTCTGCATAGAGGGTCGCTGCGATCAGCGCAGCGCCGCCATGAGAGCCGAGGAGGCCGAGGAACTCGTGGTCGACGGCCGCCCAGCGCTCCTTCTGCGGGAACACCGAGCACACGGCGATCGCCCCCACGCAGACGTCCTTCACGAGCATCGGCACGGTGGCGACGGGCGCCTCGAGCGTGCCCGCGGGGTGGGGCTGGCCCTCGATGCGCGGCAGGCGCATCGCCATCACGAGGCCGATGGTGCCATCACCGACCTCGACTGGCGCGACAGTGCCGAGCCCTTCCGAGTAGATGGGCTGCGCGCGCTTGCCGTCGGGGTCGGTGACGTAGATCGCGAAGCGCTCGGCACCGACGAGCTGCTGGAGCAGCTCCGCGAGGTGACGCACGACGTGCTTGAGAGCGAGGGTGGAGTGGAGGTGGCTCGAGGCGATGTAGAGGTTCGCGAGGTCGTGCAGCTCGGCCTCGACCTCGGTGCTCTTGCGCTCGTTCTCGCGCGAGCTCTCCGCGAGCTCGTCCGAGCGCGCGAGCAGCTCACGACGCTCGACCTCGAGCATGTCGATGCGGCGGATCAGGTCGCGGATCGCGTCGTCGGTGGACACCTGCGCACGCAGGCGTGTGTTCTCGTCGCGGAGCCGATCGAGCTGCTCGCGCAGGCTCTGGTTCTCCGTGAGCATCGACTCCGTGATCTCGAAGCCACGACGGAGGAACTGACGCACGAGTGCCTCACGTTCCCTGCCGAGATCCGCGGGCGCATCGCTGGGGCGGTCGTTGCGGTCGTCCGACATCGACGCGGCGACCGTACCAGAAGAGCGCACCTCGATGCATCGCTCTCTCGTGCGGCGGAGGCGCGGGCCCCAGCAGGCGCGCCGTTTTTTTGCCCTCCCGGGTCACCCCCCGGACAATCGACGTCGAGCGTGGTCCAGAGAGTCGTCTCCGCCCCCGCTCCAAAGGAGAACGCAATGCAGAGGTCGCTGGTCATCCTGCTGGCGAGCAGCCTGTTGGTCGGGTCGGTCGCAGTCCCCACGGGACCCGCCGCAGCTCAGACCGAGCCCGTAACGTCGCCTTCCGGCGCGCGCGTGGAGGGCATGTCCCTCCGCGGGACCGACGACCGTGCGGAGATCACGATCCGCGGCTCGCTCGGCACGCCTGCGTACGCAGTGCGCAGCCGTGACGAAGGCCGGGTGGTCGTCATCGAGCTCGAGGGAGCGAGCATGCCATCGAGCGGTCTGACGCTCAGCGGCGAGTCGTCCCTCGTGTCCCGCTCGACCACGTCCGAGATCGCACACGGCGTGCGCCTCGAGCTCGTGACGCGCCATCCGGTCGCGTACCACGCGAGCGTCGTGGACGGCCGCCTGGTCGTGCGCCTCGACCGTCTCGCCGAGGGCGAGGGCGTCCCCGTCGCCGGCTCGGCGCTGGCCAGCGCCGATCGCCAGGACGCTGCGGCGCCCCTCTCGGTGCGCGGCGTCTCGATCGAGCGTCGCGACGGACGCGAGCGCGTCATCGTGGAACTCTCGCGCGGCGCGGAGTTCCGCATGCTGCCGGGCGCGACAGGGCCGGCGCGGCTCGAGATCGCGGGCGCGAGCATCGCCCCCGACGCGGAGCGCGAGATCGAGACGCTCCACGGCACGCTCGTTCGCGGCGCATCGCTGCGCCAGGCGGCGGGTCGCACGGTGGTCGAGGTCGAGCGCGTCGACGGTGCGCAGGGCACCGCCATCCGTGAGGGCAACCGCATCGTGTGGCTCTTCGCGCCCGGCGCGCTGGCTGCCGAAGACGGACGTCCCCGCGGCCGCACCATCGCCCGCGAGACCGACTACCGAGCCGTCATGGCGAGCAGCGACGGGATCGATCCCGACGCGCTCGAGGGCATGGACTCCGAGGAGGCCGCAGCGTTCCTCACCGACGTGCCGCTGCAGGTCGACGCAGCGCGCGGTCGCCGCAGCTTCCGCGGCCGCCGCATCGATCTCGACTTCAACAACGCCGACATCCACAACATCCTCCGCCTGCTCGCCGAGGTCGGTGGTGTGAACATCGTCACGAGCGACGACGTGACCGGCAACGTCACGATCCGCATGCGCAACGTGCCGTGGGATCAGGCGCTCGAGGTCATCCTCCAGGCCAAGGGCCTGGGCATGGTCCGTCGCGGCAACCTCATCCGCGTCGCACCGCTCGAGACGCTGGAGAAGGAGCGCGAGCTCGCGATCTCGCGTCGCAAGCAGCTCGAGGATCTCGCGCCGCTCGAGACGCGCCTCGTGCCCGTCAGCTACGCCACCGCGAGCGAGCTCGAGGAGCGCGTGCAGGAGCTGCTCTCGCAGCGCGGCAACGTCTCGGTCGACGAGCGCACGAACGTCCTCATCGTCCGCGACATCGGCGAGAACCTCGACGACATCGAGGAGCTCATCCGCACGCTCGACACGCAGACCCCGCAGGTCCTCGTCGAGGCGCGCATCGTCGAGGCCACGAGCACCTACACCCGCGACGTCGGCATCCAGTGGGGCGGCGACGTGACGATGAACACGATCACCGGCAACCCGACGGGCCTCATCTTCCCCGCCAACGTCGGTGTGGTCGGCGGCAACTACGACCAGAACTCGCCCACCGCCGGTCTCTCGCCCTTCACGCGAACCGTCGCCACGCCGAACTACGCGGTGAACCTCCCCGCGACGACCGGCACCGGCCAAGGTGGCGCGCTCGGTCTCACGCTCGGTGCGCTCGGCGGCAACGTGAACCTCAACGTGCGCCTCTCGGCCGCAGAGGCGAACGGCGTGGTCCGCATCATCTCGAGCCCGCGCATCCTCACGCTCGACAACCACGAAGCGCACATCGCGCAGGGCACGTTGATCCCCTACTCGCAGATCAGCGCGCAGGGTGTGCAGACGGCCTTCCAGGAAGCGATCCTCTCGCTCCGTGTCCGCCCGCACGTCACGGCCGATGGCTCGGTCTCGATGCACGTGGCCGTCACGCGCGACGAGCCGGACTTCAACCGCACCTCGACCCGAGGTGATCCGACGATCCTCAAGCGCAACGCGGAGACCGACCTCCTCATCGAGGACGGCCACACAGCGGTCATCGGCGGCATCTACACCCGCAACACCGGTCGTCAGGTCGATCAGATCCCGTTCTTCGGCGACATCCCGATCCTCGGCGTGCTCTTCCAGCGCCGCCGCGTGCGAGACGAGCGCAACGAGCTCTTGATCTTCCTCACCCCGCGCATCGTGAACCGCTCCGAGGCCCTGCGGCATTGAGCTGAACCTTCGCGACTCGAGAGAAAGGCCCGCTTCGGCGGGCTTTTTTCTTTGGTAGAGTCGCGCTCGCTCAGGAGAACGAACGCCATGATGTTGAGCTTGGTCGCGGACTCGGTCGCTCGCTGGATGGGCATCCTGTCCACCGGTCTCTTGGTCGGCTCGGACGCCGAGGCCGCCGCCCTCCGCGCGCAGAAGGTGCTCGGCAGCCAGCAGCTCTCGGAGCTGCGTCGCTGGTTCGGCGCGCTTCCGCCCGACAGCCTGCGCGACGCGAAGGCCGCGGTGATCGAGGCGTGCATCGCGATGGTCCACGCGGATGGCGCGGTGCAGGACGAAGAGCGCGAGCTCGTCGAGCGCATCGTGCAGCTCGCCGATCTCGACGACGCCGCGGGCGAGGCGCTGGTGAAGCGCATCGATCAGAAGCCCGACCTCGACGCGATCGTGGCGCGCCTCACGCACCCGGCGCTGCGCGAGCTCGTGCTCGTGATGACGTGGCAGATCGTCACCTCCGACGGCAACGTCGAGCAGGCCGAGCACCAGGCGCACACCGAGCTCGCGACCAAGCTCGACATCGACGCCGCGCGCGCGAGCATCCTCCGCACGATCCTGCGCGACGAAGTGCGCATGTCCCGCACCGATTGATGCACGTGCGATCGCTCGCGCTCGGCTCTGCGCTCCTCTTCGCGACGTGTCTCCTCGCGCCCGCGTCGGCCCACGCGCAGCGCGCCGATGCGCAGGCGCGCGCGCTGCTCGACGCGGGACGTACGCAGTACGCCGAGCTCGAGTACGGCGAGGCCGTGGAGTCGCTCACCGGGGCGCTGCGCCTCGCGTCGCGCGACGAGGCCTTCCGCGCCGAGGTGCTCGAGACGCTCGCGTTCACGTACTTCGTGATGGAGCGCGAGGACTCGGCGCGCGAGACCCTCGCCCAGCTGTTCGCGCTCGACCCGTACTACGTCGTGCGCGAGCCGAGCGGCTCGCCGCGCGTGAGCCGCTTCGTCGAGGGCGTTCGCGCGAGCACCGTGCGCGACGCGGCGATCGATCCCGAGGTCGCCGTGCGCACCGAGCTGCCGCGTGCGGCGCGCGCCGACGTGAGCGTCGAGATCGCGATCACCGTGCCTGCGCCCGTCACGCGCGTCGCCGTGCTCTACCGCACCGACACCTCGGCCTCGTGGCAGCGCGTCGAGGCCGCACCGACCGCGGAGCGGGCGCGCTACGTCGCAGTGCTGCCTGCGCTCGGCGAGGCCTCGGAGGTCGACGTCTACGTCGAGGGTCGCGACGCGCGTGGTCGTGTGGTCGCGCGCGACGCAGGGCCCCTCGCGCCGCGCAACCTCGAGGTCACGGCGCCCGATCGACGTGGTGGTGACTCGCGTGGTGGTGATCTCGCGTCCGAGCCGTGGCTGTGGATCGTGATCGGCGCGGTGGTGATCGGCGCGGGCGTGGGCATCGGCCTCGGCGTCGCGCTCAGCGATCCGGGCATCCCGACCGGCACGCTCCCGCCGGGCACGATCCAGCTGCCCTGAGCGCGCTCAGGCCGACGATCAGGGGCTCCAGAGGGTCACGCGGCCCCCTGCGCCGAGCACGGCGACCTCGCGCTCTCCGTCGCCGTCGACGTCGGCCGTGACGAGATCGAGCGACGCGATCGAGGGCGTCGCGAAGGCCACACCGTCGTCGCCTCCATACGCGGTCCAGGTTCCATCGGCCGCGCGCACGACGATGTCGTCGTGGCAGTCGCCGTCGAGATCGGCGGCGAGCACGCGCACGATCGTCATGCCGAGATCGGGCCCGCTCTCGAAGCGGATCGCGCCGCCTTCGGCGAAGCCGCGACGCAGCGCGGTTCCCTCTGCGACGACCACGTCGAGGCCGCCCGCGCCGTCGAGATCTGCGAGCGCGATCGGTCCGGTGGCGGCGGCGAGCTCGGGGGCGAGCGCGCTCGTCTCGTCGCGCACGACGCCTGCTGCCACACGCATCCAGCGCGCGCCCATGGGACCGCTCAGCGCCACGCGCGTGAGGCCCGCTTCCGGTCGCACGTCGAGCTCGTTCACCGGATCGGTCGTGATCGTGTCGCCCGCGCCGATGGGCCAAGGCAGCGCGACGAGGCCCACCTCGCTCGCGACGAGCAGGCCCGGCGCGCCACCACCGCCGAAGGCGCCCATGCGCACGTGGCGCGAGGCTGGACCGATCGGTGCGGGCGAGCTGCCCGTGGATCCATCGACGACGAGCGCGCCGGTCGTCGAGGCCGCGGCGATCTCGTACGCGCAGTCGCCGTCGAGATCGGCCACGTCGCTCGCCTCTCCGTCGAGCGTCGCGAGATCGGTGCGGCGGATCGATCCGCGCGACGGATCTTCGGCGTCGAGGACCTGCAGCGAGCCGTCCTCGCCGATCCCGAAGAGCTCGTCGCGACCGTCGGCGTCGAGGTCGCCGGAGATGATGTGCGGCGGGCTCCGCAGCACCGCGAAGGTCCCCCCTTGTCGCGCACCGCGCGTGCGCACGGGGTGCGGCGTGCACGTGCGAACCGTGATCGTCGCCTCGACAGCGCCTCGATCGGGAAAGCGCACGGAGCTCGCGCCGCGTCCTCGCGCGCGCATCGCCTCGAGCGTCCAGCCTGCGAGCTGCACCTCGTTGGTGATCTCCTCGCCCGCGAGGAACGTGAGCGTGTAGGGCGGCTCGAGCGACGAGAGGCCGTAGCCGAAGCGAAGCGGTGCCTCGAGCCTCGGGTGGCTCGCGCCGATGCAGAGTCGATCGCCGCTCGCCTCGACGTCGACCGTGAGCGAGACCGCGCGCCCACCGCTGCAGCCGCTCACGGCGAGCGCGAGCGAGATCGCGACGCGCACCGAGCGTGGAGAGGGCGAGCTCACCGCGCGTTCATATCACGCACGCCCTCACGTCGATCTCACGCGCGCGGCCCTACCTCGATCTCACGCGCATGCGTTCTCGCTTTCGAACGCAGCGCGCGGCTCGCATGGTGAGACGCATGCCAACCACTCGATCGATCTCGACCTCGGTGCCTCGAATCCTCTTGCTCGCGCTCGCGCTCGCGACCGGCGCGTGCGACGGCGGTGTCGTGATGCCGGACGCCGCGCTCACCTCGGACACCGGAGGCATCGACGGCGGGCGGGCGAGCGATGCGGGCGCAGCCGACGCGCGGGCGCTCGATGCGGCGATGCGTCTCGATGCGCCGAGCGCGATCGAGGACGCGCCCGATCGTGACGCTGCGATCGAAGAGGCCGACGCCCCGAGCCTCGGCGATGCTGGCTCGGTCGACGACGCGGCGATGGCGACCGATGCGTTCGAGCCGACCGACGACGCGCACGTGCCCGACGATGCGTTCACGCCGACGGCCGACGCGTTCACGCCGCCTCCCGACGCGTTCGTCCCGCCCGCGGATGCGTTCACGCCGCCTCCCGATGCGTTCACGCCGCCGCCCGATGCGTTCGTGCCGCCGCCCGATGCCTTCACGCCGCCTCCCGATGCGTTCGTTGCGCCTCCGGATGCGTTCGTCGCACCTCCGGATGCGTTCGTGCCACCTCCGGATGCGTTCACGCCGCCCCCGGACGCGTTCGTCCCTCCCGACGCGTACATGCCCCCGCCTCCGCTCGGCTCGATGCCGCTCCAGAACGCGACCGCGAGCTTCTCGCAAGCGAGCTACCCGGTCGGCGAAGTGCTCGACACGCTCATCCCCGGCCTCACGAACAGCAACGGCTGGGCGATCTCCACGGGCGCGGGCGTGACGATGGACGAGAGCGCGGTGTTCGAGACGATCACGAACACTCCCACCAGCGCCCAAGGATCGATCGTCACCCTCACGATCCACCAGACCTCGCAGTTCGAGCACACGCTCGGTGCGTTCCGCGTGTCGGTGACGACCGCCAGCCGTAGCTCCTTCGCCGACGGCCTCGCGAGCGGCGGCAACTTGGGCTCGCCCACGATCTGGAGCGCGATGGTCCCGGTGCGCGCGACCGCGACCGGCGGCGCCACCCTGAACATCCGCGCGGATCGAACGATCCTGGCGTCGGGATCGAGCCCGAACACCAGCGTCTACACGATCGTCTTGGCCACGGGGCTCTCGGGCATCACCGGGCTGCGCATCGATGCGCTTTCGGATCCCACCCTGCCCGGCAACGGACCAGGGCGTTCTTCGAGCGGCAACTTCGTGATCACCGAGCTCGTCGCAGATGTCGCGGTCATCGGCGCGCCGAGCTCCGTCGCGCTCGCGAACGCGACCGCCACGGCCTCGCAGCCCAGCTACTCGGTGGCCGAGGCCATCAACGGCGTCACGACGGGCGGCAACGAAGGCTGGGCGATCGACGTGGGCTCCATCGTCGCCCAGACCGCCTGCTTCGAGACGGTGACGAGCACCCCCACCGGCAACGGCTCGTTCGTGCGCGCCACGCTGCAGTTCTCGACGATCGACAGCTACTACCTCGGTCGCTTCCGCATCGCGGGCACCACGGTGGACCGCTCCATGTTCGCCGATGGCATGGCCAACGGCGGCGCGATCGGCGCGCCCGCGATCTGGTCGACGCTGTCGCTGTTGAGCGCGAGCGCGAGCGAGCCGAGCCTCACCTTCACGCCGCTGAGCGATGGCTCGTTCCTCGTGGCTGGTTCCGGCACGCGACCGACCTTCACGATCCAGCTCGCCACGCCGCTCTCGGGCCTCACTGGCATCCGGCTCGAGGCGATGGAGGACCCGTCGCTGCCGTCGAGCGGCCCGGGCTTCGCCGCCAACGGCAACTTCGTCCTCACGGAGATGAGCGTCGCGGCGACCGCTCTCTGATCCGACCGACGCCTGGATCGGCACGTTCCTCTCGCGCCCCACCTGCCCAGGAACGAGGCTGATCCCGACAGGCGCGCCCCGCTTCCTACCGGAGCGGGGCGCGCCCCCTATACTGGCCCGTCATGCTTGCGACTTCGTGCGCCGCGTCGTCGGCGTCCCGTGCGCGTTCGGCGTTCCTCGCCGTCCTCGCGATCGCGCTCGTCGCGTGTGGCGCTCGTACGGGCACGATCGACGACCCGCACCGCGAAGGTCGCCTTCCCGAGCTCCGCCCCGAGATCTGCAACGGCCTCGACGACGACGGCGACGGTCTGCTCGCGAGCGGCGTGCTCGACGGTGGACCGTTCCACGACGCGGGCTCGATGGACGCCACCGTCGTCGACGCGTCCGATCCACTCGATACGGGCTCGAGCGACGATGCCTCGCTCGACGCGGGCTCGATCGACGCGGGCTCGAGCGACGGAGGCTCGACCGATGCAGGCCTTCGCGACGCGGGCGCGATGGATCTCGACCTCCGCATCGACGAGGACTTCCGCGACTCGCTCGGCCGCTACGTCGTCGATCTCCACTGCGGCCAGTGCGGCAACGCGTGCAGGCCCACGCGACCGCACGAGCTCGAGACCCACTGCGGGCTCGTCGCCGAGAGCCCTGCGTGCATGGCCACGCGCTGCGAGGCGGGATGGACGCCTTCGCGCACGGGCGTGTGCGTGCCGATCCACGAGCGGCTCTGCTTGCCGTGCGCGGACGACGGCGACTGCGGAGACTTCGACGGCGCCGCGTGCGATGCGATCGGGGACGAGGCGCGCTGCACCATCGACTGCGCGCTCGGCTGCCCCACCGGCTACACGTGCAGCGCGGGCGTGTGCGCGCCGACGAGCGGCAGCTGCACGTGCGAAGCGGGCGAGGACTTCGCGCTCGCCTGCGCGCTCGAAGATCCGGAGGGCAACCGCTGCGCGGGCAGCGCCACGTGTCGTGACGGCGTGCTCTCGGCGTGCACCGCGCCCGCCGACGTGTGCGACGAGGTCGACAACGACTGCAACGGCGTGATCGACGATCCGTTCCGCGACGCGCGCGGCGCCTACATCCTCGACATCCGCCACTGCGGCGAGTGCGGCGTGGACTGCACGCTGTCGATGATCCCCGAGGGCGACCTCGTGTGCGGCGGCGATCCCTTCGCGCCGAGCTGCGTGCTCCGCTGCCCCGACACCGAGGACGGCATCATGCCGGGCGATCGGGTGGACGCCGATCGTGAGATCGCGACGGGCTGCGAGTGCACGGTGAGCGCGCTCGACGATCGGCCCGGGCCCGTGCGCACGAGCGGCGAGATGCTCGACGTGAACTGCGACGGCGCCGATGGCATCGTGGTGCAGAGCCTCTACGTCGCGCCCGATGGTGACGACGCTGGGCCCGGTTCGCCCACGCGACCGATGCGCACCATCGAGGCCGCGATCGCGCGCGCGTCGGACTCGATCCTCACGGCGATGCCCCGCACGCACGTCTTCGTGGCGTCGGGCACCTACACCGAGAGCGTCCGACTGCGCGACGGAGTGCACGTGCACGGCGGCTACCGTCGCGACTTCCTCGCGCTCGATCCCGATGGCTTTCGCGTGGAGATCCGCGCGCCCGTGGGGACCGTCGCGCCGGGCCAAGCCGCGGTGGTGATCGAGGGGGCGGGCACCAACCCCACGACGCTCGAGTGGCTCACGGTGCGCGGCCTCGATGCATCGTCCGCCGGCCAGGCGACGTTCGGTCTCTACGCGGTCGATCCGGGCAGCAACCTCGCGATCCGCGAGTGTGAGATCCGCTCTGGCGTCGGCGGTGCAGGCACGAGCGGCGACAACGGCACGTCGGGCGTGGACTTCACGGCCGCGCCCACCGAGGGTGAGGATCCGCGGGGCGCAGAAGAGAACGCCTCGCACGAGTGCGTGGGCGGCGTCGATCGCAACCGCGTGCTCGGCGGCCGCGGCGGTCGCAACACCTGCGGCGGCGCGGACGTGGGCGGAGGCGATGGCGGCAGCGCGGGATGTCCGATGTTCGCTGCGTTCCAGATGTCGGGCGTGTCGGGTCGCGGCGCGGTCGGCGGCGGCGAGGGCGGCGCGGGCGGCCAGGACTCGCAGGGACCGATCACGCGAGACACGGGCACGTGCCCGACCGACGTGTGCTGCGGCCTCGCCGACTTCTCGGTGCCCACGGACTTCG
>JAFLCL010000164.1 GCA_017303575.1 Deltaproteobacteria bacterium
GGCGGGCGCGCGCCCATCGTGGTCGGCTCGTCCTCGGCCTCGGCGGCCGCGAGCTCCACGACGATGCGGGTGCCACCGAGGACGATCTCGTCCCCGTTCTGCAGCTTGCCCTTGTTGACCTTCTTGCCGTTGACGATGGTGCCGGCGGCCGATCCGAGGTCGATGATGTAGACCTCGTCCGGGCTCGTCACCTCGATCACCGCGTGCATTCGCGAGACGTTCTCGTCTTCGATGCGCAGGTGGCTCGAGGGCAGCTTGCCCACCTTGATGATGTCCTGGGCAAGGGTCTCCGTACGGACGAGGTTCTCGCCGTCGTAGATCCGGAAGGTCATCGAGACCTTGGCGTTCTGACTCACTTCAGCCTCCCTGCGGGGCGCAGTCGATCGGGGTCATTGCGTCCTCACAGCCGGTGAGAGACGCGTCTTCGTGGCTTCGTGCTGCCTCGCACCGCCTCTGACAGCGGCCCGCGAGGCAGGTTCCGGGAATCACAGATTCTCGACGGACTTGAGCATCTCGGGGATGAAGTGCTCACGAACGCGGATGAGCGAAGCGCGGCGGCCGCGACGGCGCACGTTGAGGAGCTCGCCATCCGGGCGCACCAGGTCGCCCTGGACGAGATCGTCCTCGAAGTCGTAGGTGGTGGTCTCGCCGTCTTGGGCCATCGCGACGGGCGCGATCGAGGCGGTGGCGGACGCGATGAGGGCTGCAAGAACGAAGCGGCGCATGGGGACCTCCGAGCGGGAGAGCGCTGGGCTCGAGACGGGCGGGACTCTATCGATTCGGCGGTGCGGGGGTCAACACCCACCGCACCGCCTCGTGGATCAGCGGTCGAGAAAGGATGGATCGATTCGCGACGAAGCGATCCGACCCATCCGGTCGGTCACTGCGGCGCGGGCGCCGGCTGCGGCGTCGCTCCACCCTCCGGCGGCGGAGTCTGCTGCGCGGCCTGCTCCTGCTGCGCTTGCTGTGCGGCCTGTGCATCGGCCTGCGCCTGGATGCGCGCCATCTCGGCCTGCATCGTGGCCGCCTCGTGCATGAAGGCGATCGCGGTCTCGATCTGCTGGAGACGTCCCATCTGGCACGTCGTGCGCTGCCAGCGACGGCGACGCTGTGCGCGCGCGTCCGTCGCGCAGCGGCGGTTGACCGTCTCGACAGCGCCCGCGTACTCGGGGCGAGCGCCCGCACGCTGGAGGAACTGGTTGTAGAAGGCCGTGGCCTGGTTGAGCGTGGGCTCGGTGCCGTCGCGGTAGTCCTGATAGAGCAGGCCGAGGTTGAAGTACGACTCGGGGCGCGTCGCATCGATCTGCTGCGCGTGCTCGTAGCTCTGCTGCGCGCCCTGATCGTTGTTGAGACCGCGCTGCGCCGCGCCGAGACCGAGCCACGCGTCGTAGTTCGTGGGCTGGAGCTGCGTCGCGCGCTCGAACGCGCGGGCCGCGTCGTCGTAACCTCGGAACGAGAGCGTGAGCTCGCCGAAGTTCATGTAGGCCTCGAACATGTTCGCATCGAGCGAGAACGCTCGCTCGAACTTCGCGAGGCCCGCGATGATGTTGCCCTGGCGGACGTTGATGAGGCCCCACGTGTTGTAGATGGGGGCGTAGTTGCCGTTGATCAGCTGCGCCTGACGGCACACGACCTCGGCGAGATCGAGCATCTGGCGGTCGCTGCTCTCGCGCTGCGCGGCCGACGCGCCGTCGGTCGCCTGACCCGAGCCCGAGAGCTGCGCGGTTCCACCCGCGACGCCTGCCGCCCCACCCGCACGACGGATCGCCTGGTTGAGGTAGAGGAGCGCCATCTGGTTGAAGGCCGGCAGGTAGCTCGAGTCGATCGCGAGCGCGCGGCGGAGGTTGTTCAGCGACTCGCGCGTCGAGGCCTCGGTGCCCTCTCGGCGCTGCATGATCGCGAGGTTCACGTAGCCCTCGGTGCAGCGCGCGTCGTCGCGGATCGATCGCTCGAACTCGCCACGCGCCTGCTGCATGCGGCCATTGCGGAAGTGGTCGAGGCCCTCCGCGACGCGGGCGCCGCAGAAGCGCTGGTTCGCCTCGAGCGTGCGACGGTAGAACTCGCGCGCCTGATCGGCGTGGCCGCAGCGATCGTGCGTCACGCCGATCATGTAGACGGCCTCCGTGAAGCGGCCGCCCTGCGAGCTGTTCGCACGCTCGAAGCCGGAGATCACCGACGAGCACTCCTCGGCCGTGAAGCCGTCGGCCGCCGCCGTGTTGAACGCCGTGAGCGCGTCGGCCCAGCGCGTCTGTGCTTCCTGCGAGAGCGTGGTGCCGCTCTCGGTGGTGATCGCACCGGGGCCCTGCTCACCACCGGGCGTGCCGTCGCCGCCGGGACCGCTGGTCCCACCGCCGCCGCCACCGCCACAGGCCGCGAGGGCCGTCAGGGCGACGGTGCCGAACGCCTTCGCGAGAAGGCCACGATTCACGAACGTCATGTGCTGGTTGTTCATGTTCGTCTCCTCGACTCAGGTCTGGCCCGCCTCGGGCACGGAGCTCTCGGTGGTGTCGCCCTCGACCTCGTCGTCCGCCGAGAGCTCGACGGGGCCGGGGTCGGCGACCTGATCTTGGATGAAGGATGCTGTGCCGCGGAGCTCGGCAGCGAGCGGGAAGCGCGCGCGATCGAGCTGGTTGAGCTCCTGCTCGCACTGCGCCGACCACTGGTTGAACCAGCGGACCTGCGTCGCCAGCGTGAGGCAGAACTCGAACGCGCCGAGCGCACGGGGAATCGGAGCGCCCTGACACGACGCACCGCCTGCGCCCTCGGAGCAGCGCACGTCGTCTTCGGTCTCCCAGCGTCCGTCGGGACCGGGGTTCGAGCCGTTCAGCACGTTCTCGAGCGCGTCGAGGTAGATGCCTTCGAGCTCGGGGTCACGCGCGATCTCGTCGGGGACGGGCGCGCTGCGGACGTCGTCGATGATGGTTCGGTACATCTCGCCGACACGCGCCGCGGCCGCGATGCGCCACTGCGGGATCTGGAGCGGCTCGATGAGGTTGTACGCAGCCTCGGCCGTGCGCAGCGCGGTGAACTTCGCCTGCAGCCAGGGGAAGAGCTCCGTCTGCGACCAGCGGTTGACGGCCACGAGCGTCGTCGGCCCGCGGTAGTGCGGGAAGCGCACGGCGCGGAAGTCCGCGTAGCGGTACTCGGCCTGGTAGAAGAGGGCCTCGGAGGTCGCGTCACGTGCTCGCGCGAGCCAGAGCGCGCGCTCCTCGTCGGTCCCCTCGAGCTGACCGATCGACTCGGCGCTGCGGGTCCACGCGGCCGTCGCCGCCCGGAAGTGCGGCTCGGCCTGATCACGACGATCGAGCTCCCACTGCGCGCGGCCCATCTGCACGTTCGCGCGGATGACCTCGTGAGGGAGCGCGGTGCGGCCGTAGTTGCGCAGGAACGTGCGGTAGTGATCGAACACGCGGTTCCAGTTGCCCTGACGCTCGTAGATCGATCCGAGCGAGAACACGACCTGCGACGTCTCGCGTGCACGCGTTCGTCGATAGCTGCGCTCGTAGAGCTGCGCATCCTCGATCGCTGTCTCTTCTTCGCCCAGGCCGAGTCGGAAGAAGACCGCGTTCTCGAGGGCCACGTGCGCGATCGCGCAGGTGCCCGCGGTGCGCTCGGCGTCCGTGCAGTTCGAGCCGTCCTCGCCCGGGAAGCGGCGAGCGAACTGCTCGTAGAAGCTGGCGGCCTGCGAGTAGATCGCGAGCGCGTGGTAGTTCGCGCCGACGAGATAGACGGCGCGCTTGGAGAGCTCGCTGTCGGGGAAGCGCTCGATGAGCACCTGACGCACGCGGATCGCGCGGCCGAGGAGGCGCGCCGACTCGTAGTTGATCGCCGCGTTGTAGAGGACCTCGTCCAGGCGACCGCACTCGCGGAACCGGCGGAAGATGTCGACGTACACCGCAGCGGCCTCACGGAACTCGCGGTTGCGCGTGTGGAGCTCGGCTTCCTGACGAAGCACGTCGCAGCGCAGCTGCTGGAGAACGCCGCACAGGTCTGCGTGCGCATCGAGGTTGGCCTCGCTCGCGCAGTAGAGCTGGAACATCGGCTCGATGTTGTTCTTGATCTCCGTGATGCAGGAGACGCGGCCGTCACGACGCGAGATCGCGTTGAGCGAGTCGAGGTAGAGGTTCGCGGCGAACTCCGCGAGCTCGTGCTGCGGGTGGTTGAACGCGATGTCGCGGAAGATGAGCGCCGCTTCCTCGAAGTGGTTGGCTTCGTAGAAGATGCGGGCGCGGCGGTACTTGACCTGCGGGAGCTCCTCGCTCTCGCTGACGAAGCACACGAAGCGCTGGAAGGCGTTCAGCATGCCCTGCTCGGTGGGCTGGAACTCGCGCATGGCGAGCCGCTGCTCTTCCGTCTGCTCGGGCGCGGCCTCTTGTCGGCCACGACGTCCACGACGCCCACCCGCTGCCGCTGCGCCCTCGGCGGGACGACGCTCACGTTCCGTGGCGGCGTACTGCTGCTGGTAGAGGTTGTTGTAACAGAGCACCGCGGCGTACGCGGCGTCCGACGTGTACTCACCCTGCGGGTTCAGCTCGACGACGTGATCGAACGCGGGTCCACAGCGGTTCCAGTCCTCCATGCGCCAGAGGAGCTCGGCGTAGAAGTAGGAGACGCGGTACAGCGTCGGCCAATCGTCCCGCGAGATGTCGGGGAACTCGAGCTGTTCCATGTCCGGGAAGTGCTCGATCGCCAGCTCGTAGAGATCCGTCGCCTGCTGCATCGTGCGGCGATCGTTGGTGCCTGGCTGCTGCTCGCTGCCGATGGCCTCTCGGTGCCACGCGACCGCGAGCTCGAAGAGCACCTGCGCGCTCGCCTGGCGACACTCGGTGATCGCGGCGGCGGGATGCGATCCTCCGGTGCGGAACGCCGTCTCCATGTCGACGAGACGTTGGATCTCGGTGACCTGCTCGGCTTTCGGTCTGGAGGAGACGATCGCGCTGGTCACCCTCGCTTGCCAGTGACACAGGCGGTCGGACTGTGGCCGTTCCGCCATGAGCGTGTGGTAGATCTGTATGGTCTCTGGCCACTGACCGGTGTCGAAGTAGAGCTCGGCGAGGCTCTCCAACATCTCGAACGATTGGTCTTCGTTGGTGGCGTAGCGTTGGAAGAACTGCAGCGCTTGGTTCGGTCTGCCGACGCGGGCGTACGGCATGACGAGCTCACGACGCGTCTGACGCGCCATGTTCTCGGCGTCACGCGCGTCCGGGTGCGCCTGGACGAACTCGAGGACCTGGACGAACTGCGCGAGCGCACCACGGAAGTCCTCGAGGTTGTAGAGGACCCACGCCTGCTTGTAGAGCGCGAAGCCGTAGACCGGGTTCTGCTCGGGCGGGTACTCGAGGACCTTCGAGTAGAACTGGCGCGAGGCGCCCATGTCGCCCTCGCCGAAGTAGTACTCGGCGAACGAGAGCCACGCGTAGGGAACGAAGCGGCTGTCGGGGTGCCCCTTGATCAGGCGCATGTAGACCTGACGCGCGCGGTCGAACTGGCGCATCTCCTCGAGACCGAAGGCCAACGAGAAGAGGACCTCGTCCATGCGGCCGTAGTTCGGATAGTCCTGCACGAGGCGCGCGTAGGTGCGGATCGCGTTCTCGCGTGCGCCCGTCAGCTGCTGCTCGGACTCCTGCTGCTGACGCTGCAGCTCACGGACCTGCTCCGCGTTGCGGGCTTCCTGCGCCTGGAAGATCTGCTCGTCGAGGGAGCGAGCGCGCGTGTTCCAGTACGTCTGGAGCTCGAAGTAGGTCTCGGCCAGGCGGAGGAGGTAGTCGGCGCCACGCACGTCACCCGCACGCAGGCGGCCGACGATGCGCTCCGTCGTCTCGATCTCACGACGGAGGAGATCGAGCGCGCGCTGCTGTCCCGCCGCCGTTCGACCACGACGCTCGGCCGCCGAGAGCTCGACGCCGGGCGCGGTCTGTTGCTGCTTGGCCGGCTCGGCTTCCTCACGCGCGTGCGTCGTGAGATGGCTCGCTGGCGCTGCGCCCGCACGGCGCTCCGGAGGTGGAGCGCCCGTCGGACACGTCTCGACGATCTGCCGAGCGGCTGGCTGGACGCACTGAGCACCGGCTCCGGCCGCCCCGCCCGCCTCTTGAGCGCCGACCGCGAAGGGAAGCACCCCTGCGAACATCGACGCGACCAACAACATCGTCAGTTGCTTACGGCCCATTCTCACACCGTCGTCCTTGGAGAGAGAAACGGAGAAAACCTGTCGTCGAATCGCGGGGGGCGTCTCTTCCTGATCCCGAGAGACACCCCGCGAGGTCGACCTTTGGGAGACGGCGCGACGTTCGACGAACGCGCGCCACCCTCGCCTCACGTCATCGACACCGGCTCATCGACCACACTGCGAGGTGACCTGCTGGCGGTAGAAGCCCAGCTCGTCACGCCAGTACTCGCCGTCGAACGGCCACATCTGGTGCTCTTCGTCGACGTTGACCTGCAGACCGCCGGAGCGCTGCAGCTCGCGCTGCTGCTCTTCCATCTCGGCCGAGATCTCGCCGCGGCGGTACGTGTCGATCTCGAGCGAGACCGTATCGACCTGCGTCATGAGCTCGTTGAGCTCGTCGATGAGGCGCGTGTAGCGGCCGCGCGCGAGATCGCCCGTCTGATCGACGGCAAACGAGCGGGCGACGAGGATGTCCTGGCGGATGCGGTCGCCGAGCGGCGAGTTCTGGAACTCCGTCGCCGACGATCCGAGGCGCGCCTCTTCGGCGTCGAGGAGACGCACGTACTCGAGGTTGCGGAGGAGCGTGCGATCCGAGAGCGCCGTCGCGACGACGCCGCGGATCCGGGGAGAGAGGTTGCCTTCACCCGCGCGGACGCGCGTGAGGAAGTCGAAGAACTGCTGGTTGTCCTGGTACTGGTCCAGCGTCGAGTTGAGCTCGGCCGCGACGGGATCGTAGCGCTCGTGGAAGAGCGTGATCATCGCCTCGGAGTTATCGACCTGACACGCCGAGAAGAAGACGACGGCCTTGAGGACGAGCGCCTCGGGGTAGTAGCCATCCTCGAAGTACGGCGAGAAGAGCGTGTGGATGTTGCCCATCGCACGCGCGTACTCGTCGGCGAGGAAGAACGCCCACGACTCCTCGAAGAGCGCGTCGAGCCAGTACTCGCTGCCCTGATCGACGCGGTTCCACGCCTCGACGGCGTTGCCGAGGAGGCGACCATCGACCGCGCGCTCGCCCGTCTCCGGGTCGGTGCGGTTGGCGGCGGCGTAGTAGACGCGCGCGAGCGAGAGCCAGGCGAGGTTGCGCATGCGGGCGGTGTCATCGACGCCGCGTGCGCCGTTGTCGATCGCCTCGATGATGGCGCGGAACGCCGTGACGGCCGGCTGGGCGCGGCGCATGCGGACGTGCGCGATGCCTTCGAAGAATCGCGCGTTGACGAAGTAGCTCGAGCTCGAGTTGACGCGCTGGAAGAGCTGGATCGCCTCTTCGAACTCGCCCTGCTGGTACTTGAAGCGGCCCATCAGGTAGAGGAGCTGGTTGTAGAGCTCGGCGTTCTCGGGCGTGTTGAACTGATCGAGCTGATCGACGCCGTAGCGACCGACCTTCTCGATGATGCCCGCGGGCTCCGGCAGCTGCGACGCGAGCTGCGCGAGCCACTGGAGGGTCTGGCCGAAGTAGATGTGGCCCTGGCCCGCCTGCGTGATCTCGTCGAAGATCGCGAGCGCGGACTGGTAGAAGTGGAGGTGGTAGAGCGCCTTCCCGAGGAAGAACTGCGCCTTCTGCACGTTCGCCGGCGCGTCGTCGGTCTCACCGCCGACCACCCGCTGGAACTGCACGGAGGCCTCCATGTAGCGCTCCTGCTGGTAGAGGCGCAGCGCGTTGGCCAACGCCTCGGACGGCGGACCTTCCGCGGGCGGCGCGCTTCCACCGGTCTCGTCGACCGTGAACGTCATGTCCTGCGCGGACGCCGTGCTGGCATCCAGCCACGAGCCCACCAGACCCAGACCTACGAGGAAGGCGCAGATGCACAACCCCAAACGGCTCGCCATCTGCGCCGCGTTCGCTCGCTCACCCGTCCATGCACGCTTCATGGGGATCGTCCTTCTCGCCATCCTCACGCCGTCCGTGACGCGCGCTCGATGGCCTGCTTGGGAGCTCTTCATCCAATCGTCTCGGAGCGTCGTGTCGCGACTCGTGCGTCCGCTGCCCGAGAAAAGTCAACGATTTCGGTACAATAGGGCTATTCGGTGCGCGAGAATAGAGAGGCGCGAAACCCCTTGTCAATAGGGTTCTTCGGGGCGTCGAACAGGCTTGACACCCTTTCTCGGGGCGACGTAGGGTGCCGTCGCTTCGTCGCTCCTCGCGCCAGGACGAAAAGACGCCGACCTCGGAAAACCGGGCCGGCCGGTGCGACAGAGCATGAAGAACGCAGACCCGGAGCAAGCAAGATGCGGATGGCGTTGACGAACAAGATGTGGAGCCTCGTGGCGGGCGCGTTGCTGGTCGGGGCGGTCGCGTCCGGCTGCGCGGCGAGCGGCGTGGGCGATCCCTGCATCCCCGAAGCAATCCCCGAGTGCGGCTTCACCAGCCGTGAGAGCTACGTCGAGACCAGCTCGGTGCAGTGCCGCACGCGCGTCTGTCTCGTCTACCGCCTCCAGGGTCACCCGGAGCGCGTCCTCGGCGAGGACACGTGCACGAGCCCGTCCTGCCTCACGGCGTCGGGCATGCAGGCCGACACCTGCGTCATCGACGGCGATCTCAACTCCATCGAGACCGGTGGCGATGCGGCGCCGAACGATCGCGCGGCGCGCGTGTTCTGCAGCTGTCGCTGCAGCGCGGGCGGCGGCGACTCGAACCTGCCCCTCTGCACCTGCAACGAGGGCTTCCACTGCGTGGACCTCCTCACCCAGGGCGGCGCAGGTGTTCGCGGCGGCTACTGCATCCGTGAGCAGTTCTGCGAGGACGACAGCGACTGCCTCGCGGGCCAGCGCTGCATCGGGAACCTCTGCGGCGGATCCTGACGCGACACACGGCTCCCTCGCGCGAACGAAACGCGCAACCGACGAAGACCTGGGCCGATGGGCCCGGGTCTTTTTCGTTTCGTCGGCCTGATGGCTCGACGTCAGGAGCGCGCATGTCCAGAGCGATCACCGGTCGCGTCGCCGAAGATGCCGTCGAGGCATCGCTTCGTTCGCGTGGGTTCCAGATCGTGGGGCGCAACGTACGCGTCGGTCGCCTCGAGCTCGACGTGGTGGCTCGCCGCGGCCGCCTCTTCGTGGTGTGCGAGGTCCGCGCGCGCCGGGGCGACTTCGTCGATCCCGCGTACACGTTCGATCGGCGGAAGCAAGAGCGGGTGCGACGAGCCGCCCTCTCCTACTGGGCCGCGCACGGCCGTGGGACGCAGCTGCGCCTCGACGCTGCGGCCGTGACGTTCGACGCCGAGGGAGCGCCCGTGATCCGCTACTTCGAGAACGTGTTCTGCGACGGGTGAGACGAGCGCGCGCTCCGCGGCAGAGCCGGGAGCGCGCGACGCGTCGAGCGTTCGGTTCGAGCTACTGCAGCTCTTTTTCCATGCGGTCGCGGAGCGCGACGAGATCGTCGACGACCGACTCCGGTGCGCTCGCCTCGCGAGCGCGGGCGATCACCGACTCGAGCTGCGTGATCTCGTCGCGCTGGTTCGTGCGGAGCTTCTCGATCATGCGCTCGAACTCGAGGAACACGTCCTGGAGCTCGTCGCCCTCGCGGAGGCGGCCGTAGAGCTTGAGGTGTCCGTCCGCGACGTGACGGAAGAGGCTCTTCATCTTGAAGGCCGGACCCACCACGCGGTGCGTGACCATGATGCCCGTGATGCCCAGCGAGATGACGAGAATGGCGATGCCTCCGATGATCGTCAGGAGGAGCTGCTGATCGGCTTCGCGTGCGGTCTGCTCGATGAAGTCCGCCGTCTCGCCCGCCATCGCGAGGTTGATCGTCATCATCTCGGTCTGCGCGTGGGACTGGTCGTAGGCGACCTTCCCGAGGATCGTCGCGACGACCATCGTCACAGCGACGACCATGCCCGTGTACTTGAGCTGGAAGCGCGCATCGAGCAGGTAGTTGCGCAGCCGCCGCTTCGGCGGCGGTCCCTGCTGCGGCACGGCTTGGGCGGGAGAGCTCATCGCGTTTCCTTTGTGAGGTGCCCGATCGTAGGGTGTCGGGCGCTGGAGATCCAACTAGCGAACGAGTGGGGTCGCTATCGTCCCGAAGCGGCGAGGGCCGTCGGCAGCTGGCGCAGCGCGGACCCGACGGCGGCGTCGATCAACGTCGCGTCGGCGCTGGAGGCGCCCGTGATCGTCGCCGAGCCCGACAGCATGCTGCGCACGTTGCGGCCCGGATAGTCCTGCACGACGACCGAGACGCGCGCCCGCACGGCGGAGGAGGGCAGCACCTCCACGGTGATGGAGATGTCGAGGTAGAAGCCTGCGAGCGAGCGCCGACGAAGCTCTCGCTGTGCATCGGCGACGCTCTCGCCATCGGGCGCGACCACGACGCCGCCGAGCGAGGCGAGGCGCTGCTGGACCGTGTTGCGCACGCCCGCCACGAGCGCGGGGCTCAGCGTCCCGGTCACGTTGGGACGACCGATGCCCACGTAGTAGCGGGCCGGACCGCTGGGAGTGGCAGTGCCACCGGTCGTCCCACCGCCGCTCGTGGTGCCAGGCCCCGTGGTACCTCCACCTCCCGAGCTGCCGCGGCTCTGGATGGACGCGATCGCGGCAGTGGCCGCGGTGCGAACGGCGGCCTCGGCATCGCGCTCGGCAGCGCGCAGCGCGGTGAGCGCGGATGTGTCGCCGACTCGACCGAGCGAGTTCGCGGCGGCGGCTCGCACCGCGGCGTTCTCGTCGCGCAGCGCCGCGGAGAGCGCCGAGGTCACCGCAGGATCGGGCAGACCGCTGCCCAGAGAGATCGCGGCCTGCGCGCGAACGCGGAAGGCGGTCGAGGTCTGGAGCAGGCGCACGAGATAGTCGGAGCGCTCGTCGGCGCTCGCGATCGGTGCGAGGTGGCCGAGCCACACGACGCAGATCGCCGCAGCGATCGTCCGCCACAGTCTGCGCCACCCGACGCGCGACGCGATGCTGCGATTCCATCCACGCGCAGAGCCCAAGAGCGAACCTCCGTCGACGGGGGCGTTCGACGCCGCGTGCGCCGATTCGTTCACGAGTATCTACGGACCGCCCGCGATGTCCACGACCTCGTTGCGTACGCGCCGCGGCGGCCCGATGCTGCGGTCCGTGCGCGCGGCAGCCCTCGTCGTCGTCCTGCTCGGTGGCACCCTCGCCGCGTGGTGCCCGAGCGCGACCCGCGCCGATCACGTGGTGCGTGTGCGCGCCGAGACTCGGATCGAGCTCGACGTGCGACGAGGTCTGGAGCTCGAGGTGAGAGGCGTGCTGCGCGACGACGCAGGCCATCCGGTCGCGTCGCGTCGCGTCGATGTCGCCATCCGTCCCGAGCATGGTGCCGTGTCGGCGTCGCGAGGGATCACCACCGAGGCCGATGGGACGTTCGCGATGACGGCACCCTCGCCTGGTGGTGTGGTGGTGGTGGACGCCGTCTTCCTCGGCGAGCCCGATCTCGAGGCGAGCAACGTTCGCATCGTGGTGGACGAGCAGCGCGCGCACGTCGTGCTCGTGGTCACGCTCCGCGACGGCAGCCGACTCTCGCTCGACGAGCCCACGCACCCGCTGACGGTGACCGCGACCAGCGGCGCGGGCGGCGCCGGTCTCCATCTCACGGTGCGCAACGAGATCGGCACCGAGATCGCGGCGGGCACCACCGACGACTCGGGCCGCTGGGACGTGGATCTCGCGTCGTCGCTGCTCGGACCGGCGGCTGCTGGACGCCTCGTCGCTCGCTCGGAGGCGGATGCCACGCGCGCGGCCGCGCAGACCGAGGTACCGATCGTACGCTCGCGCACCACACGGCTCACCTGGCTCGACACCACCAGCGAGATCCTCGATGGGACGGTGCTCCGGGGCCGTCTCGACACGTCCGCCGCGCCCCTCGAGCGACACGCGGTGGGCGTGTTCCTCGACGGGCAGCACCTCGGGACGCGCCTCACGGGACCTGGCGGTGAGTTCTCGATCCCGCTCGAGCCCTCGGTGTCGCGCGGCGCCGTCTCGGTGCGCGTCGAGGCGCGCTTCGACGCCGACGCGCCGTGGCTCGAGAGCTCCGCCTCGCTTCCGCGCACCCTCACCGTGACCACACCACAGCGCACGCTCCCGTGGCTGGCGGCCGCGAGCGCTCTCTTCTTCCTCGGCCTCGGTGGCTGGCTGCGCCGACGCCCGATCGACGTCGCCCAGGCCCGTGAGAGCCGCGCGCCCGGCGTGATGGCGGCGCGTCCCACCGGCCTTCTCCCTTCGGTGCGGGGGGTCGCGGGGCGGGTCGTTCACAACACGAGCGGCGATGCGATCGGCGCCGCGACGCTCACGATCGGCTCGCTGCGCGCGGAAACGGATCGCGAGGGTCGCTTCGAGATCACGCCGCCCGACGGCGCCTACACGCTGGTCGTCGAGGCCGCTGGCTTCGAGGCCGTGCAGCACCGCATCCAGTCGCCTCATCGCGGGGAGTGGCGCGGGTTCACGATCCGCATGGCGAGCCGCCGCGACCTCGCCAGCGACGTGCTGCTCGACGTTCTCTCGCTCGTGCTCCCGAACGAGGTCGCGAGCACCGCGACCGATCGCGAGCTGCTGGCGATCGCGCGGCGACGAGGATCCAGCGTGCCGGAGATGGAGGCCCTGGTTCGCGCCGTCGAGCAGATCGTCTACGGCGAGGCGCCCCCCGACGGCCCCGAGCTCGAGCGCGTTCGCGCCCTCGCGACGACTGTGCGAGGCAAGCTCGCACGCGTTGACTCCGCGTCCGCGGCCTCTCTATAGTCCGCGCCCACGCCGACGCCGCAGCTGCGCGCGGACTGCGTCCACGAGGCCCATGCTTGTCATCGTCGCCGTCGTCGTTGCGCTCGTCGTGCTTGGCGCAGCCTTCTACTTCTTCCAAGCAGGGAAGAAGTCCGATGCGTTGCCGCCGCCGAAAGCGGAGGCCGACGCGCAGGTCGAAGCCAAGAAGGCCGAGCCCAAGGCGGACAAGAAGGACGAGCCCAAGAAGCTCGACGCCAAGAAGCCCGAGGCGGCCAAGCCGGAGGCGCCCAAGCCCGAAGCGCCGAAGGCCAAGGGCGAGCCCGCCGCGGAGCCCAAGGCCGAGCCGCGCACCACCGAGCCCGCCAAGACCGAGCCCGTCGTCGAGACCGCTGCGGAGGCCAAGCCCGAGGTGGCCGAGCCGGCCAAGCCCGCCGAGCCGCTGGTCGAGCCCAAGAAGCCCTCCATGCGCCCGGGCGCAGCGAAGGACGCCGGTGAGTCGGTCCAAGCGCTCAAGAAGGGCCTCGCGACGACGCGGGGCGGCTTCATCGCACGCCTCGCGCAGCTCTTCGGCCGCAAGAAGGAGATCGATCCCGCTCTCCTCGACGAAGTGCAGACGGTCCTGCTCTCCGCCGACATCGGACCGCGCACCGCCGAGAAGATGCTCGAAGGCCTCCGCGAAGAAGTCGCGCGCGGCGAGCACGCAGGTGAGGACGCTGTCTGGGGGAGCCTCCGCCGTCGTGCGACGGAGATTCTCGGCCCCTCGCGCGGCGCGATCGTCGCCTCCGGCAAGCCCACGGTCATCGTGGTGGTCGGCGTCAACGGCGTGGGAAAGACGACCACGATCGGCAAGCTCGCGAGCCGCTACCAGGAAGACGGTAAGAAGGTCGTGCTCGCCGCCGGCGACACGTTCCGCGCGGCCGCAGTCCTCCAGCTCGAGGTGTGGGGCAAGCGCGTCGGCTGCGAGGTCGTCAAAGGCAAGGACCGCGCGGATCCGGGCGCTGTGATCTTCGATGCCATCAAGAAGGGCGTCGCCGACGGGGCCGACGTCGTGATCGCCGACACCGCGGGCCGCCTCCACACGAAGTCGAACTTGATGGAGGAACTGAAGAAGGTGGTGCGTACGGCCGAGAAGGCGCTCGAGCGACCCGTCGACGAGATCCTCCTGGTGCTCGACGCGACCACGGGCCAGAACGCCATCCAGCAGGCCCAGCTCTTCCGCGAGGCCATCCCCGTGAACGGCATCGTGCTGACGAAGCTCGATGGAACCGCCAAGGGCGGCGTCGTCCTGGGCGTGGCCAACGAGCACGGCATCCCGGTGCGCTACGTGGGCATCGGCGAGCGCGTGGAGGACCTCCGAGCGTTCGACGCGGAGACCTTCGTCGCCGCGCTGTTCGAGAAGCCCGAAGAGGCTGCGTGATCGAGGCCGTCGATCCGCGTTGATCGCGCGAATGTCACCGTGTTATAGTCGCGCCCGCTTATCGAAAATTCGTTGAATTCTTCAAGAGTTTCGGACACTTACAGGCCCGCCAGGCGCTCCCCGAACCTGGCTGAACCGAGCGGGCCGCTCGCGCAGAAGGTCGCAGTCGCCACCGACGAGGTGGGAGAGGTCACGATGAGAAAGGCTTGGATCGCAACGCTGGTCGCGCTGCTCGGCTCCGTCGGGCTCGCGCTCGCGAGCGGGTCGAGTGCCGCCGCCCAGGACATGGAGTTCAGCCTCGAGGAGACCGACGAGGGCTCCGGCTCCGAGTCCACGGACGTCGAGCCTGCCGAAGGCGAGTCGGGTGACGTCATCGGCGATCTCGCGACGAGCGGCGACACGACGACGCAGACGACCGAGACGCGGGACGCACCGGCTTCGACTGCCGAGGCGCGCGAGGAGATCTACGCGGTGCAGCAGGTGTACGCCCTGCGCATCAACCGCGTGGAGGTGACTCCGTCCGTATCGCAGTCGCTCAACGATCCGTTCGTGAGCCACACCGGCATCGGCCTCGGGCTGAACTACTGGTGGACGAACGTCCTCGCGCTCGGCCTGAACTTCATCTGGTACGAAGGCCTGGAGTCGGAGTCGGAGCTCGCGTTCCAGGTCCGCCGCTCGACGCGCCTCTCGGTGCCGATCAACCAGTACCAGTTCGGTGCGCACCTGAACTTCACGTACGTCCCCGTGTACGGCAAGTTCTCGATGTTCAACGAGTTCATCTTCCAGTACGACGCCTACATCGTCGGCGGCGTCGGCCTGATGCGCACGCGCCCCGTGCCGGTCGTCGATCCCGAGGTTCGCCGCTTCGACTTCGACATCCGCATCGCGTTCAACCTCGGCATCGGCCTCCGCGTGTTCGTCACACGCTGGCTCGCGATCTTCGCCGAGCTCCGCGACTACATGTACCTCGAGCAGCTCGAGAACCTCACCGTCGGCCTGGGCGACCAGCGCACGGACCCGACCACGTGGACGCAGTCGAGCCTCGCCTTCACCAACAACGTCACGGCTCACCTCGGCCTGACCATCTTCTTGCCGCCGGACTTCGAGTACCGGCTGCCCCGCTGAGCCGAGGGAGACGACCATGCGAACCTCGCACGGACACACCATGACGAAGAACTGGCTCGCCATCGCGCTCACCCTCGGACTCGCCGTCGTCGGCAGCGGTCTGGTGGGCGCCTCGACTGCCCACGCGCAGGAAGTGCAGATCACCGGCCCGCTCGCGGGCGCGCCCGCGGTCCGCCACATGCGCCTCTACCGCGTGAACCGCTTCAACCTCGTTCCCGGCGTGGGCTACACGCTGCAGGACGAGTTCGCCCGCTCGCTGTTCGTGGGCCTCGAGGCGAACTACCACTTCCTCGAGTGGCTCGGCATCGGCATCTGGGGCGGCTACGCGGCCGGTCAGATCGACACCGATCTCACCACGCAGGTCTCGCAGTTCGCCCAGGTGACGGACCGCAACCGTCTCTCCGTTCCCACGGCGGCGGGCTTCAACCAGCAGGTCGGCCGCATCCTCTGGGGCGTGTCGGCACACCTCATCTTCATCCCGCTCCGCGGCAAGCTCTCGCTGTTCCAGGCGGTGTTCGTCGACACGGACCTCTACGTGATCGCGGGCGTCGCTCTGTTCGGGCTCGAGGAGCGCGCGAGCACGGTCACGGACGGCGTTCGCCTCTCGGACTGCGACACGGCAGACGTCGGCATGGTCCGCCAGGGGTGCCGCGACTCGCAGGTGGCCCGCGCCGGACGCGTCACGCCCGCCCCGATGCTCGGCGTCGGCCTCAGCCTCTACGCGAACTCGTGGTTCGGCATCGCGCTCGAGTGGCGTGCCTTCCCGTTCTCGTGGAATCCTTCCGGCACCGACGAGTCGGGCTCGCCGCGCGGCAACTTCCCCGACGGCGTCATCGACGGCAACGACTCGCGCACGACGTTCAACCACATGTTCAACGTCGGCCTGATCTTCAACCTGCCGCCCGACATGGACAGCAGCGAGTGATCCTCGCCTGAGCCTGGGACAGACAGCGGCCGCCTCCGGGCGGCCGTTGTCGTTCCGTCGTGCGCTGTGTCGTCCCGTGCGCTGTCGTTCCGTCGCGCGCTCGGGAAAGCCTCGACCGTCTCCGACGTGATTCCAGAATCGTCCGGCAAGGGTTCGACCCTTCCCCCATCGATCTCAAAATCGTCCGGCAAGGGTTCGACCCTTCCCCCATCGATTTCAAAATCGTCCGACGAGGGTCCGCCCCTTCCCGATCGATTTCAGAATCGCCCGGCGAGGGTCCGACCCTTCCCCGTCGATTCTAGAATCGCCCGACGAGGGTCCGACCCTTCCCGATCGGTTCCTAGAATCGCCCGGCGAGGGTTCGACCTTCGGGAAGCGATGTCCCGTCAGCGGCGCGCCGGGATGCCGCTGGCGGCGACTGACCAGCCGGGCGGCGGCTGCTTCTCGATCGACGGTCGTGCCGTTCCGAGATCCCAGCCGCGCTCCATGAAGCGCTCGAGCACGCGCCCCTTCACTCGCACGCTCTCTTCGCCTGGCAACAGCTTCGCCGCCGCCTCGCGATGAGCCTCGGCCTCTGCCTGGGCGAGCACGGCGCTCACCGCGTGAAAGCGCGCGGTCTCGTTCACGTCCTCGAAGAAGCGAGCGACCGCGGCCGCGATGCGGGGGTCACGCCGATCCTCGAGCGCCTGCAGGAGCTGCAGCTTGCGCTGCGGATCGCGCTGGTACTCGGTGTCCATGGGCTCGAGCAGGGCGAGCAGCTCGCCGATCACCTCTTCGGGGCCGAGCAGCCGATCGAGCATCTTGAGCGGCCAGATCAAGGCCTCGCTTCGCTGCATGAAGGTCCGGATCGCGGGCACTCCGTCGGCCCCGCCATCGAGGATCACGCGGAACGCGAGGTCCTTCTCCTCTTGGTCGGTGATGGTCGGGTCGGTGTAGTAGGTGAAGCGCGGCAAGAGCGCGGCGACGATCGCCACGATGCGCTCGCGGGCCGCGTCCTTCGTCGCCTGCGCACGGAGCTGGGAGAGCGCTTGGATCGCGTCCCAGCGATCGGGCGCCTGCGCCCGCTTGTTGGCCACCACCTGCGCGTGCCGCTCGATGAGCTGCGCGTCCGACTTCTTCCCAAACCATCCGAACACGGGACCTCCGACTCGGGCGCGCCGAGCCTCCACGGATCGACGCGGCACGCTCGCGGCGCGACCAACGCGCCACGAGCGATGTCATTCCCACGACGCGAGGTCAGCGGATGATGACGGGCTTGAGGTTGACCTGCGTACCGCGGGTCTGCACCTGGAACCTCACCAGGCGACAGCCGTGCTTCTTCAGGAGGCCCTGCTCGTTGGCCTTGAGGCGCTGCACGAACTTGTCCTGGGGGATGTTCGAGACGTTCTCGCCGACCGCTTGCTTGGCCGCCACGTACTCGGTGTAGACGCGCGTGTAGTAGGCGTCCTCGGGCTCCGCCGCGAGACGGGCCGCGACCTCCGGGTCCGCCTCCGCTTCGTCACTCGGTGCGCCCGCCGCGGCCGAGGAGGCGTTCGGATCCGCGACCGTCGAAGCGTCGCGGCTCTGGTCCGACCATCCGCCGCCGCTGCCGCCTCCGGCGACCGCGCCGCTCTCGTCGACCTCTTCGGTGCGCGTGAGGACGTTGAGCAGCTGGTTGATGCGGTACGCGAGCCCGCCGAAGTCCTGGCTCTGGATGTCGAGGCGGTAATCCGTGCGTCCGTTCATCACCTGCAGCACGCCCTCTTCGATCTGCGCGATCGGCGCGAGGATGCTCGAGCCCATGAAGAAGCCGTAGGCGGCCACGATGAGCGCGCCGATGCCGGTGAGCAGCAGGATGAAGCTGACCGACGAGGCCTTGGCGATCTGCGCCGAACGGTTGCCCAGCACGACCATGGCGACGTGCGCGCTCGAGGACGGCAGCGGCCCGACGACGGCGATGTGATCCTCACCCTCGAGCGTGAGCGAGAACGGGGCAGAGACGATGGAGCCGTCGCGCGCCGCCACCGTCGCGGCGTTGCTCGTCCCGAACAAGTCGGCGGCGAGCTCGGTGGGGCGGCTGCCGTCGAGGGACGACGAGTACACCCGATCGCCCCACACGAACGCGACGTCGCGCCCGATCAGGTCGCCCTCGCTGGTCGCCAGACCGTTCGACAGGTCGTAGCCGACCACGAGCGCGCCGAGGATGCGGCCCTCTTCGCTGCGGATCGGCGCGACGGCGACCTGGAGCGCCTTGTTGTCCTGCGTGGACTCCCAGACGGCGACCGAGGCGTTGCCGTGGAGGGCCTCGCCGATCGCGGGGATCTGCGCGCCGAGATCCACACCGAACATCGCGTTCACATCGGAGTCGCGTGCGACGACGCGGCCCGTGTCGTCGACGACCGCCGTGATGTCGGGACGGCCGCGGTGACCGCGCGCCGGATCGCCGAGCCACGTCGAGACGCGCTGCGAGGCCTCGAAGCCACGCTGGCGACGCCCGTGCTCGTCCATCGCGCCGAACACGTCCTGGATGCCGCGCGTGCTGGCCTGCTGCTCGACCAGCGCCACGAGCTCTCGCCCGTAGAGCGCGATCGATCGCGACAGCAGCTGGTAGTCCGTGGTGATCCGCGTGTCGACCTCGGCGGCGAACGCGCTCTCCACGTTGGTCTTCACCATCGCGTACGCCGCGAGGCCGACGACGAGCAGCGTGAGCAGGTTCCCTGCGATGATCTTCGTACGCATCCGCTTCTCCCGGCTGGAGGCCGCCCGCCATCGCACGCTGATCGCGGGAGGGCGAGAGGGAGGCTCCGACGCCGCACGGAAGAGCCGCACCGCGGGTCGATTCTCCCCGGGACGACTCGTAACACCCCTCAAAACATGGGGTCAATAGCGCCTCGCGATTGCGAGCGCGCGCGTGCCTGTGGGACGGTCCGTGCATGGACCTCGTCGTCTTCGACCACCCCAGCCTCGAGGGGCACCGGAGCCGCGAGTCGCACCCCGAGCGACCGGAGCGGGTCCTGGCGGTGCGGCAGGCGCTCGACCGACTGCCCAAGAGCCGGATCGATCATCGGATCGCCCCGCAGGTCTCGCTCGACGACGCGCGCCGTGCCCACACCCCCGAGCACGTGGCGCGGATCGCGGCGCTGGGCGAGGACGAGGTGGCCCTCGACGCCGACACCTACGCCGGGCCGGGCACTCGCGAGGCCGCGCTTCGTGCCGCGGGCGGCGCAGCCGCGCTGGGCCAAGCCTTGGCCA
>JAFLCL010000165.1 GCA_017303575.1 Deltaproteobacteria bacterium
GGGTCCACCTGATCTACGGGCTCGCAGCACCAAGAAAAAACCGACCTCGGTGCCGACGCCGCACATCGACGCTACCCCAGTTTCATCCGACGCGAGTCGGGCGCAGCCCGGTGGGACCTGATCTGAGTTCGTGTCGCCCACGAGGGCGCGTGCACCGAGGAGTCGACGTGTTCGGTCGAGCACTGCAGACAGATGCACTCAGGCAGGCGCAGTCGAGTCGCAAACCGATTCTTGCCGCCGCAGCGATGCTGTCGAACTGGAGGGTCCAGATCGCTCGCATCTTCGCGAGTGCAGTGTTCGCATGGTGCGGCTGCCCTCAGCATGCCGAGCGGCACGCGAGCCACGATGCGACGACGACGATCCGTGCAGACAGCTCCGTTCCTGATGCTTCGGGGCCCGCCGACGTGACGGTGTGCGACGGCCAGCTCCGACCCATCGACGAGAGGTGTGCGAGCGGATGTGGGGTTGTGGTTCAGCGACGGACCCGACCCTGCGCGTCTCGCGTCGTCGAGTTCTTCTGGTGTGTGGAGCCAGTGGCTCCCGACCCGCTGAGGACCGACTGCCGCGCGTTCGAGGTGGACGGCGAGACCTACGTCTTCAACGCGCTGGCCGCGCAGCGGGTCCGAGCTGACTCGCGCCCCTGTGTGGAGGAAGACCTCACCGACGGTCCCGACTGCTGACGATGCGCTGCGCCAGATCGCAACACCGTCACCGATCCGTCTCGGGGGCCGATCGTGCGGGGGGCGACGCGGGCACGGCCAGGCGAGAGCGACTGTCGTGATCACCGGCGTTGTCTCACTGCGCAGAATTCACTCACTTTCGCTTCGCGCGCGGCCGTCAATCATGTCGGGATGCGCAGCGCAGCTCTTCTCGTCCTCGTCGCGAGCATCTCGGTCCTCGGCGTTGCCGGCTGTGCGGAAGAGGACGACTACTTGCCGCCGATCGCGCGACGCGACTCCGGCATCCCGGCGGGCGCTGATGCGGCGATCGACGCGGCGTCCGCACCCTCGGGGCTGCCCTGCGACGTCGCGCTGGTCCTCTCGACCTACTGCGCGTCGTGTCACGGCGGTACGCCCGCGGGTGGCGCCACCGTCGCGCTGACCACGCGCGAGCAGCTCCTCGCGATCTCGCTGACGAGGCCGGGCATGACGCACCTCGAGGTCGCCATCTCGCAGATGCGCGGCGCGACCATGCCCCCCGCACCGGCAGCCCGCGTGCCCGACGCCGACATCGCGGTGCTCGAGGCCTGGCAGGCGGCCGGCGCGCCCGAGGGCAGCTGCGAGTTGCCGAACGATCCGTTCGCAGGCCCCGACACGTGCACCAGCGGACGACGCTGGACGGGCGGCAACCACGAGTCGCCGCTGATGCGACCCGGAGGGACGTGCATCCAGTGCCACACCGACATGCGTGAGGGACCGCGCCTCACGATCGCGGGCACCGTCTACGCGAGCGGTCGCGAGGTGGACGACTGCAACGGCCTCGCGAGCAGCGGCGGCGACCCTGTCGTGGTCGAGGTGACCGACAGCACGGGCGCGGTCTTCACCTTGAGCCCGAACGCGGCCGGCAACTTCTTCCGCGAGGAGCCGGTGTCGATGCCGATCACCGCGCTCGTGCGGTACCAGGGGAGGGAGCGTCGCATGCTCACGCCGGTGACGAGCGGCGACTGCAACGGATGCCACACGCTGCGCGGCACGATGATGGCGCCGGGTCGCATCGTCGTTCCCTGACGCGCCATCTCGTCCTCCCCACGGTGGTGAAACGCACGCGTGCGTGTGTCGCCGCCACGCGATCGAGCGGTGGCGCCTCCACACATCGCGCCGGATCGGCGGCTCATCGCGAGGATCGCCGCGTTTGCAACGAGATCGGCGCGGGCACGCGCGATGCGATGTGCCCCTCGCTCCACGAGCGGAAAGCGATGTCGAGATGACCGAACCGAACCAGAAGAACCAGCAGGGCGAGAAGCAGGTCCACGGCGACAAGTCGGGCCAGCAGGCGATGGGTCAGAGCAAGGGCCCGCAGGCACCCGACCAGAAGGCTCAGCAAGGTCAGAAGGGCCAGATGAACGAGCCGAGCAAGCCGAACGATCCGCAGTCGCAGAAGGGCCAGAACGCGCAGGCCGACAAGGGTCAGCCGCCCAAGCACATGGGCGCGCCCAAGCCGTAGGCTCTCGAGCGGTGGCTCGCCGCCCTGGGCTCGGCGCTGCTGGGCCCGGGGCGCAACGAGGCGCAGGGTGAGGCCGGAAACTTTGTGCGATCGCGGGGGTTTGCGATGCTCGCTCGACGATGGCGTCCGCGCCCGAGCCCCAGCCCGAGGAGACACGACCCCCCATGTGGGTGTGGTCGTTCCCGATGGCGTTGCTCGTGCTCGCGATCGTGTCGGTGCCGATCATGGTGCTCGAGCCGCAGGGCCTTCCTCGCTACCGCTCGCTCGAGGCCGAGCTGCGCGAGATCGAGCGCGACAACGAAGGCCTCGCGCACGAGGTGCGTCGCCTCGACGCCGAGGTGCGGCAGCTTCGTCGTGAGCCCTCGGCGATGGAGCGCATCGCGCGCGACGAGCTGGGCATGGTCCGCGAGGGCGAGCTGGTCTTCCAGTTCCCCGAGTAGATCGAGGCATGCCTCGCCCGCACGAGGTGGGGAACTTCCTGTAGGGTGAGACGTCCGACCAAGGAACGTCGCGCGTGCGGCGTACGTTGGTGGACAGCGATGCAAGAGCCCGCGCCCGGTCAGTCCGATGAAGTGAGAACGCTGGGAGTGCTCGTGCTCCTCGGCGCGCTCGGCCTCGTGGGGCTCATCGCGTTCACGTCCGTGGTCGGCGATCCGCGTCGCGCGCTGGGCACGAACGAGGAGGGAGGGCGCGCGACGCTGTTCGGCGCCGTCGATCCCTGGACGAACGAGGGCCGCGAGAACGAGCCTCCGCCTGCGCGTCTGCAGCGCTCGGGCTCGGGCGCGTACGCCACCGGCGTCGAGCACGAGACCGATCCGCAGATGGCCGCGTTTCAGCGCTCGTACACCACGGCGGAAGACGCGGGCGTGCGGCAGCCGTTCTCGATCGCCTATCACCGCGGCACGTTGGTCTCTGCGAGCGGCGTCGCCGTGCACCCGGGCGCGAGCTGCGAGGTGCGCGTGCTGCCGGTGCAGTCGTACGCGTTCAACTGTCTCGTGCGCGTGACGTGTGACGACGTCGTGATCTATCCGGACGACGCGCTGCGCGCGGGCTACGCGCCGTGCGAGATCGAGGGCAGCGAGGCGGTCTCGGCCGTCGACGACTCCTCGACGGATGGTGACCGCGAGATCGACCTCGACGTGCGAGGCCGCAGCGTGCTCGTGCAGGAGCGCATCGGCGACGACGCGATCGTGTCGGCCCGCGTGGTCCTCGAGAGCTGACGCGACCTCAGGGGCAGTTGCCGCTGGTGATCGTCGTGTCCGCGGAGGGCGAGCCGATGTCGGCGAAGCTGAAAGGGATCGTGTCGCAGTAGATCGTCGTCGGACAGCCCGCGCGCACCTCGGCGTGGAGGTGTGGGCCCGTCGAGTAGCCGGTGTTGCCCGAGCGCGCGATCACGTCGCCCTGTCGCACCACCTGACCCACCGACACGGTCGCCGAGTTGATGTGCTTGTAGACCGCGGTCGTGCCGTCTGGGTGCTGCACGATCACGAGGTTCGAGTAGGGGCCGCAGCTCGAGCCGCCGCCGTCGTAGCAAGCGTCGCCAGGCCCCGTGTCGAGGAAGAGGAACGTCACGGTGCCGCCGCGCATCGCGTGGATCGCTGTCTCGCGCGCCGCTGCGAAGTCGTACGCGTACATCGCGCGGCCCGTGTGGCTCACGCCGCCGCCCGGAGACTGGGTGACGCGCATCCGCGCGCCGCACGCGAAGGGCGTGAAGTAGCCGCCGTCGGCGGGTGGCTCGTCGGTGGTGCACACGGCGAAGCTCGAGAAGACGAAGCCGTTCGCCACCGAGGATCGGATCTCGTACCAGAGGTCGACGCCGCCGATGGCCTCGCCCCGCACCATGCCGACGACGTCGACGAGCGCGCCGTGCGGCAGGACACCCACTACCGGCATCGAGGTCGACGGAGTCGGGCGGACGTTGAGCGCTTCTCCCGGCGTGTTCACGCGCACGCGCGGACACGGCATCGCGGGGGGCGTGTAGGCGTCGGGCATCTCGGGCACGAACGCGTCGGGCGGTGTGACGGCCGCGTCGCTCTCGACGAACGCTGCGTCCTCGTCGGCTTCGGGACCTGCGTCGCGCGCGGCACGCCCCGTGTCTTCGCTCTCGCTGCGGATCATCACCTCGGCGCAGGCGGGCAGCACGAGCAGCGTGACAGCGAGAGCGACCAGCGATGTGCGCGACATCCAGCGAACGTAACAGACGACCTCGCCTCCTGATCCGCACGTGCGCGCCAAAGCGGGCAACGCCGCGCCAGAGATCGTGCCGGTCACGCGAGGCGCGGCCGCCTCAAGCAGGCGGGGGACCGTCCATCGACACGTAGGGCGCGAGGCCCTCCGGCACCACGCTCACGCGATCGTCGACAGCGTAGAGCTTGAAGGTCACGTCCTTGCCCTTCGCGCGCGCGGCCTCGTCGACGATGCGCAGCGCGTACGCCTTGGGGTGCTCGAGGCCTTCGACCACCGCCGCCGTGACGAGCACGTCGGCGTGGTACTGCTTGGTCAGGCCCTCGACGCGCGAGGCGAGGTTCACCGCGTCACCGATCACCGTCGAGTCGATGCGCGACTGAAAGCCCACCGTGCCCATGATGCACGAGCCGCGGTGGATGCCGATGCCCACGTCGACGGGGCGGAGGCCCTTCTCGGCCCTTCGCGCGTTGAAGTCCGCGAGACGCTTGCGCATGCCGATCGCGGCGTCGATCGCGCGATCGGTGTGGGGCTCGTCGAAGAGCGCCATGATCGCGTCGCCGATGTACTTGTCGATGAAGCCGCCGTTCTCCTCGATCGCGGTGCCGAGCTCGTGCAGGTACTCGTTCAAGAGATCGAACATCTGCTCGGCGGTGCTCGACTCCGACAGGGACGTGTAGCCGCGGATGTCGCAGAAGAGGATCGTCATCACGCGCTCCTGACGCGCGCCGACCTGGATGTTCTCGATTCCGTCGGGCGCGATCACCGCGAGGAACTTCCGGGGCACGAAGCGCTCGAAGCTGTCCACGGTGCCGCGCAGGCGCGCGAAGCTGCGCTCGAGAACGTCCGCCATGCGGTTGAAGGCGCGCGAGAGCGAGCCGATCTCGTCGCTGCCGGCGACCATCGAGCGATGCGCGAGATCTCCTGCGGCCATGCGTGCCGCGCTCTCCTCCAGCGCGAGCACCGGACCGGTGATGCGCCGCGCCACGAGCCACGCGCCCAGCACTCCGAGCACGAGCACGAGGAGGCCGCCCACGGTGGCGTTCTTCATGATCTCGTAGCGCGCGCCCTCCACGCGGCGGAGCGAGATGCCCACGCGCATCACGCCCACGCGTCGGCCCTCGAACATGATGTCCGACGCGACCTCGACGACCTCTTCACCGCGTCGCGCGCGAAGCGTCTCTTCGGGCCACACCACGTCGTGGAGCAGCACCACCTCCGAGAGGCGTTCCTCTGCGCTCTCGGTGAGCGCGCGCTCGGTGTCGGCGAGGCGCACGAGGTCGGGCACGTGATGGCCGACGTACTCGTCCGGGACGGCGGCGATGATGCGTCCGTCGCGACGATCGTCCGAGACGAGCACGTAGACGTAGTCCGGGCTGCGCATGAGCACCGTGCGCAGCTGGTTCCGGATCTGGTTCCAGTTCTCGTCGATCAGCTCGTTCGACCACGCGCCGCTCATGGCGACCGCGAACGCGCGCGCCTCTTGCCGCTTGAGGCGACGCATCGAGTGCGTCTCGCTCTGGATCCAGAGGTTGACGCAGGAGATCAGGACGACAGCGAGCAAGAGCGCGGTGGAGACGATGAGCTTGAGGACGATCGAGACGCGCGCCTTCTCGCGATCGGCCATCGCTGCGGCCCACGAGAAGCCGGAAGGACGCGACGAGGTCCGCAGATCGCCCGAGACGGTGAGGCGCTCGGTCACTGCGGGGCCTCCGTCTCGGACGGATCCTGCAGCGCGTCCGTCGGATGCTCGATCACGATCTCGTCGACGTGCGTGAGCCACACGCGATCACCGAGGCGCGCCTGCACCTCGGCGGGTGCAGCGAGCGTGAGCGGACCGCCGAGGCGGGCGCTGATCGGGCTCGTCGCGCCCGGCTCGTCCGCGCTGCCCTCGGGCGCCCAGTGCGTCGCCAGCAGCGTGGGGCGCAGCATGATGTCGTCGGCGCTGAGCGCGGTGGGTCGTGTGTCGCCACGCGTGAGCGGAGCGACGGTCAGGAAGCGCACGACATCGCCGGGCTCGAGCACGAGATCGCGCGTCTCGAGCAGCTCGCGCACGAGCACGCCCTCGAGCACCACCGGCTCGCTCGGCCAGCCCGTTCGATAGCCGACGCTCATGGTCACGCGGTTGCGAGGCAGGCTCGCGAGGAGCGCTGCGTCGAGCGCGTGCGGCGCAGGGTCTCGGTTGGGACGGTGATCGACGATGCGCACGCGCGGCGCGGGCGTGTCGATCAACACGTGGGTGACGTAGAAGACCCACCAGCTCGAGCTGTAGCGATCGAGCAGCGCAGGCGTCTCGCTGATGGGGAACACCGTGAAGAGCGGGCCGCCGCTCGCGCGCTCGATCGGGTGACCATCCGCCTCGAGCGCGAGGCCGATGGGGTGCGCCTCGAGATCGGCGACGTCGATGGTCGCGCGAAAGCCGTCGTAGGCGACGAGCGTGACCTCGCGATGGCCCTCGCTTCCGCCCACGCGATCGAGCAGCTCGTCGAGCGTGACGACGCGGAAGCGCGCGTGCCGCTCGACGCTGCCCTCGGGCGGCAGGTCGGTGTCGACGATCGTGTCCGCCATGCGCTCGAGCTCGGGCCAGCCGATCCGGGTGCTCGCGCCGTCGGGGTTGACGATCGTCAGCGACCAGCCCGCGCGCTCGTCGTCGTCTCCGTGCGCCGCCATCGCCGCTCGGTCGGCGGCGCGCGCCTCCTCGAGCCACTGATCGAGCTCGCTCGACGAAGGTCCGCGTGAGCAACCGAGCTGCGCGGCGAGCACGATGCTCCCGACAGCGATCGCGCTGCGCCGACTCGAGTGCGGCCCGCTTGGCACGTCCCGCGTCCTAACACGGGCCGATGCATGCGCGCGAGGCACGACTCAAGGACCGAGAAGCAATCGCTCTCGGTCGCGTGGGGCGCCACGCGGCGGGGTTTGCGCAGCAAACCCCTGGAGCGGGAGTGAGGAGGAGTCTTCGACGATCGAACGACGGGGAGCTCGAGGGGCCGGAGGTCCCTCGACCCAGGCAACTCAGAGATCGAGAAAACGCCAGCGTGCGCTCGCCGTGACGTGGTCGACGAAGGCCCGAACCTTCGTCGAGAGCAGGCGGGAGGTCGGGTAGACGAGCTGGATGGGCAGCGGCGGGGGCTCGTGTCGCGCCAAGACCACCGCGAGCCGTCCTGCACGTACGGCCTCGGTCGCTTGGTAGCCGAGCACCAGCGTGAGACCGCGCCCAGCCTCGGCGTGCGCGACCGCGACCTCGGCGCTGTTGGTTGCGAACGAAGGCGTGATCGCGACTTGCTCCACCTGCTCGCCGCGCACGAAGCGCCACTCGGGGCTCGGCGTGAGCGAGGTGAACTGCACGATGCGGTGCTTCTCGAGCGACTGCGGCGAGCGCGGTGTGCCGCGTGCCTCGAGGTAGCCGGGCGAGGCGACGAGCACGCGGCGTGTGAGGCCGACCGTCTTCGCGACGAGGCTCGAGTCCGGGAGCACACCGATCCGCACGGCGACGTCGATGCCCTCCTCCACGAGGTTCACGAAACGATCGGCGAGGAAGAGCTCGCCCTGCACCGCGTCGTGCCGTGCGAGGAAGCTCGTCAGCACGGGCGCCACGTGCGATCGACCGAACGCGCTCGGCGCTGCGATGGCGAGCCGACCGGTCGGCGTCGCGCGATCGGCGAGCGCCTCGTCCTCGGCCTCGAGGACCTCGCCGAGGATGCGGCGGGCGCGGAGGAGGTAGCGCGCGCCCGCGTCCGTGAGCGCGACCGAGCGCGTCGTGCGCTGGAGCAGGCGCAGGCCGAGGTGCTCTTCGAGCGCGCTGATCGTGCGGGTCACCGCGGAGGGCGAGAGCCCGAGCTTGCGCGCGGCGCCGACGAAGCTCCGCTGCTCGGCGACGGCGACGAAGGTGTTCATGGCGTCCAGGCGATCCATGGCTCGATCGTTCCCTCATCATTGCGCGAATCGCAATGGTGATATGCGAATGCTCGCCATTGTTGCAAGGCCGTTCGAGCGTCATCTCTCACCTCGCGACGCGCACGGAGCACGTCGCCAGAGAAGCGCCCGACACGCGCGAGGAGAGAGCCATGACCCGCATCCCGACCCCGACCTCGATCGACACGTCCCCCGCGGCCTCGCGACCGCTGCTCGAGGCGGTGCAGAAGCAGCTGGGCTCGGTCCCCAACCTGTTCCGGGTCGTGGGCAACAGCCCCGCGGGCCTCGAGGGCTACCTCGGGCTCAACGGCGCGCTCGGCAAGGGCGCGCTCGACGTGAAGACCCGCAACCGCATCGCGCTCGTGGTCGCCCAGGAGAACGGCTGCGACTACTGCCTCTCGGCGCACACCTACCTCGGCAAGAACCTCGCGCGCCTCGAGGACGCGGAGATGAGCCTCAACCGCGACGCGACGTCGGCGGATCCGAAGGCGGCCGCGGCCGTGCGCTTCGCGGCGCAGGTCGTGCGCGCCCGGGGACACGTCGGTGACGCCGAGCTCGCGGCGGTGCGCGCGGCTGGCTACGGCGACGCGGAGATCGTGGAGATCGTGCTGCACGTCGCGCTGAACACGCTGACGAACTACATCAACACCGTCGCCGCGACCGAGATCGACTTCCCCGCGGTCACCGCGCGAAGCGCGAAGTGACTCGCCGCGCGCGATGAGGCGACGCGCGCCCACACGCGACGCGCGAACCGAGACGCGCCACCGACTGCCCGGCCCGGCCGATCTCGATCGCTCTCTTGCGGTCGAGATCGGCCGGTCGACTCCGCCGCCCCGCTCGCCCGTGGAGGTCCCATGATCCGCCCGCCTCTGCCGCCGTTCGACACCGCCTCTGCGATCACCAAGGTCCGAGCCGCCGAGGACGCGTGGAACGGTCGCGACCCCGCGCGCGTCCCGCTCGCGTACACGCCCGACACGCGCTGGCGGAACCGCTCCGAGTTTCTCGTCGGGCGCGAGGCCGTCGAGCGTTTCCTCGCGCGCAAGTGGGAGCGTGAGCGCGAGTACCGGCTCGTGAAGGAGCTCTGGGCGTTCACCGGCGCGCGCATCTCGGTGCGCTTCGCGTACGAGTGGCGCGACGCCGAGGGCCGCTGGACGCGGTCCTACGGCAACGAGCAGTGGGAGTTCGACGAGAGCGGACTCATGCGTCGGCGCGACGCCAGCATCAACGACGTACCGATCGACGAGACCGCTCGGCTCTTCCGCTGGCCGCTCGGGCCTCGCCCGCTCGAGCACCCGGGCCTCACGGAGCTCGGCCTGTGACCCGCGCGGTGCGGGCAGACAGCGTCCCGAGCGACGTCGCGTTCACGGCGGCCGTGAAGGCGATCCAGCGCGCGCGCGGCTCGCGTGCGAGCTACGCGCGCATGGAGACGAGCGGCGGCTGGTCCACCGAGATCGACGACGAGCTCGCGGGCTTCATCGCCGAGCAGACGAGCTTCTTCCTCGCGACGGCGAACGCGGCGGGGCAGCCCTACATCCAGCACCGCGGCGGACCGCCGGGCTTTCTCCGCGTGCTCGGCCCGCAGCAGCTGGGCTTCGCGGACTTCGCGGGCAACCGGCAGTACATCTCGCTCGGCAACCTCTCGGAGAACCCGAAGGTGCACCTCTTCCTCATCGACTACGAGACGAGGCAGCGCGTGAAGATCTGGGGCGAGGCGCGCGTGGTCACCGACGATCGGGCGCTCCTCTCTCGGCTCGTCGTCGAGGGCTACCGGGCCAAGGTCGAGCAAGCGATCGTCATCGACGTGCGCGCCTGGGACGCCAACTGTCCGCAGCACATCCCACAGCGGTTCGAGGCGGCCGACGTGGCCCTCGTGCTCGAGCGCCGGGACCAGCGCATCGCGGAGCTCGAGGGGAAGGTCGCGGAGCTCGAGCGGACGATCGCGACGCTGCGGCGATCGCCGCCCAGAGGTTGACCGAGGGGCTGACCCGAAGCTGACTCGACGTGGAGGACGGGCTTGCTCGCGATCACACGGTTCGGTAGATGGCGCTCCCCGCGCGTCGATCCCGATGAGCACCTCACACCCAAAGCCCCACGGGCTGAACGCAGCGCAGAAGGCCGCCGTCGAGCACGCGCGCGGGCCGCTGCTCGTGCTCGCGGGCGCGGGCAGCGGCAAGACGCGCGTGATCACGCACCGGGTCGCGCGCCTCGTCGAGCACCACCGTGTCGCGCCGGGCCGCATCCTCGCGGTGAGCTTCACCAACAAGTCCGCCGAGGAGATGGGCGAGCGCATGCAGCCGCTCGTCGGCAAGGAACGCGCGAGCAAGCTGTGGCTCTCGACGTTCCACAGCTTCGGCGTGCGCTTCCTGAGCGAAGAGGCGGGCGCGGCCTTCGGCGCGAGCGGCAAGACGAAGTTCTCGATCTTCGATCAGGCCGACTGCGTGGGTCTCCTCCGCGAGATCATGAAGCGCGAGCACCTCTACCCGGCGGGAAAAGCGGGCGATCGCAAGCTCGACCTCTGGGGCGTGCACGGCCGCATCTCGCTCTGGAAGAACAAGTCGCTCGGGCCCGATCAGATCAAGGCGAGCGACGTCGAGTACGACGAGGTCGCGCGGCAGGCGTACCCGCATTACGAGTCGGCCCTGCGCGCGATGCGCGCGTTCGACTTCGACGATCTCGTGGCGGTGCCCGTGCGCGTGCTCCGCGAACGTGAGGACATCCGTGAGCGCTGGCAGGAGCGCTTCGAGCACCTGCTGGTCGACGAGTTCCAGGACACCAACGCCGTCCAGCTCGAGCTCGTGAAGCTCCTCGTGGGCCGCGACCGCAACGTGTGCGTCGTCGGCGACGACGATCAGTCCATCTACGGCTGGCGAGGCGCCGAGGTGGGCAACATCCTCGCGTTCGAGAGCATCTTCCCGGGCGCGACGATCGTGAAGCTCGAGGAGAACTACCGCTCGCGCTCGGCGATCCTCACCGTGGCCAACGAGGCGATCTCGCGCAGCAAGGGCAAGCGCTACGACAAGCGCCTCAAGCCCACGAAGGTCGGCGGCGACAACGTGCGCCTGTGCGTGATCGGCGACATCGAGCAGGAAGCGAAGTTCGTCGCGAAGGAGATCCGCGATGTCGTGAAGAGCGGCCACGCGAAGTACGGCGACTTCGCGGTGCTCTACCGCTCGAACCTCCAGGCGCGCCTCGTCGAGGAAGAGCTCCGCATCGAGGGCATTCCTTACAAGCTCGTGGGCGGCACGCAGTTCTTCGATCGCAAGGAGGTCAAAGACGCGCTCGCGTACCTCCGCGCCGCGATCCAGCCGCGCGACGAGCTCGCGCTGCGACGCATCGTGAACACGCCGGCGCGCGGCATCGGCGAGACGACGATCGCGCGCGTCGAGCGCTGGGCGATGGCGAAGAACGTGCCCTTCACGCGCGCGATCCTCGATCCCAGCAACATCCCCGACGTGCCCGACGCGGCGATCCGCGGCGCGCGTCAGCTGCGTCAGGCGCTCGAGGCTGCGCGCGCACGCTTCGACTCCGTGGAGTCTGCAGGCAAGCCCGACCCGGAGCGGCCGCGTCTGCCTGCGATCGCCGTCTCGCTCTTCGACGAGAGCGGTCTCAAGCACGATCTCGCGGAGACGGGCACCGACGCCGAGAAGCAAGCGCGCTGGGGCAACGTGGAGTTCGTGCTCCGCTCGCTCGATCGCTACGAGCGCGTGGTCGCCAAGGACGGCGAGCAGGCCGACCTCAGCAAGTTCCTCCAGCGCCTCTCGATCCGTCGCGACGACGAGGCCGAGGAGACGGGCAACGAGGTCACGCTCAGCTCGCTCCACAGCGCCAAGGGCCTCGAGTGGCCGATGGTGTTCTTGATCGGCCTGAACGAAGGCACGCTGCCGCATCTCCGCACGATCGATCCCAAGGTGAGCGAGGCCGCGCCGACCGACGTCGAGGAAGAGCGGCGCCTCTTCTACGTGGGCGTGACGCGTGCGCGAGAGCGCCTGTATCTCACGCGCTTTCTCCGCCGCGAGATGCGAGGCCGCGTGATGGAGACCGCGCCGTCACGCTTCCTCGAGGGCCTCCCGGAGGCCGTCGTCGACAAGTACGAGCGCGACGACGACGCCCCCGCGAAGCTCGAAGAAGCCGCAGCCTTCGGCGCGCAGCTCTTGGCCCAGCTCCGCGCGCGTAAGTGAGCCTGCGCGGCAGACGGTCCGTCTGTCGCCACGAGAGTCGAGGTCTTGTCACTTATGGATCTCCTTCGCGACAGTCGGCCCCGGCGTGCTTGCAGGCGATCGATCTCGAGCTCCTGAGCCGACCAGCTTGCCGCGCAAGCCTGATTCGAACCGTCGCCACACATCCTCTTCGTGAGGGCCGCGATCAAGACGTGAGATTCCTGTCTCGGTCATCCGTGCCAGTCGGACGGCGCGGGGCATCGGCGGCACGTCGACGACGCTGGGCCAGCGGGAGCAGCACGAGCGCGAGCAGCAGCGACATGCGAGGCGGGAGCCCGGTCCTGCCGGCGACCGTGCACGCGCAACCCGACGGAGGCGGCGGCTCCTCGGGCGGCGCGACGCACGCACGCGTCTCCTCGGAGCACAGCTCCGGTGGTCCGCAGCTCGGTGCGGCCGTCGGCGCACACCGACCGGCGCTGCAGCGCATGATGCCGTTGCAGTAGAGGGCGTCGGTGTCGCAGCGGAGGCCGTCCGGGAACGCGGTGTCTTCCGGACAGGACCTGTGGAAGCCATCGCACTGCTCAGGCAGATCGCAGACGTCGGTGGCCGCGCGACACTCGGTGCCGGCGGCGGCCGCGACAGCGTTGCACTGTGCGCTCCTGCCGTCGCACTCGGAGGGTGCGGCGCAGTCACCCTCGGCAGCGCCGCACACCGTCCCCGCTGGCTCGCGACGATCGGCGGGACAAGTGGCGCCCGTGCCGTCGCAGCGCTCCACAGGATCACAGGGGCCGCTGCTCACTCGGCACGTAGTCTCCGCGCTGCGTCGCGCGTCGGCGGGGCACGCGGCAGAGCTGCCATCACACGACTCGGCGAGATCACACTCGCCGAGCGAGGCGCGGCACTCGCTGCCGCGGACGACGAGCACGTCCGCGGGACACGCGGCGCTCGCGCCGTCGCATGCCTCCTCCACGTCGCACGCCCCCGCGGTCTCGCGGCAGACCGTGCCGCTGGGCACGAACGTGCGCGCGGGGCAGCTCGAGCTCGTGCCCGTGCACGTCGCGTCGAGCTCGCACGGTCCCGTCGAGGCACTGCACACGGTGCCCGCCGGACTGCGCACGTCCGCGGGGCACGCGGGCGCGACGCCATCGCACGCCTCGGCGGGATCGCACACGCCTCGTGACGTGCGGCACGAAGTACCGGCGCTCATGGGCGTGCACGTTCCATCTGCGCGCGCGCCGCGGGAGGCAGCGCAGCTCGCGCAGAGCGAGCCGTCGCCACCGCAGCTGCTGTCGCAGCACACACCATCGATGCAGTGACCGCTCGCGCACATGAATGCCGACGTGCACGCGGTCCCGAGGGGAGCCGTGCCGGTCGAGGCCATGTCGAGGATGCGTCCCACGGTCCTTCGCGCTCCCGCGATCGCGTCGTAGCCGATGTAGAGGAGCAAGATGCGGCGGAAGTCTCCTGCCACGGCGTCCTGCACCGAGACGCCGCTGCCCGAGTGCACGCGCACGCCGTCGGGGTCGAGCGCGGTGCCGTCGGGACGCGTTCGGAACATCTCGACCCACTCCGTGCCGCCGCCGTCGGGCTCGCGATCGAAGAACGTCACGAAGTCCGTGCCGTCGAAGGCGATCCTCGGCGTCTGGATCGTCCTGCCCTGGCGATGGACGTAGCGGGCTCCGACTGCGCCTCCGCCAGGGGTGAAGCGAGATGCCTCGACCTGAGACGACGAAGGCGTGTTGGTCCACGCAGCGAGGAACGTTCCTCCGCCCGACTCCGCGTCGATGCCACGCGAGGGGGTCACGGCCGCGATCTCGGAGCCCGTCGAAGGCGAGAGCGTGCTCGTGACGCGCGCCGAGCGAACGCCGCCCGCGCGATGGTTCCACACCAAGACGAAGCTGGTTCCGTCGCGCACGATCGCGGCCGAGCTCAGGCTGTCGAAGATCTCCGACGTGCGCGTGGTGGAGTCGACGCGCGTGCCATCGGGCGTGAAGCGCACCCAGCGCCAAGAGCTGAAGCCCCATGCGACGAGGTACTGGTCCGCGGTCGCCCCCACGTAGACCGTGGAGCTCGACGAATCGAGCAGCGTCGAGGAACCGGCGAAGCCCGTGGCCGACACGATCTTCATGCGAACCGCGGAGCCGCCGCGGTACGCGACCATCCAACCCACGCCGGTGCCCGTGGACGCGACCTGCGCGTCTCGCTCGTCCTCCGTCGTGTCCGCGATGGTGAAGCCGACCGAGTCGACGAAGCTCCCGTCTCCGCGCAGCCGTGCGCCATAGACGTTCCCGTCGCCGCCAGCTCGCTCACCCCACACGATCAGCCAAGAGCTGCCGCCCCATGCCGCGCGGACGAACGTGTGAGCCGCGCCGGTCGCGGTGACGGCGACGCCGCCGAGCGGATCGAGGAGCGACATCGTCGACGAGAGGCGCGCGAGTCGCACGTGCCGTGGAGACGAGCCCTGCGTCCAGCCCACGAGGATTCGGGTCCCGTTCCATCCGATCGATGGCTGCGAGAGCCCAGTCGTTCCGCCCGCGCTCACGGTGACCGGGGAGCCCACGCCGCGCGAGTCGGCTCCGATCTCCTGTACGCGGATGCCGATGGCGTCGTCGTCTCGCCACGTCGCGAGCACGCGAGCGTCGATGTTCGTCAGCGAGATCGAGGCGATCGACGCGCCCGAGATCGTGCCGGAGCTCGCGATCGTTCCGCTCGCGCCGAGGCGTGCGACCGCGAGCCCACGGAAGGAGGCGCTCGGCGGATCCCACGCGAGCATCCATCCGTCGCTGGCGGCCGCGATGGCAGGAGCTGCGCTTGCGCCCGCCGTGAGATCGATCGCGATCGGCGTGGCCTCGCGCGAGCGCAACGACGCATCGAGACGGATGGCGCGCACGCCTGCGGCTTGCTCGACGTAGACGAGGGCGCAGCCGCTCGCGCCGCACGCGACGCGCTGCTGGTCGTCGCTTCCGGGGCTCGTCACGATCGCGAACGGAGCGACCGTCGTGGCGCCCGTCGCGTCGAGCCCCGCGATCCACACGTCCCGCGCGTCGGCGGCTCCATCGCTCCACGTGACGATGAAGCGCGTGCCATCGAACGCGACGTGCACCCCACCGATCGAGCTCGCCGGGTCGGCCGCGATGGTGCGCACCGGACCGAGCACTCCAGTCGGCGAGAGCGTCGCGGCGCGGAGGTCACGGCTCCCGGTCCAGACCACGATCGTGGTGCCAGCACCGCTCGCCGCGCCGTACGCACCGTTCACCCCCCGCACGACCTCCACGCCGATGCCGCCGGGGATCGATCCGGTCGATCCGCTCAGCGGTGCGGCCCAGATGCCCGAGCTTCGGTAGCTGGGGTGGCTCGCGCGCTCGTCGCGCCACAACACGGCGCCCCCAGCTGGCGCGGAGGTCACGCGCACGTCGTAGCCGTCGGCGGTCGGCGCCGCGAGCGCGCGGACTCCGACCGTGAGCTCGGGTCCCATCACGGGATCGAGCACGGCTGGCCACTGCGTCGCGGCGACGATGCGGGGGGGTACATGGAGCTCGATGACCCCGTTCGCGAGCGAGGCGGGGACGGAGGTCTCGCGTCCGGCGGCGTCGATCCACGTGCCGTGTCCGTACACGAAGCCCAGATCGGTGGCGTCCTCGGCGAAATGCACGCCGCCGTCGTCGCTCGCCACGTGGCGCATGCCACTCACGGGAAGGCGGATCGTGATCGCATCGGACGGCGGGCGATCGAAGTGGAAGCTCTGCTCGATCCCCTCGGCACGACCGACGAGGTGCTCGCGAAAGGTCCCGTGATCGAGCCAGAGCGATCCATCCTCCGCGCTTCGCTGCACTCGTGGCGCGAGCGCGCTCGCCGTGCCCGCGAGCCGTGCAGGTCCGACACGCCACGGCGTGCTCGCGTCTCGATCCCAGGGCATGCACACGAGGGACGTCACGCCGTCGGGGGCGACGACGGCCTCATGTGCATCGCCGAGCGCGTGGAACACCCGCGCATCTCGGACCGGATGGAACGCAACGCGCGTCCGCTCCATGAGCGCGGAGAGATCGAGATCACCAGGGACCGACGGAGTGGGCTCGGCTGGCCGCTCGTCGGGCACGGGCTCGTCCCGCGGCGCCGCCGAGCGAGCGACGACCGCGTCCGTGCCGACGTCGGGCGTCGGTTCCACCGTGCCTGTTGGAACGCACGCACCGACGAGGCCACCCACGACGATCCACACACACCCGATGACCGACGCCCGCACCATGCTGCGAGCATATCGAATTCACTGCACGTTCGGCGCGCGGTCGTCATGGACATGAGGGCTGGCTCGCAACGGTGAGCGCCTGACGACTGCTGTTCGCCCCGGACACACAAGGTGCTTGGCGGGACGCGGACGCTCTCGGTACGCTCCTCCTCCATGCGCGAGGTCTCGTGGGTGGTGGGATGATCGCTCGAGTGCTCGTGCGCGCAGTCTGGGTCGGGCTGCTCGCATTCATGCTCGCGTCTGCGCTCTCCGCCTGTCGGCCCAGGCGGCCAATCAGCTACTCGGGCTCGACGCGCCCGACGGGGCGCGGAGGATACTGCTCGCCACCCTGCTCACCGGGCTTCGCGTGCCAGTACAACCAGTGCGTGCCCACCTGCTCGCAGCGCTGTCCCGCGGGCTGGGGCTGCGTGGCGCCCGACACCTGCCAGCCGCTGTGCAATCCGCCCTGCGCCCGCGAGGCCTACTGCGGAGAAGACCGACGCTGCCACCTCGGGGCACCGCGTATGCTCACCACCGAACCTTCGCAGGAGTGGCGGCCGGCACCACCGGGTACCGGCACGCCGACCTCGAGGCGCCGATGATCGACGCCGGCGCCGCCAGGGTCGGAGCGCTCGGACTGATGCTCGGCCTCCTGTGGATGACTGGGTGCATGTGCCCACAGGGGCAGCTCTCGTGTGATGGGCAGTGCATCGATCCGAGCGCGAGCGCGCTCCATTGCGGTGCTTGCGGCGTGTCGTGTGGACCCACCGCGCGGTGCGAGGAGGCGAGATGCGTCGCCTTGCCAGAGTGTGGTCCGCGGTCTCCGTCGCCGCGCGCGTGCGATGACGCAGACCTCTGCAACGGCGTGTTCGAGTGCCTCGACGGCCGCTGCCAACAGACCGTGCCGCCCGTGAGCTGCGATGACGGGGTTTCGTGCACGCATTCGTATTGCGAGCCGAGCGAAGGCCGCTGCCACCACGACATCGACGACAGCTCCTGCGAGGAGGGCTCGTTCTGTCACCCCGACGACGACTGCACGGTGCGCTGTCTGCGCTCGCCGTGCTCGGTGATCTCGCAGTGCGGCTGCGCCGAAGACGACACGTGCACACCCACCACCTCGGGCGACCCGAGCTGCGTGCTGCCCGGCACGGGAGGCGCGGGGCTCGCCTGCTCGCTCACCACGCAGTGTGCGCCAGGCCTGGTCTGCATCGATGCGGGCGACATCGACCGCGCGCGGTGCGCGACCGCATGTGGGAGCAACGCAGACTGCGGTGGCGACCTCCGGTGCTTCGCCAGCCTCGGCTTCTCGAGCGTTCTCACCACGGGTGAGCGCTTCGGTCGTTGCGAGGATTCCTGCGATCCCGTGGATGCGTCGGGGTGCCCCGCGGCGCGAGGCTGCGTGATGGTCCCGCTCGCGGGAGGCAGGAGCGCTGTCACGGTGTGCGGCGACGGCGGCAGCGGTGCGGCGGGCGCGGACTGCTTCGACGCGTCCTGCGCGCTCGGGCACACGTGCGTGGCATTCTCCGATCGCGACGCGTGTGCGCGCCTCTGCCATGACGACCGCGACTGCCCGGGAACGCCGACTTGCCGGCGCTTCGCCGTCGATCTCGTCGTCCACGGGGAGCCTGTGGGGTACTGCGGATGAGGACGCTCCCTGCATGGCTCGTCGCTGCCGTCGTGCTCGCGGTGTTCGCTTCGAGCGCACACGCGCAGGACGTGGCGCCGACGACGCCCGCGACCCCCACGACCCCCACGCCACCGGCGACGCCGACGGCGCCGAGCGGATCGCTGACGCTCGACTACTCCGTGATCGATCGCGCGACCGTGCGCGTGTTCGCGGTGCACGGTGTGGGCACGGCTCGCCTCGCGACCTCGCGCGGTGGCGGTCGCTTGCTCGCGCTGCCCGAGTCGTCGCACGGCTCGGGGCTCCTCGTCAGCGCAGACGGGCTCGTCGTCACCGCGCGGCACGTGGTGGCCGACGGTGAGCTGTTCGCGATCTGGGTGCCTGGCTACGAGCGCGCGTTCGAGGCCGAGGTCGTGTATCTCGACGAGACGTGGGACCTCGCAGTCCTCGCGATCCAGGGCACGTTCCGCGACTTCGTGCCGGTCGCACCGCTCGGTCGTGCGCTCCGTATCCGAGAGCCCGTGAACGCGATCGGCTACCCGCTCGATGCGAGCCGCATCGATCCGCAATCCGCGCAAGGCATCGTCTCGGGCGTCCTGCCGAGCGGAGAGCTCCAGCTCGACATCGGCGTGAATCCTGGAAACAGCGGCGGCCCGCTCATCGATGCGCAAGAGCACGTCGTGGGCATCGTCGTGGCGCGTGGCGACGTGGAAGAGGGCGTGCAGAGCATCGGCGTGGCCGTGCCGATCGATCCGATCGCGCGCGTCGTGGCGACGCTGACGCCGGAAGCAGGGCAGGTCGCCACGGCGCGTCTGGGCCTCGCCAACAGCGTGCACGGTGCCGAGGTCGCCGAGCTCGTGCAGATCCTCGTGCGCGTCCGCGGTACAGAACTCTACGCAGACGTAGAGCGCGCACTCGAGGGTCGCGGAACAGGCGAGGTGCTCGCGCGACTGCGTCGCTTCGCCGACGGCGCGACCGATCCCGAGACGATGGCCTTGCTCGCGGCGTACTTCTGGGACGCAGCCGCGCTCGTGCTCGAGCGCAACGGTGGCGCCGTCATGCCTTCGCAGCTGCCCGGAGGCGCCGATCGCGATCTCGCCTACGACCTCTTGAACCGCGCGGTGCGCCTCTGCTTCGAGTCACGTCGTCGTGATGCGACGATCGCGACACGCTCACCGTTCGTCGCGTGGGTGACGTACTACCTGAGGGAGCCAGTGTCCGCGGCGCCGCGCGCTGCGACCCCGTCGACGCCGGCGACGCC